>DATATK010000189.1:0-31559 GCA_036268825.1 Rhizomicrobium sp. | reverse complement strand
CGGCCGCGTCGTGCGCCGCCTCTATATCGAGGACGGCTCGGCCATCGAACGCGAGCTCTATCTGTCCGCTCTGGTCGACCGCGCCACCTCGCGCATCGCCTTCATCGCCTCGACCGAAGGCGGCATGGACATCGAGGAAGTGGCGAAGAAGACGCCCGAGAAGATCCAGACCTTCCAGGTCGAGCCCGCCGCGGGCTATTCGCCCTATGTCGGCCTCAACATCTCCGGCGCGCTCGGGCTGAAGGGCGATCAGGCGAAGCAATGCGGCACGATCATCCAGAATCTCTACAGCGCGTTCCTGTCCAAGGACATGAGCCTGCTCGAGATCAATCCGCTCGTCGTCACCAAGGACGGACACGTCGTCTGCCTCGACGCCAAGATCAATTTCGACGACAACGCGCTCTTCCGCCACAAGGACGTCGCCGCGCTTCGCGACCCGGACGAAGAAGACCCGATGGAGCGCGAGGCGGGCAAATACGAACTCTCCTACATCAAGCTCGACGGCTCGATCGGCTGCATGGTCAACGGCGCGGGCCTCGCCATGGCGACGATGGACATCATCAAGCTCTATGGCGAGGAGCCCGCCAACTTCCTCGACGTCGGCGGCGGCGCCACGAAGGAGAAGGTGACGGCGGCGTTCAAGATCATCGTCTCCGATCCCAACGTGAAGGGCATTCTGGTCAACATCTTCGGCGGCATCATGAAATGCGACATCATCGCGGAGGGCATCGTCGCCGCCGCGCGCGAGATATCGCTCGCCGTGCCGCTGGTCGTGCGCCTCGAAGGCACCAATGTCGAGCTCGGCAAGAAGATTCTCGCCGAGTCCGGCCTGCCCATCGTGTCGGGCTCCGACCTTTCGGACGCCGCGCAGAAGATCGTGCGCGCGGTGAAAGAGCGCGCCTAGCGTGTGACCGCCGGTCACGGCGGCTCGAAAACAGCGAAGCCTCCGCCGGGAGGGAGGGGCGTTACACCCGGCGGAGGCTTGCTTTACTGGCTCGGAGGATTAACGCCCGAACCAGAACCCGTCGAACCATTGCCAGCGATGGTTCCGCATTTCCCAATGGCCGCGATAGTTGTGATGGTCGAAGCCGCGGTGATCGCCGCGAAAGTTGCCGTGATCGCCGCGATGATCGTTGCCGCGGTACTGTTCGTGCGCGGCGGCCGGTGTCGCGACGATGAGCGAGGCGGGGACGGCGGCGCCCAGCGCGAGGGCGAAAACGGCGCCAAGTTTTGCGTATCTGAGCGATTTCATTTGAGTCTCCTGTTGTGCGTCTTGCACCCATCAGACATCGTCATCGGGAGCCCACTTGCACAAGCGCTGGGATTTGGTTTCTTGTCCCGGTTTGTCGCGCCGCGCATTCGTGCGAAACGCTGCTGCAACGCTGAACGGAGGATGAATGATCCCGCGTCTCGAAACTGAACGGCTGTTCATGCGCGAGTGGCGGCAGGAGGATCTGGCGCCATTCGCCGAGATTCTCGCCGACGCCGAAGTGATGCGCTATCTGGGCGGCGAGACGCTCAGCGCCAACGATTCCTGGCGCAACATGGCGCGCGGCGCGGGCCAGTGGCTGTTGCGCGGCTACGGCGCCTGGGCGGTGGTGCGCAAATCGGACAACGCGCTCTTGGGCCGCGTCGGCCTGCTCAATCCCGAAGGCTGGCCGGGGCTCGAAGTCGGCTGGACGCTGGGCCGCCCCTATTGGGGAAAGGGTTACGCGACCGAGGCCGCGCGCGCCGCGATGAATTACGGTTTCCTGACACAGAACGTGGACCGGCTGATCTCGATGATCGATCCCGGGAACGCCGCGTCGCAGGCCGTGGCCACACGGATCGGCGAGACCAAAGGCGAGCGCCGCGAACACGCCATCGAAGGCAAGACCTATCCGTTCGACATCTGGTTCATCACGCGCGACCAATGGCGCAAGGTGGCCGTTCTCCCTTGACGCATGGGGCCCGTTCGCGCTCCTTGGCGCGATGACGGATTCCCCGCCAACCCTCTACCGCACGCGCGATTTCGGCGTCTTCATCTCCAGCCGGTTCTTCTCGACCGTGGCGATGATGGTGCAGTCTGTCGCGATCGGCTGGCAGATCTACGGCATCGAGCGCACGCCACTTTCGCTTGGGCTTGTCGGCCTCTGCCAATTCGCGCCGATGTTCCTGTTCACGCTGCCCGCCGGCGAGATCTCCGACCGTTTCGACCAGCGCCGCGTGCTCGCCATCGCCCAGAGCATGCAAGCGGTGTGCGCCGCGCTGTTCCTCGCCTTCAGCCTGAAGTTCCCGCACAACGCGCTACCGTTCTACGGCGTGCTGGTGCTGTTCGGCATCGCGCGCGGCTTCTCCGGCCCGGCCGGTTCCTCGCTGCTCGCCTTTCTCGTGCCGCCGGAGAAACTGGCGCGCGGCATCGCGCTCAGCTCGTCGGCCTTCACCACCGCGGTGATCGCGGGGCCGGCACTGGGCGGTTTTCTGTTCGTGCTGGGCCCCGTGGCGACCTACAGCGTCTGCTTCGTCTGCTTCCTGCTCGCCGCGCTGTGCTCGATCACGCTGGGCGGTCGCAAGATCGCGCACGCGCCGGGTGAGGCGACGCGTCTGGACCGCGTCAAGGAAGGCATCCGCTTCGTGCGCGAGCGCCCCATCGTGCTGGGCGCGATCTCGCTGGACCTGTTCGCGGTCCTGCTCGGCGGCGCGGTGGCGCTGCTGCCGGTCTATGCGCGCGACATTTTGATGGTCGGGCCCATGGGTCTCGGCTTCCTGCGCAGCGCGCCGGCGGCGGGCGCGGCGGTCACGGCGTTTTCGCTGGCGCGCTGGCCGATCGAGCGGCGCACCGGCGCGCGCATGTTCGCGGCCGTCGCGGTGTTCGGCGTCGCCACCGTCGTCTTCGGCCTGTCGCGCAATTTCGCGCTGTCGCTCGGTGCGCTGTTCGTCATCGGCGCGTCGGACATGATCAGCGTCTTCATCCGCTCCGCGCTGATCAATTTCGCGACGCCGGACGCGATGCGCGGCCGCGTCAGCGCCGTCAACATGCTGTTCATCGGCGCGTCCAACGAGCTCGGCGAATTCGAATCCGGCATCACCGCGCAATGGTTCGGCACGGTGCCCGCCGTGATCCTCGGCGGCATCGGCACGCTGGTGGTGGTGGCCGTCTGGATGGGCCTGTTCCCGCCCTTGCGCAACGTCGATCGCATGACCGACGTGAAGCCCGCCGATCAGCGCTGATAGATCGCCGTCAGAGTCGCCTGGGCGAGGGCGTGCTGCTTGAGATAGGCGCCGACGGCGCCGCCGCCCGCATTGCTGTCGAACGGCAAAGCATCGCTGTCCAGCGCCCACACCGTGAACTGATAGTGATGCTTGCCCGAGCCCGGCGGCGGGCAGGCGCCGCCATAGCCGGTCCGCGCGAAATCGTTCCGGCCCTGTATCGTGCCGGCGGGCAACAGCGTTGGGGTGGCGCTCGCGCCGCGCACGATGCTTGTCGCGGTCGCGGGAATGTCGAACGCGGTCCAGTGCCAGAAATCCGCATCGGGATCGTAAAGCGTCACCGCGAAGCTCTTGGTGCCCGCCGGCGCGCCGCTCCAGAACACGCCCGGCGAGACATTGTCGCCGTTGCAGTCGGTATAGACCTGCTGCGTGCTCAGCATCGCGCCGTCGGCGATGTCGTGGCTCTTCACATCCATGGCAAAAGCCGGCGTGGCAAGCGTCAGCGCTAGGAAGAGGAACAGCGATCTCATGGACGTCCTTGCGGGGGGCGGATTTCCAGACCAATTTATGCGCGCGGAATCGGGCGGGGGCAAACATGACCATTCAGGTAATCGGCGCGGGGTTCGGGCGCACGGGCACGCTGTCGCTGAAGGCGGCGCTGGAGCAATTGGGCCTGGCGCCTTGCTACCACATGGTCGAGGTCTTCGCCCATCCCGACCACAACGCCATCTGGGAAGGCGCGGCCGAGGGCAAGCCCACGGACTGGAAGAGCTTCCTGGCGCCATACCCCGCGGGCGTGGACTGGCCGATCTGCCATTTCTGGCGCGAGCTGGCGGGCGTGTTTCCTGACGCCAAATTCATCCTGACGGAGCGCGATCCGGAGGCCTGGTACAAATCGATCTCCGAAACCATCATCGCCTCGATGACGCGCAACACCGAATCCGACGATCCGGTACGCGTCAAGCAGGCGAAGATGGGCAAACTCATCGTCGCCGAGCAGACCTTCGGCAACCGCTTCGACAAGGATCATGTGATCGCCGTCTACAAGCGCCATAACCAGGCGGTGAAAGACACGCTGCCGCGGTCGCGCCTGCTGGTCTACGACACCCCGCAAGGCTGGGGCCCGCTCTGCGAATTCCTCGGCGCACCGGTTCCGCAAACCCCTTTCCCCAGGACCAATTCGACGGCCGAGTTCCGCGCGCGGGCACGGCTTTAGCCGGCGGCTTGCACGCGCTGGCCGATGATTCTAAGCCATGGCGGCAGAACAGGGCACGCCGCCATGGACAAAGTCTTCCAGACCGCCGCCGACGCATTGAAGGGCGTCTTGTTCGACGGCATGAGCGTGATGTCCGGCGGCTTCGGTCTCTGCGGCATTCCGGAAAACCTGATCGCCGCCTTGCGCGACAGCGGCGTGAAGGGTCTCACCGTCATCTCCAACAATGCGGGCGTCGACGATTTCGGCCTCGGGCTTCTTTTGCAGACGCGGCAGATCCAGAAGATGGTCTCGTCCTATGTCGGCGAGAACGACACGTTCGAGAAGCAATACCTTTCCGGCGAGCTCGAACTCGAATTCAATCCGCAAGGCACGCTCGCCGAACGCATCCGCGCCGGCGGCGCGGGCATCCCCGGCTTCTACACCAAGACCGGCGTCGGCACGCTGATCGCCGAAGGCAAGGAACACAAGGATTTCGACGGCGAGACCTACATCCTGGAGCGCGGCCTGCGCGCCGATCTTGCGATCGTCAAAGCCTGGAAAGGCGATGCCGAAGGCAATCTCGTCTACCGCCTCACCGCGCGCAATTTCAACCCGATGATGGCCACCGCCGGCAAAGTGACGGTCGCCGAGGTGGAAGAGATCGTCCCCGTCGGCTCCCTCGACCCCGACGCCATCCACACCCCGGGCATTTTCGTGCAACGCATCGTGCAAGGCCCGTCCTACGAAAAGCGCATCGAAAAGCGCACGGTGCGGGAGAGCTGACATGGCCTGGACGCGTGACGACATGGCGAAGCTGGCGGCGCGGGAGTTGCGCGACGGGTTCTATGTCAATCTCGGCATCGGCATCCCGACGCTGGTGGCGAACTATATTCCGGACGGAATGAACGTCACGCTGCAGTCGGAGAACGGCATGCTCGGCATGGGGCCGTTCCCGCGCGAGGACGAGGTCGATGCCGATCTCATCAACGCCGGCAAGCAGACGATCACGGCGCTGCCGCGCACCTCCTATTTCTCCTCCGCCGACAGTTTCGCGATGATCCGGGGCGGGCATATCGACCTGTCCATCCTCGGCGCGATGGAAGTCTCGCAAACCGGCGATCTCGCGAACTGGATGGTGCCGGGCAAGCTGGTGAAGGGCATGGGCGGGGCGATGGATCTCGTCGCCGGCGTGCGCCGCTGCGTCGTCATCATGGACCACACCGACAAGGCCGGGCGCTCCAAGCTGCTCAAGCATTGCACCCTGCCGCTGACGGGCGTGCATTGCGTGCAGCGCATCATCACCAATCTGGGCGTGTTCGACGTGGTGGAAGGCGGGCTGAAACTCGCCGAGATCGCACCCGGCGCGACCGCGGACGAGATCAAGGCCAAGACGGACGCGGCGCTTGTCTCCTGACGCACCTCCCTCTTGTGGGGAGGTCGAAAAATGCGGGAGCATTTTTCGGGTGGGGGGCCGAACCTCCGTCTTGCACGGCCCCCCACCCGAAAACCATCTCGCTTCGCTCGACGGTTTATCGACCTCCCCACAGGGGGGAGGTGCGTAGTAAGCCGCTCGCACTCTTTAGAATCTCATGCATGATGCGGCGGCCATGGGGATTCGATCATGTTCGATGCACTAAAGGGTTGGACGCCGGCGCAGAAGCATGCGGTTGCGGCGTCCTTTCTCGGCTGGACGCTGGATGCGTTCGATTTCTTCCTGATGGTCTTCGTCATCAAGGACGTCGCCAAATCGTTCGGCGCCGGCAAGGACGATATCGCCTGGGCGGTGGCGCTCACCTTGATGCTGCGGCCCGTCGGCGCCTTCATCTTCGGCCGGCTGGCGGACAGGTTCGGGCGGCGGCCGGTGCTGATGGCGGACGTCGCGCTCTATTCGATATTCGGTTTCGCCACGGCCTTCGCGCCCAACCTGCTGGTCTTCCTCGTCGTGCGCGCGCTGTTCGGCGTCGCGATGGGCGGCGAATGGGGCATCGGCGCGTCGCTCGCGATGGAGACGGTGAGGCCCGAGGCGCGCGGCCTCGTCTCCGGCCTGCTGCAATCGGGCTATCCGACGGGATACCTGCTCGCCTCCATCGTCTATCGCAATTTCTACGGCCATTTCGGCGCCTGGACAGGCATGGCGCCGTGGCGCTCGATGTTCCTGATCGGAATCGTGCCGGCGCTGCTCATCCTTTACATCCGCCGCACCGTCCCGGAATCGCCGGGCTGGTCGCGCGAACATGCCAGGACCGGCACGGTGCTGTCGGTGCTGCGGCGGCATTGGGGCATCGCGCTCTACGCCATCGCGCTGATGACGGCGTTCAACTTCCTCAGCCATGGCACGCAGGACATCTATCCGACCTTCCTGCAGGTCCAGCACAAGTTCGGCGTGCACACGACCGGCAACATCACCATCATCTACAATATCGGCGCGATCCTCGGCGGCTGGACGTTCGGCTTGTGGAGCCAGACGCTGGGGCGCAGGCGGGCGATGATCGTCGCCGCGCTCTGCGCCATTCCGGCGGCCTATCTCTGGGCGTTTTCCGAAACGGCAACCACGCTTGCCATCGGCGCCTTCGTGATGCAGTTCTTCGTGCAGGGCGCCTGGGGCGTGGTGCCGGCGCATCTGAACGAGCTTGCGCCGGCGGACGCGCGCGGCACCTTCCCCGGCACGGTCTACCAATTGGGCAATTTCATCGCGTCGTACAACGCGGTGCTGCAGACCAGGATCGCGATGGCCAGTGGCGAGAACTATTCGATGGCATTGGCGGGCGTCGCGGTCGCCGCCGCGATCGCCATCGTCGTGCTCGCTGCGTTCGGACGGGAAGCGCGGGACGTGAAGATGGGGGCGTCCGTCTAACCTCCGCGCACCAGAACATCGACGCGGTCGGCGTTGCCGTGGTCGTCGACGCCGCCCATCGCGCGCACGTCGATGCGGCCCGAGGGCACGCCGTTGTCGATCAGCACCTGGCGGATCGCGAGCGCGCGCTTGAGCGACAGGCGGCGCGCATCCGAGCCCTTGTCGCCCGGCGCGCCGCCGAACGCTTCGAGCAGGATGCGCGTGGCGCCCGATTGCAGCGCGGCATTGAGATCGCCGGCCAGCAGCTTCAGCCCGTCATATTGCGCGGGCGCGGGGTCGGTTGCGTTGTGGTTGAAGACGATCTCGCCGTGCTTGGCGAGGCCCGCCTCGGACGGAGAGCTTTTCGCAGGCGCGGTCTCCGTTTCGTCCGGCGGCGGCGTCTGCACGGGCGGCGGCTCGGCGGTCGCGACTTTCGCAGGCTTCGGCGCGGGCTGTCTTTTCGCCGGGCGCGCGGGCGCAAGCGGCGCGGCGCCGCTGAAGTTGAACGGGATCGCGGCGTTGGCGGAGTCCGGCGCGGGCGTCGCATCGGGCGCGGCCGTCGCCACTTCGGTCTTCCTGTGACGCGTGCGGCGCGGCGGCGGCGTCGTGTCGGCGGGCGTTGTGTCGCTGGTCGCGGGCGGCGCGGTGCTCGTATCGGCGGGCACATCCGCGGCCACTTTTCGCGCGCGATGAATGTGGGCCACGCGATGATGCGCCATGGGCATGTGCAGATGAACCGGCGGAAGCGGCTGGCCCGGATAGGGCATGCCCGGCTGGAGCAGCACCGGGTTCACCGTCACGCCCTCGCCGGGATACATCTGCGCCTGCGCGGCGCCGGCGGAGAGCAGCGCGAAGCTCAAAATCAGTACACGGATCGAATGCATCGATGCCTTCAATTTGCGAATGGTTGCGGGAGGATAGTCCCCCCGCGCCCTATCCTCAACCTTTCAGGATTTTCAGGAACTGGGGATGCAGCGCCTCGTTGGAGGCGAGGATCGTGCCGGATTTCAGCATCTGGTCGCGGCCCGTCAGGTCGGTGATCACGCCGCCGGCCTCGCGCACCAGCAGGATGCCCGCCGCCATGTCCCATTGCTGCAGGCCGCGCTCCCAGAACGCGTCGAACCGCCCAGCCGCCACGTAAGCGAGGTCGAGCGCCGCGCTGCCGAAGCGGCGCACGCCCGCGCTCGCGCCCATGACCGGCGCCAGCTCGCTCAGGAAACGTTCGTGACCGTCCTTGCCGAGGAACGGGATGCCGGTGGCCGACAGCGACTCCGTCATCTGCTTGCGCGCCGCGACGCGCAGGCGCTTGTCGTTGAGGTAGGCGCCGTGGCCCTTCTCGGCCGTGTACATCTCGTCGGTGATCGGATTGTAGACGAGGGCGGAGACCAGCTGCCCGTCACGCTCCAGCGCGATGGCGATGGCGAAATGGGGGATGCCGTGCAGGAAGTTGGTCGTGCCGTCGAGCGGATCGATGATGAAGCGGTGCGACTTGTCCGGCCCGTCGACGAGGCCCACTTCCTCGCTGAGGATCGGATAGCCGGCGCGCGCTTTCTGCAATTCGCCGATCAATATGCTTTCGGTGCGCTGGTCGGCGACGGAGACGAAATCCGCGGGGCCTTTGAGCGAGATCTGCAGGTTCTCCACCTCGCCGAAATCGCGGATCAGCTTGCGCCCCGCCTTGCGCGCGGCGCTTGTCATCACATTCAATGCGGCGGAAAGATAGGGCACTACTCCTGCTCCGCGCGGCGGATGTAAGCGCCGTCTTCGGTCGAGACGATGATCCTGGCGCCCGCGTTCACGAACGGCGGCACCAGGATCTTCATGCCGTTCTCCAGCACCGCGTTCTTGTAGGACGGCGACGCCGTGCCGCCGCGCATCACCGCGTCCGCCTCGGTCACTTCGAGCGTGACCTGCTGGGGCAGCGCGATGCCGATGGCCTTGCCTTCGTACATCTGCACCAGCGTCTTCATCCCATCCTGCAGGAACTGCGCCTGGTCGCCCACGAAATCCTTCTGCAGCTCGATCTGGTCGAAGGTCTCCATGTCCATGAAAGTCAGCATGTCGCCGCTCTCATAGAGGAACTGGAAGTCCTTCTTCTCGAGATAGATTTCCTCGACCGTCTCGTCCGAGCGGAAGCGCTGGTTGAGCTTGGTGCCCTGGGTGACGTTCTTGAGCTCGACCTGGTTGTAGGCGCCGCCCTTGCCGGGCTTCACCTTCACGGTCTTCACCGCGATCCACAGCCCGCCGTCGAATTCGATCATGGTGCCGGGGCGGATTTCGTTTCCGTTGATCTTGGCCATGGGCTGGCAGCCCTCCTTAAGGGCGCGGGATGAAGCGGTGTCGGGTTCAAAGAGCGGGCGGGTTCTAGCAATGTCGAACGGGTTTGTCATCCCGCGCCCGCAATGGCGCGAAATCGCCGCATAAGGCTATAAGGGGGCATGAATCCGGCGGAACGCCACGCGGCGATATGGGTCTTGCTGATCGCCATGATCGGCTTGGAAGCATTTGTCGCGCACGAATTGCGGCTCGTGTACCGGACCAGGAAAGGACGCTGGACGCTCTTCCAGCCGCGGGCCTTCACCCGCTATTTCGCGAAGAAGAACGCCCAGTACTGGTATCACGCCTCGCTCGTCTGTGGTGCGATCGAGTTTGTATTTCTAGCGATGATGATCGCGGTGGCAGCCGCTGGCATTTGGAATGGACTCGATTAAGGGTTCGAGGGGACCTGTGACCACGGCGGTGCCCCGAACCAGCGGCGGGTCACATCGGATTCTAGCAGGTTGGCGAAATAGTGCGTTTCGTAGCGCGAGAAGAAATACCATTTCTCGTCCGCATTGGCGAATGTCAGCAGGCCCTTCGCCTCGGCGTTGCGGAAGAATCTGCCCAGCGCTTCGACCGGCTCAACGGCCGACATGTCCGGCAGCCGCATCACCGTTTGCGAGTTGGGCACGGCGGCGAACGTCGCGGACGCAGCATGATCGGTCGACCTCCGGGAACCAGCGCGGCCGCCTTACAGGAAAAGTGCGTTGAATGCGCGCACGGCTTCCGCCGGACCGTCAGCGTGATCCCACACGCCGGACGACACCGCTAGGAAATCCGCGCCTGCTTCGACGAGCGGCGCCGCATTGGCTGGCGTGATGCCGCCGATGGCGACGACGGGCACGAGCATCATCTCGCCCCACCATTGCAGAAGCTCGATATCGGCCTGCGTCTTCGCCTGCTTGGTTTGCGTCGGATAGAACGCGCCGAACGCCACGTAATCCGCACCCGCTTCCGCCGCATCCATCGCCAGGTGCCGCGAGTTGTGCGCCGTGACGCCGACAATGGCGTTCTTGCCCACGATCTCGCGCGCCTCCGCGTAGGATCCGTCTTCCTGCCCGATATGCACCCCGTCCGCCCGCATCATCCGCGCCAGGTCCGGCCGGTCGTTGACGAGGAATGCGACATCGTATTTCTGCGCGATCGGCATCAGCACATCGCCCGCGCGCAATATGTCGCCGTCCGGGACGTCCTTCATCCTGAGCTGCAACGACGCGACATCGCCCGCATCGAGCGCACGCTTCAGCACGTCCGCGAAGGCACGCGGCTCGAAGCGCGGCGGGGTGATGAGGTAAAGGCGGGTGCGGGCGGTCATGCGCGTGGTTTGAAATGTAGCGGGGTCAAGAACAACATCCGCTGGTCTTCGGGTGAATTTTCCAACGTGCTGATCGCATCTCGCGCCTTCGACACGGCAGCTTTCGCATCGAAAAGTGAAATTCGCCTGGACGGCTCGTAGTCAGCCTCATGCCGATTTTCCTGCAACTCCACAAAGGCGTTCGCGCATTCCCGTATGCGTGCGTCGAAAATATCCCCGTCTTCGGCTCTGGCGCGTCCGGAATGCACTTGACGGCAAACTTCGGCCATCCGCCTGTGCTCGAACGAACGGTACACGATGGAATATCTTTGAGATCCCCGCGCATTGGCACCGACCAGAAGATCCGTGGCGCCAGCCACCAAGCGGTGAAACAACGCATAGTACGCCGCCGAAATTCCCTTTCGCAGACGTGCCTGCTGCGGCGCGCCCCGAACGGGAGGTTCAGCCAACTGCGCTGCGACGCTTAGGAGCTGACTTGCGTTGAGCATTTGAAGCCGTGAATTCGCGCGCGGTCATGTAGTGCGTGTAGGCAAATCTGGAATCGCCACTTTTCGAAAGATAGGAGTTGAGCTGGCTGCTGATCGTGTTGAGTTTGCGCCCGGACGGTTCGCCAGTCCACGGCGATTTGATGACTATCGTCACTCGCAGGCTTTGCTCGCCCTCTGCATCCGTGTCGGTCTCCACAACAACGTTCTTCACCTCAAGCCCAAGCCCCGCCTGTGCCAACTCCAAAGCTTTGTCGCGAATGTTTTCCAGTAGAAGCATTTCCCACCTTAACACGTTTCACAGTGAAACCTAGGCCGCCTTTTCCATTTCCTTTTTCCACGCGCCGGTGGAGGCCAGCCCGTTCATTCTGGCGCGGTGGGCGAAGGCGGCTTGGGCGGCGGGGACGTTTTCGGCTTTGCCGCTCCAGGCTTTTTGCGGCGCCGCTTGCAGCGCGCGGCCGTAGGAGAAGGTGAGCGCCCAGGGCAGGGTGGGATTGGCGGCGTGCATCGCGTTCAGATGCGCGGTGGCTTCTTCGTCGGACTGGCCGCCGGAGAGGAATGCGATGCCCGGCACGGCGCAAGGCACGCAGCGCTTCAAGATCTTCACCGTGCGCTCGGCGACTTCCTCGACGCCGGCGCGCCTCTCGGCCTTCATGCCGCTGATCACCATGTTGGGCTTCAGCACCATGCCTTCGAGCGCGACGTTGGCGTAATAGAGTTCCTGGAAGACCTGCTTCAGCACCCATTCGGTGATCGCTTCGCAGGTCTCGATCGTATTGTCGCCGTCCATCAGCACTTCGGGCTCGACGATGGGGACGATGCCGTTCTCCTGGCACAACGCCGCATAACGCGCGAGCGCGTGGGCGTTGGCGTTGATGGAGTTGTAGCTGGGCTTGCCGCCGGTGGGATCATAGGTCGCGCGCCATTTGGCGAAGCGGGCGCCGAGCTTGTGATATTCCACGAGGCGGTCGCGCAAACCGTCGAGACCTTCGGTCACCGTGTCGCCCGGGCTGCCGGCGAGGGGCTGCGCGCCCTTGTCGACCTTGATGCCGGGAACCGCACCCGCCGCTTCGATCAGCTTGACGAGCATCGTGCCGTCTTTCGCCTTCTGGCGGATGGTCTCGTCGAACAGGATCACGCCGGAGATGTGTTTCATGCCGCCCTCGGCGCGGAACATCATCTCGCGATAGTCGCGGCGGTTCTCTTCAGTGTTGGCGACGCCGATCTTGTCGAAGCGCTTCTGGATCGTGCCGGTGGATTCGTCCGCCGCCAGGATGCCCTTGCCGCGCGCGGTCATCTTGTGGGCGATGGCGTTGAGTTCTGCGACGTTCATGTTGAGTTCCCCTTCGAATTTTCGAGCGCCGTGACGCCCGGAAGATCTTTGCCTTCCAGCCATTCCAGAAACGCGCCGCCGGCGGTGGAGACATAGGTGAAGTCCTCCGCCACGCCGGCGTGGTTGAGCGCCGATACCGTATCGCCGCCGCCGGCGACGCTGAGTAGGTTGCCGGCCTTCGTCGCCTTCGCCACGGCCTTTGCCGCCGCGACGGTGCCCGCGTCGAACGGCGCGGTCTCGAAGGCGCCGAACGGGCCGTTCCAGACGAGTGTCTTGGTCACGGCGAGGCGATTGGTGAATTCGGCGATGGTTTCGGGGCCGACATCCAGGATCATCTCGTCTTGGTGGACATGGCCGATTTCGACGGTGCGATGCGCGGCATGCGCCTTGAATTCCTTGGCGGCGACGACATCGGCGGGCAGCAGCAATATACAGCCGGTCTCCGTCGCCTTGTGGATGATGCGCAAGGCGGTTTCGAGCTGGTCTTTCTCGTAGAGCGACTTGCCGATTTCGCGGCGTTCGGCGGCAAAGAAGGTGTTGGCCATCGCGCCGCCGATCACCAGGTAGTCGACCTTGCTGAGCAGGTTTTCGAGCAGTTCGATCTTGGTCGAGACCTTCGCGCCGCCGACCACCGCCATCACCGGGCGCTGCGGATCGCCGAGCGCCTTGTTCAGATGCTCGAGCTCCGCCTGCATCGAGCGGCCGGCGGCAGCGGGGAGAAGATAAGCGAGCGCGGACGTTGTCGCATGCGCGCGATGCGCGGCGGAGAACGCGTCGTTGACGAAGATGTCGCCGAGCGAGGCGATCTGTCTGGCGAAGGCGTCGTCGTCGGCTTCCTCGCCCGCATGGAAGCGCGTGTTCTCCAGCAGCAGCACGTCGCCGTCTTTCAGCCGGGCGACGGCCGCTTCCGCATCCGGCCCGATGCAATCGTCCGCGAAGGCGACCGGCTTGACGAGCGCCTTGGCCAGCGCGGGCGCGATCGGCTTCAGCGACATGCTCGGCACGACCTTGCCCTTCGGCCGGTCGAAATGGGAGAGCACGATGACGCGCGCGCCCTTGCCCGCAAGCTCCGCGATGGTCGGCGCCTGCCGGTCGATGCGCGAAGAGTCGGTAACGCGCCCATCCTTCATCGGGACGTTGAGGTCGGCGCGGACCAGAACGCGTTTGCCCTTCACATCCAGATCGTCGAGCGTGCGGAAAGTGGGCATCGGTTCAACGTCCGGAAAAGAAAAGGTTTGCACGCGGAGCCGCGGAGACGCGGAAAGGTGCAGGCGATCCACATCTCCTCAAATCGTCATGGCCGGGCAAGTCCCGGCCACCCATATCCGCGGTCCGTGGCCGTACAGGCGATACCGAGGTTATGGGTCCCCGGGACTTGCCCGGGGATGACGGTGGAGGGAGTGGAGCGAAAGTGGAGAGATTGAAGATAGAATGTAGGTGCTGATCGCCCGCGCCTCTCCTCCGCGTCTCCGCGGCTCCGCGTGCCAGATTTTCTTGTTCCACAGGCCTCAAATCAACTTCCCCATCGCCACCGCGGTATCGGCCATGCGGTTGGAGAAGCCCCATTCGTTGTCGTACCAGGTCAGCACCGAGACGAGCGTGCCGGCGAGCACCTTGGTCTGGTCGAGCGCGAAGCTGGAGGAATGCGGATCGTGGTTGAAGTCGTGGCTGACCAGCGGCGCATCGACGATGGCGAGGATGTTCTTCAAGGGTCCCGCCGCCGCTTTCTTCATCGCGTCGTTGATCTCCTGCACCGTGGTGGCGCGCCTGGTCACGATCTTGAGGTCCACCAGCGACACGTTCGGCGTCGGCACGCGCACGGAGATGCCGTCGAGCTTGCCTTTGAGCTCCGGCATCACGAGGCCGACGGCCTTCGCCGCGCCCGTCGAGGTCGGGATCATCGACAGCGCGGCTGCGCGGCTGCGATAGAGGTCCTTGTGCATCTGGTCGAGCGATGGCTGGTCGTTGGTGTAGGAGTGGATCGTCGTCATAAAGCCTTTCTCGATGCCAACTGTGTCGTGCAGCACCTTGGCGACCGGGACGAGACAGTTGGTCGTGCAGGAGGCGTTGGAGACGACGATATGCTCCTTCGTCAGCGCGTGATGATTGACGCCGTAGACCACGGTGAGATCCGCGCCGTCGGCGGGGGCGGAGACGAGCACGCGCTTGGCGCCGGCGGTCAGATGCGCCGCGGCCTTGTCGCGCGCGGTGAAGATGCCGGTGCATTCGAATGCGATGTCGACGGCCAGTTCCTTGTGCGGCAGCTCGGCCGGGTTCCGGATCGCGGTCACTTTGATCTTGTGGCTGTCGACGATCATGTAGTCGCCATCGACCGTCACCGTGCCGGGAAAGCGGCCGTGCACGCTGTCATAGCGCAGCAGATGCGCGTTGGTCTCGACGGGCCCCAGATCGTTGACGCCGACGACCACGATGTCGTCGCGCCGGGATTCCACGATGGCGCGCAGGACAAGCCGGCCGATGCGGCCGAACCCGTTGATCGCGACGCGAAGTGCCATTCTATTTCCCCTTCAGTGCTTTCCGCGCCGCGTCCGCCGCCGCGTCTGCGGTGATGCCGAAATGTTTGTACACGTCCTTGTAGGGCGCGCTGGCGCCGAAGCTGTGCATGCCGACAAACACGCCGTTCTCGCCGATATAGCGGTCCCAGCCGAGCCGGCTTGCTGCCTCGATGCCCACTCTTACCGTGCCGCGGCCCAGAACGGCGTCACGATATGTTTCGTCCTGTTGCTCGAACAATTCCCAGCACGGCATGGAGACGATGCGCGCCGCGATCCCGTCTTTCGCCAGCAGATCCCGCGCCGCGAAGGCCATTTCGACTTCGGAGCCGGTGGCGAGGAAGGTCACTTTGGCGTCGGCGGCGGGCGCGATTTCATAGGCGCCATGCGCGGAGAGGTTCTTGTCCGTCGCGGCGCTGCGCAACGTCGCGAGGTTCTGGCGGGTGAGCGCCAGCAGGCTCGGGCCGGTATGGCGGTTCAGCGCGATCTCCCAGCATTCCGCCGTCTCGATGGGATCGGCGGGGCGCAGGACGAGCAGGTTCGGAATCGCCCGCAGGCCCGCGAGCTGCTCGACGGGCTGGTGCGTCGGGCCGTCCTCGCCCACGCCGATGGAATCATGCGTGAAGACATAGATCACGCGCTGGCCCATCAGCGCCGACAGACGGATCGCCGGTTTGCAATAGTCCGAGAAGATCAGGAACGTGCCGCCATAGGGCACCACGCCGCGATGCAGCGCCATGCCGTTCATCGCCGCGACCATGCCGTGCTCGCGGATGCCATAATGCACGTAGCGGCCGTTATAATCCTCCGGCCGGATGTCGGCGAAGCCCTTGGTCTTGGTGTTGTTCGAGGGCGTCAGGTCGGCTGAGCCGCCGATGGTGAGCGGCGTCTGCGCGTTGACGATTTCGAGCACGGCTTCCGACGTCTTGCGCGTCGCGACGCCGGGCTTATCCGCGATGGCCTTGGTCTTGAACGCTGCGAGCGCGTCATGCAGCGAGGCGGGCATATGCCCCCCGAGCGTGGTCTCGAATTCCTTGACGAGATCGACATTCGCGTCCGCCTTGCGCTCGGTCCACGCCGCGCGTTTCGCTGCGCCTTGCTTTCCGATCTTGCGCCACGCATCGAGCACGCCGTCCGCCAGCGTGAACGCGGCGTCCGGAATCCCCAGCGCCTTCTTCGTGCCGGCGACTTCCTCGGCGCCCGGCGCATCGCTGTGCGCCTTGTGCGTTCCGGCGCGGGTCGGCATGCCGAAGCCGATGATGGTGCGGCAGTTGATCATCACCGGCCGGGCGCTGTCTTGCGCTTGGGTAAGCGCGCGCGCCACGTCGTCCGGATCGTTGCCGTCGCAATCCAGGGTCTGCCAGCCGGCCGCCTTGAAGCGCGCATCGGCGTCGCCCGTGTCGGAGAGCGAGCGCGGCCCGTCGATGGTGATGTTGTTGTCGTCGTAGAGGACAATCAAATTGCCCAGCTCCAGATGCCCCGCAAGCCCGATGGCCTCGTGGGAGATGCCTTCCATCAAATCGCCATCGCTCGCGATCGCATAGGTCTTGTGGTTGACCAGCGCGTCGCCGAAGCGGGCGTTGAGGATGCGTTCGGCCAGCGCCATGCCAACGGCATTGGCGAGGCCTTGGCCGAGCGGGCCGGTGGTCGTTTCGATGCCGGGGATGTGCCCGTATTCGGGATGGCCGGCGCAAGGGCTGCCCAGTTTGCGGAAGCTCTTGATGTCGTCCAGCGTGATGCCGGGATAGCCGGTCAGATAAAGCAGTGAATAAAGCAACATGCAGCCATGGCCGGCCGAGAGCACGAAACGGTCGCGGTCGGGCCAGGCCGGATCGGCCGGGTCATAATTGAGGAACTGTGTGAACAGCACCGTGGCGGCGTCCGCCATGCCCAAAGGCAGGCCGGGATGCCCGGATTTGGCGGCTTCCACCGCGTCTATGGAGAGGCCGCGGATCGCGTTGGCGAGCGTGCGGATGTCGAAGGTGGGCGAAGCCGTGTTCATGCGATGTTCGGCCTTTCCGGCGGGGCCTTGGCCTTAGCGAGCGTGGGCCTCTGGCGTCAAGTGTGGTAACGCCCGGCGTTGACCCGATTTCCGTGCAAAGCCTATGGTCCGGGCGATTTGTCGCCGGACGCGGACATGACCCAGCTCGACCAGACCGCTCAACGCCTCGCCTCGGCCCTCGATGCCCTCGAAGCCACCGTCCAGCCGCTGCTGGATGCCCGTGCCCGCGCGCAGAACGACGCGAGCGAGATCGCGCGGCTGACGGCGGAGCGCGACCGGCTCCTCGCCCGCGTCGCGGCGCTGGAAGAAGACGGCCGCGTGATGTCGGGCCACACCGAGGAAGACGAAGGCCGGCTCGACGGCGCCATCTCGGAAATCCGCCAGGCGCTGGCGCGATAGGAGTTTTGCCCATGCCTCTCGTGAACGTCATGGTGAACGGCCGCGCTTACACCATCGCCTGCGACGATGGCGAGGAAGAGCATCTGAAGGAACTCGCCGCGCATGTGGACTCCAAGGTCCGCGAATTGCTCGGTTCCGTCGGCCAGGTCGGCGACCAGCGCCTGCTGCTGATGGCCGCCGTGCTCATCACCGACGAATTGTTCGACGCCCGCGCCCGCGCCGAAGCCCATGCCGTCAAGGCGGGCGAACTCGCTGCCACGCACAGCGAAACGAGCGAAAAACTCGGCCGCGCGGAGGAAAGCGCCGCGAGCGCGCTGAAAGATGCTGCCAAACGCATCGAAGGCCTCGCCGAAAAACTCAAAGCGGCGTAGTTGCCGTTTGGCCTGCGCAGGCTTACCTTGGATGCGGACGGGTACTGTCTCGCGCGTCAGGTAAGCGATACCCAGGGGCCTTAATGGTACTCACCGGGAGCTATCCCTGACCAGGACCGTGGTCCTGGCCATACGGCGCCCACCTGCAACTGCAGGCCCGTGAGGATCCGATACCAACGGCGTTGTACGGTCCCGTCCACTTCCTTTTTTCTTTACCCTCCCCTTGAGGGAGGGTCGAAAATGCCGGTTGGCGTTTTTCGACCTCCCCTCAAGGGGGAGGTAAGGTCGTGCGCATGACGGCGAAATCAGAATTGCGAATGCAGATGCAAGAACGCCGTGCGGAACTGGCGCGCTCTCTCCCCGATTTCGCCGCGCGTACCGCCGCCTTCGCCGGCGCCCTCGCATTCCCGCCCCATGCCACCATCGCCGGCTACTGGCCGATCCGCGGCGAGGCCGATCCGCGCGCGCTGATGGCGGCGCTGGCGGCGCGTGGCCACACGCTGGCGCTGCCGCGCATCGGCGCGAAGGATGCCGCACTCTCCTTCCGCCGCTGGAACGAAGGTGACGCCCTCATCGACAACCATCACGCCATCCCCGAACCGCGCGCGGACGCGGACGTCGTCACACCCGACATCCTCCTCGTCCCGCTGCTCGCGTTCGACGCGTCCGGCCACCGCCTCGGCTATGGCGGCGGCTATTACGACCGCACGCTGGAGGCGCTCGATGCGCGCGCCATCGGGATCGCCTATGCCGGGCAGGAAGTGGACGCGCTTCCGCACGAAGCGCATGACCGCCGGCTCGATGCCGTGGTGACGGAAAAGGGCATGCGCGTCTTCGCGAGGCCGCCGGTCTGATTTGGCTGGCGTCCGCGCGATTTGTGCTATGACGCCCCATGCGCATTCTGTTCATCGGAGACGTGATCGGGCGGCCGGGCCGCGAGGTGCTGGAGGCGAAGCTGCCGCGCCTGATCGAGACGCTTGGGCTCGATTTCGTCATCGTCAACGGCGAAAACGCGGCCGGCGGCTTCGGCATCACCCGCGCCATCGCCAATGAGTTCTTCGCGCTGGGCGTGGACTGCATCACCACCGGCAACCACTGGAGCGACCAGAAGGAGATACTCTCCTTCATCGCGGACGAAGACCGCGTCCTGCGCCCGTGCAATTTGCCGAAGGGCACGCCGGGCCGCGGCGCCAATCTCTATCAGGCGCGAAACGGCAGCCATGTGCTGGTGATCAATCCGCTCGGCCGCGTCTTCATGGAGCCGCAGGACGATCCGTTCGCGGCCGTCGAAGCCGAACTGAATGCGTGTCCGCTCGGCGAGGCGGCCGACGCCATCGTGGTCGACATGCATGCCGAGGCGACATCGGAAAAGATGGCGATGGGCCATTTCTGCGACGGGCGCGCGAGCCTGGTGGCCGGCACGCATCAGCACGTGCCCACAGCCGACGCGCAGATCCTGCCCGGCGGCACGGCCTATCAGAGCGACGCGGGCGCGTGCTGCGATTACGACTCCGTCATCGGCATGGACAAGTTCGAACCTTTGCAGCGCTTCACCCGCAAGCTCAACAGTGCCCGCTTCTCCCCCGCCACCGGCCCCGCCACGCTCTGTGGCGTGTTCGTCGAGACAGGCGCGAAGGGATTGGCCGCGCGCATCGAACCGGTCCGCGTCGGCGGGCGGCTCAAGCAGACGGTGCCGGCCGTCTCGTGACATCCGCGATGAGATAGAACGCCGCCGCGATCACCGAGAGGTCGAGCGCGAAGAGATAGCGGTATTCGCAGGCGATCGAGATGACGAAATAGCTCAGCGTGTAGAGCATCGTTGCCGCCAGCAGTCCCGCCATCGCGAGGTCGGCGGGGCGGCGGCGGCGCAGCAGCAGGACGAGCGCGACGAGCCCGATCACCGCGAAGAAAGGATGCGACAGCGCCGGCGTGCCCATCAGCGGCGTGGCGTAATTGTCTTGCAGGAGCGCGTTGACGCCGAGCACGAGCACGAGCGTGACAGCGAAGAATCCCGCGCCATAGGCAAGCGCGCGCCGCCAGCCGGGCGCCGCGATCCATCCGAGGGCTGTGGCGGCACACGGCAGGATCACGAAACCGTTCTGGCGCGTCAGCACCGCGAGCGCGGTGAACACGGTTGCCGCGCCCAGCCACGCGAACCGTGCGCGCGGGCTTTCCCAGCGCGCGGCGGCATGCGCCAGGCAGACGAAGCCCGCCACGCAGGCATCCGCGAACAGGATGTCCTTCCACACGATCGCCTGGAACAGGAACAGTTGCGGCAGGACCACGACGACCGCCGCCGCGATCACGGCGGGCCATGTGGGCCGCTTCACCACCCAGAGCAGCGACAGGATCGCGCCGAACGCCATCGCCGCGTCGAACGCCACGAACGCCGCCGCCCCCGGCGAGATCGCATCCGCGATGCCGAGCAGCCACGACATGATCGGCGGATGCCAGTTCGAATAGGACCCGAAGCGCCCCTCCGCCAGCTGGTTGATCGAGTCGAATTCCAGATGGCCCGGCCAGTTGACCGCCAACGCCGCCGCAAACCCCGCAACGAGCATCGCCGCCGCGATCCAGCGCGGACGAATGGTGAATGCCATATGCGCCCCCCGGCGGCTTGCGCATAGTGTGGGGAAGAAGAAGCAGCGTCACAAGGCCTTGCTTTCAGCCCCTGGCCCGCGATCATCCTACGCTACTACGTAGCTTCGGAAGACGAGATGTATAACCTTCCGAAGTCTTGGGGTGGGATGTGGGCCGTCCAGGCAACGCCTTCTCCTTTCTCACGATAGATTCGTCATCGTCCGCGTATGCGGGTGATCCATTTTCCCTTGTGGAAGAGGGAGAAGGGTTGCCCGGACAAGCCGGGCGGCGACGAATATTGCTTAGAAGAAACGCGAATGCATTTAGTGAGCATGCGGTTGCGCGTCAGCCAACGCGTTACCCCTCTTTTTTAATGACTGAACCCAGCAGTCCATCATCCAATGTGTCGTAGTCCTTCAAATTCCCTCTAAGAGTCTGCAAGGTTTCTCGGAAGGATCTTAGTTGTCTCACAAAATCGCCATTTGCTGTTTTAAGATCATTTAGTGCCGTTTTTGCGTCATCAATGGATTGTTGTGCCCGCTTCCTTTCAAAGTCGTCATAGCCGGCTGACGCAGCTGCATAGTCTTTTTCTGCCGCTTTTGACGCGTCTAGCGCGCTCGCCATCGCTAGCTGCTTTCGGTAAACCGCTACTTGCAGCCTTAGCGTTTCTTGTAGGCCCTTAATATAAATTTTGAGCGCGCTTTTTTCATCGCTCGGGAGAGAGGATACTTCAATCGGAATTATCACATCCGAGAGTTTCTTAATTCTATCGTCGGCTCTTTCAAACAACTCAGCGAATGTGATGCTGCTTTGTTGAGTCTCCAATTCCAAAAGATCGCTTGTCGCTTCGGTATTTTCGGCGACACTTTTTTGAATTCCTTGTTTTTCAACTGCTAACTGATGACGGAGCTGTAAATAATCGGCTCCTTCGAAATAGCCGGCCACAGCCACGGTTATCACGACTATTGCGGTGATCGCCAATAAAGCTATTCGAGAATTGCGACTCACTGTTAACCCCCAAAAAAAGTGTAGCAACGTTTATACTACATCATGGCTGTTATTATTCCAGACTGGAAGTGAGTTCTGGACTTATGAACAGCCCGGGTGCAAAGGCCGCGTCGTCATCGCGGTTGAATCCTTATGTGCTCATGGCAATCTCTGTTGAAACGTTGCCGAGGATATAATCATGGAACATCGCCAACTCGGACGTTCGGGCTTCTCCGTTCCTGTGCTCAGCTTCGGCACCGGAACGTTCGGCGGCAAGGGTGGGCTCGCGGGTTGGGGCTCGTCCGATGCGGCGGAGGCGACGCGGCTGGTGGATGTCTGCCTCGAACACGGACTGACGATGTTCGACAGCGCCGACATCTATTCCGGCGGCGCGGCGGAAGAAGTGCTCGGCGCGGCGATCAAAGGCCGGCGCGACAAGGTGCTGATCTCGACCAAGGCCACGTTCCGGTCTGGCCAGGGCGCCAACGATGTCGGCTCCTCGCGCTTTCATCTCACGCGCGCGGTGGAAGCGGCGCTGAAGCGCCTCGGCACCGATCACATCGACCTGTTCCAGCTCCACGGCTACGACGCCAGGACCCCGCCGGAGGAAACGCTCTCCACGCTCGACACGCTGATCCGCGAAGGCAAGATCGGCTATATCGGCGTCTCCAATTTCTCCGGCTGGCATCTGATGAAGTCGCTCGCGGTGGCGGAGAAATACGGATTGCCGCGCTACGTCGCCAACCAGACCTATTATTCGCTGATCGGACGCGACTATGAATGGGAGCTGATGCCGCTGGGCCTCGACCAGGGCGTCGGCGCGGTGATCTGGTCGCCGCTCGGCTGGGGCCGCCTCACCGGCAAGATCCGCCGCGGCGCGAAGCTGCCCGAAGTGAGCCGCCTGCACACCACCGCCGATTTCGGCCCGCAGATGGACGACGAATATCTCTACAAGGTCGTCGATGCGCTGGACGTCGTGGCGGAGCAGACCGGCAAGACGGTGCCGCAAGTCGCGCTCAACTGGCTGCTGCAGCGCCCCACCGTCTCCACCGTCGTGATCGGCGCGCGCGACGAGAAGCAGCTCACCGACAATCTCGGCGCCATCGGCTGGGCCCTGACGCCCGACCAGATCCAACTGCTCGACCGCGCGAGCAAGACGACGCCGGCCTATCCCTATTGGCACCAGAAACAGTTCATAGAGCGCAACCCGTTCCCGACGCGGGTTTAATTTTCCTCCCCCGTTTAGGGGGAGGAGCGTGCGGAGCACGCGGAGGAGGACACCCTATCCGGTGAGAGTGTCCCCCTCCGGCGCGCAAGGGCGCGCGTCCTCCGTGAACGGGGGAGGAAAGAGGCGTCTGAACCCGCCCGCCACTCTCGTGCGTTTGTGTCAGGACGGAGTTTGCGGGGATTCATGCCGGCGCATTTGTGGAAGCTGTTCCGGGAAGGCGTCGGGGCCTTCATCGCCGACGAGGCGCTGAGCCGGGGTGCGGCGATCGCGTTCTATGCGGTGACCGCGCTGGCGCCGGTGCTCTATATCTCCGCGATGCTGGCGGGCCTGGTCTTCGGGCGCAAAGCGGCGTCGGGCGCGCTGGCGACCTACCTCACCCGCGCCGCCGGGCCGGACGGCGCCAAGCTGGTCCACGCCGCAGTGAGCAATTCGATCTCCAGCCATCGCGGGTTCTGGCCCAACGTGCTGGGCGCTTGCATCCTCGTCCTCACCGCGTCGGGCCTCTTCGGCGAGATGCAGACGGCGCTCAACGCGGTGTGGCGCGTGCCGTCCAAGGGCTCGCTCTTCGCCCGCATCCTGCGCGACCGCGCGCTGAGCCTGGTCTTGGTGATCGCGCTGGGCTTCCTGCTCGTCGGCTCGGTGCTCGCCACCGCCGCTATCGCCGCGCTCGGCACGCGCGTGGCGCTGGTGCTGCCGTTCGGCCCCGCGCTCGCCTCGCTGCTCAATTTCGCGATCTCCTTCGCGCTGATCGCCGGCCTGTTCGCCGCGCTCTACAAGGTGCTGCCCGAGAAGCATCTGGAATGGCGCGACGTGATCGTCGGCGCTGTCGGCACCGCGGTGCTGTTCGAGCTCGGCCAGAGCGCCATCGGATTCTATCTGGGCCGCAGCACCATCGGCTCGGCCTACGGCGCCGCGGGCAGCCTGATCCTGCTGCTGCTGTGGATCTACTACTCCGCCCAGATCTTCCTGCTGGGCGCGGAGTTCACCAAAGTCTGGTCCCTCCACCACGGCAGCCAACGCCACAACCCCGCGCTGGAGCCGGGCGCGGCGGCGGTGCGGGGCTAAGGTGGACGCACGGCGGCTCTACGAACGGGCGAACGCGACAAGCCGAGAGATGTCGTGGTTGTCCGCTGCGCGCAATGCTTCGATATACGCGCGTCGCAGGCCGCTCGCCGATTGAAGGTTGGCGCTGCCCCAGGTGAAGCGCCGTCCGCCTTGCTCGACCGCCGACAAATCGGCCGCCAGGCGCGACCAGCGGCCGTTGCCATTTGGAAAGGGATGAATGTAAACCAGCCGGTGATGCACGCGGACGGCTTGTTCGTCGGGCGAATAGGTTCCGTTCGCGCGCCAGTAGCGGGCATCGTCGAGCGCCTGATGAAGTTCCGGCTGAATGCGATGAATGGGAACGCCGAGATTCTTCTCAGAAGCCCGGTATTTTCCCGCCCAGCGCCAGACATGGTTGAACATCCTGCGATGTAGCCCGCGCAGGAAGGGTTCGTTCAGGACATTGCGTTTGCGGCCGAACGCCCAGTGGTCCGCGTCCAGGATGTTCTACTGTTCAAGCATATTCAGTTCGCCGCGCATGGTGACATAGGTTGGGATCAGGCCTTCGCGTTCCTGCCGCGTCAGCGGTGTGGCGTTGTCGCCCGTATCGAACGGCCCGGTCACGGTTCATCCCACAGGCGCGCGGGGCGGCGCATCAGATCTTCGATCAGCCGCCGGCGCAGTTCTGCGTGCGCGTCCGCATCGGGCACCGCTTGGTCTTCGAGGCGCATGGTGTGTTCCACCGCCTTGGCCTGGCGTTCGGCGACAAGCTCGGCCCGTTCGCGGACGATTTCGGCGAGCGGCTTTTCGGGAATGAGCGCATAGACGACACGGCACCCCAACGCTTCGGCGGCGCGCTCCAGCGTCCGCAGCGTGATCCTGTTATGGGCTTCCGATTGTTCGAGTTCGACGACGCTCGGTTGCGCGATCCGCAGCCGTCGCGCGAACTGGGCAGTCGTCATGCCAAGCGCGTTCCGGATCGCGCGGAGCCAGCCTTTGGCCGGGCGCGGGCTCACCGCCAAGGGGCGCAGTACAGCGAAGCGTGGGTCGAGGTGGCGAATAGCGTCTTTCATACGATAGGATATACCCTATTCAACTTGAATATATCAATAGGTAATACACTATAAAAAGTATAACTCTGATAGCGTATAGCCTATTGTAATTACATTTTTTCAGAGATTTAGAATAAAATATCGTTCCCCTTTAGTTTCATTGATGCTATTCTCAAGTCGAGATGATTCTAGGACCTGGCCGTGACGACCGAGGAAATGACAGGCAGGGGGTACCCCCCTCGAAAATCCGGAAAACAATTCCTGGTGGTGGAGTTGTCCACACCCACCAGGCGTGGGCGAGGTGCGCCCAAAGGCAATCGCAATGCGGTCACCCATGGCCGCTACACGGCGTCCCACCGGGCCCGGCATGCCCATTGCCGGCGGCTGGTGGCGCGGGCCAATGCGCTGGTTTTGCGGGCAGAGATGATCGCCCGGATGCGGAAGGCCTTCGCGGGCCTTGAAAGACGGCGGGCCGCCCGGCTATCTCAGCGCCCGCTTTATGAGACGCGACGCCCATGGCCGGCCACAGTCAGTTCAAGAACATCATGCATCGCAAGGGGCGCGTCGACAAAGTGCGCTCCAAGCTGTTCTCCAAGCTGTCGCGGGAAATCACGATCTCCGCCAAGCAGGGCCTGCCCGATCCCGATCACAATGCCCGCCTCAGGGCCGCCATCATCGCGGCCAAGCAGGTGTCGGTGCCCAAGGAGAACATCCAGCGCGCGATCGACAAGGCGACAGGCGCGGGTGCCGAGAACATCGAAGAGGTGCGTTACGAGGGCTATGGCCCGGGTGGCGTCGCGTTGATCGTCGAGACCCAGACCGACAACCGCAACCGCACCGGCAGCGACATCCGCTCGACCTTCTCCAAGTTCGGCGGCGCCTTGGGCGAGCCCAATTCGGTGACCTTCATGTTCAACCGCGTCGGCGTCATCGAATATCCCAAGGCCAGGGGCTCGGACGACGCGATGCTCGAAGTCGCGATCGAGGCCGGCGCCGACGAATGCAACTCGGACGACGAGAGCCACGAATTCGTGGTGAGTCTGGAGAGCTACGGCGCGGTGCGCGATGCGCTGGAGGCCAAACTCGGCCAGCCCTCCGCCGCCAGGATCGAATGGCGCTCCAAGACCATGACGCCGGTCAGCGACGACCACGGCGAAACGCTGATCAAGCTGCTCGACGTGCTCGACGATCACGACGACGTCCAGACCGTCTACGGCAACTACGAACTCTCCGACACGCTGATGGCGAAGCTGGCGGGCTAATTCTTCTCGCTGTCCAGCATCCGCATCTGCTCTGCGGCGTAGCGCGTGCCGGCGATGGCGCCGTCGGGCGCGACCGCGTCGATAGCGGCAAGTTCGCTTTCGCCGAGCGTCACCTCCAATGCGCCGAGCGCCTCGGTGAGCCTGCCCGGGCTGCGGGCGCCGACGAGCGGCACGATATCGTCGCCGCGGCCGAGCGCCCAGGCGATGGCGAGCTGCGCCACGGTGATGCCGCGGCCATGCGCGATCTCCGCGAGCCGCTTCACCAAGGCCTCGTTGCGCGTCCGGTTCTCGCCCTCGAAGCGCGGCAGGTGCGGGCGTTCCGGCGCGTGGCCGTGCGCCGTCGCGGTGCTGATCAGGCCGCGCGACAACACGCCGTAAGCCGTGACGCCGACGCCGAGCGCGCGCAGATTGGGAAGGATGGTGCGCTCGATCATGCGGGTGACGAGCGCGTATTCGATCTGCAGATCCACGACGGGATGGACCGCATTGGCGCGCGCCACCGTCTCGGCCGACATCTCGCTGAGGCCGAGGTAACGAACGTGACCGGCCTTGATGAGATCGGCGATGGCGCCAACGGTGTCCTCGATCGGCACGGCGGGATCGAGCCGCGCCGGGCGATAGATGTCGATGTAATCGGTTTTCAGCCGCTTCAGGCTGTAGGCGACGAAGTTGCGGATCGCGGCGGGCCGGGAATCGAAGCCGCCGAAATGTCCTTCGGGCGAGCGCAACGCCCCGAACTTGACGCTCAGGATCGCGTCCTGGCGCTTGCGGCCCTTGAGCGCCTCGCCGATCAGCATCTCGTTGTGGCCCATGCCGTAGAAGTCGCCGGTGTCGAGCAGGTTGACGCCGGCATCGAGCGCGGCATGGATCGTGGCGATGCTCTCGCCCTCGTCGGCGGGGCCGTAGAAGTCCGACATGCCCATGCAGCCGAGGCCGATGGCAGAAACGGCCGGGCCGGTGCGTCCCAGCTTTCGCATCTTCATATGTTTGTTCTCCTTGCGTACAGGCCGCCCGATCTCCGACACTATAGCGCTCGAATCCCCCGGCGCCCGCATGACCACGATCCGCATCCTCGGCCTCGATCCCGGCCTGGCCCGCATGGGCTGGGGCGTGATCGACGTGACCGGCTCGCGGCTGACGCACGTGGCTCACGGCGTGCTGACCAGCGATGCCAAAGCCGGGCTCGGCCTCAGGCTGATGGTGCTGCACGGCCTGCTGGCCGAGGTGATCGCCGAGCTTGCCCCGGGCGCCATCGCGGTGGAGCAGGCCTTCGTGGCGAAGGATCCGTCCGCCGCGCTGAAACTCGGCCACGCGCGCGCGATCGCGCTGCTCGCGGCGGCGCAGGCGGGGCTGGAGATCGCCGAATACGCGCCCAACCACATCAAGAAATGCGTCGTCGGCGCGGGCCATGCGGACAAGGTGCAGGTGATGGCGATGGTGCGGCGGCTGTTGCCCACAGCCCAGGTCACCGCCGCCGACGCCGCCGACGCGCTCGCCTGCGCCATCGCGCACGCGCATTTGTCCGGCACGCGCGCCAGAATCCTGGCGGCATTGGCATGATCGGCAAGCTGACGGGCATCGTGGACTCCGTCGCCGAGGACCACGCGATCCTTGATGTCGGCGGCGTTGGCTATCTTGTCCATTGCCCGGCCTCGACGCTGTCGCGGCTCGCGTTGGGCGCGACGGTCTCGCTGATGATCGAGACCAAGGTGAGCGAAGACGCGATCCGGCTCTATGGATTCATGGCCGCGGAGGAGCGCGAATGGTTTCGTTTGCTCCAGAGCGTGCAGAATGTCGGCGCCCGAGTCGCGCTCAACGTGCTCTCCGCTTTGTCCTCCCGCGAACTCCAGCGCGCGCTGGCTTTGTCCGACAAGGCCACGATAGGCCGCGCCCAGGGCGTCGGTCCCAAGCTGGCATTGCGCATCGTGACGGAGCTGAGGGACAAGGCGCCCTCGATGATGCTGCGCGGCACAGGCGACGATGCCATCGCCGTGGCGCTCGCCCCGCGCGGACCGGAGGTGGACGCGGTCGGCGCACTTTTGAAGCTGGGCTATTCGCAAAGCCAGGCCGCCGAAGCCGTCGCCCGCGCCGCCCGTGACCTCGGCGATGCCCCCGCCGACGTGCTCATCCGCGAAAGCCTGCGGGCGATGGGGCGGCCTTGACAAGCGCCGGTAAGCCGTCTTACGTCTTACCGTAAGAACGGATGAACCTGATGGCTGCAGCCTATTCCAAGATCACCACCAAGGCGCAGACCGTGATTCCGCGCGAAGTGCGTGCGCGGCTCGGCCTCAAGGCGGGTGATCGTTTGTGCTATCGCATGACGCCGAAGGGCGTCCTTCTGGAAAAGGCCGAGGCGGAAGGCGACGATCCTTTTGCGGCCTTCACCGAGTGGGGGAGCGAGGCCGATGAGCGCGCCTTCAAATCGCTCTGACGCCTTTTCGCCTTTCGACGTTGTCATCGTGCCGTTTCCCTACGCGGATCGCCTCGCCGAGAAGCGCCGGCCGGCCGTCGTGGTGAGCGCACCGGAATTGTCGCGGAAATATGGGCTGGTCTGGCTCGTCATGGTGACCAGCGCCGACAACCGGGCCTGGGATTGCGACGTCACGGTGGGCGATCTCAAAGTGGCGGGCCTGCCCGCGCCCTCCCTGATCCGCCCCGCCAAGCTGGCAACCGTCGACGCCGCGCGCATCCTGCGCCGCATCGGTCATCTTTCTGCAAAAGACGCTCGCGCCCTGGGCGCGGAATTGAAGACGTTGTTCGGCTGATTGGCGCAAGCGGATCAAAGCGGGCAAACCGATCCGCGACAGCTTGCGGGCAATGGGGGCGGCGGGGTACGATCTGACTAGTCTGACTAGTCAGGAGGAATCGCGAATGGACGACAATTGGCCCGTGCAGGACGCCAAGGCACGGTTCTCGGAGATGTTGCGGGCTTCGGAAAACGGCCCCCAGCACATCACGCTCCGGGGCGAGGAAAAAGCGGTCCTGATCTCCGCCGAAGAATACCGCCGTCTTCGTAGCAAGCATCCGCAGCGGACGCTCTATGAAATCTGGAAGTCCGCGCCCAAGGTTCCCGAATTCAAGCTGCCGCCGCGCAAGCGCGAGCGGATGCGCAAGGTCGAGTTCTAAATGTTCCTCCTCGACACCAATGTTGTTTCTGAGGGGAGTAAGCCGTTGCCGGCAGCAACCGTGGACCGTTGGTTCGGCGCGCAGGATCAAGGCCAACTTTATCTCAGCGCCATCAGTGTCGGTGAGCTGGCCTATGGCATCGAGCGTCTCGACGGCGGGCGCAGGAAATCGCAATTGCGTGCGTGGTTCGAGGAAACGGTAATCGTCGGCTTTGCCGGGCGCGTGGTGAACTTCGATCAGGGCATTGCGCTGAAATGGGCAGCACTGCGTTCGAAGTATCCCGACGCGAAGACGGTGGACTCGCAAATCGCGGCCACCGCCCTGGCGTTCGGTCTGACCGTGGTGACACGGAATGCACGGGACTTCGCATTTGCTGGCCTGTCGGTCTTCAACCCGTGGGAGGCATGATGGCCGCGTCCAAACCCAAACCCGATGCCGACCGGCTCGTCGCGCCGGAGCGCATCGAGGACGATGCGCTGGAGGCGTCGCTCAGGCCCAAGCGGCTGGCGGAGTTTGTCGGGCAGAAGCAGGCGCGGGAGAATCTGTCGATCTTCATCCAGGCGGCGAAGGCCCGCGGCGAGGCGCTGGATCACGTGCTGTTCTCGGGGCCGCCGGGCCTCGGCAAGACGACGCTGGCGCAGATCGTGGCGCGCGAGCTGGGCGTGAATTTCCGTTCGACCTCCGGGCCTGTCCTGGCGAAGGCGGGCGATCTGGCGGCGATCCTCACCAATCTGGAGCCGCGCGATGTTTTGTTCATCGACGAGATCCATCGCCTCAGTCCGGCGGTGGAGGAAATCCTCTATCCCGCGATGGAGGACTACGAGCTTGATCTCGTCATCGGCGAGGGACCGAGCGCGCGCTCTGTGAAGATCACGCTGGCGCCGTTCACCTTGGTGGGCGCCACGACGCGCTCCGGCCTCATCACCACGCCGCTGCGCGACCGCTTCGGCATTCCGGTGCGGCTCAATTTCTATTCGGCGGACGAACTCTGTTCCATCGTGGAGCGCGGGGCGCGTGTGCTCGGGCTCGAACTCACCGAAGACGGCGCGCGCGAGATCGCATCGCGCGCGCGCGGCACGCCGCGCATCGCGGGGCGCCTGCTCAAGCGCGTGCGCGATTTCGCCAGCGTCAGCGGACGCGGGCTCGTCGATGCGAAAGTGGCGGACGAGGCGCTGACGCGCCTGGAAGTGGACAGCCGTGGGCTCGATGCGTTCGACAAGCGCTATCTGAAGCTGATCGCGGAGAACTATGGCGGCGGCCCCGTCGGCATCGAGACCATTGCAGCCGCGCTCGGCGAGGCGCGCGATGCGATCGAGGAGATCGTCGAGCCGTTCCTGCTGCAGCAGGGCTTCGTGCAGCGCACCCCGCGCGGGCGCATGCTCGCGGGCGCGGCCTATGGGCATCTGGGCCTGCCGGTGCCGGCGCGCGATCCGGCGCAGATCGCTTTGTTCGGCGGAGAGGCGGACGCATGAACACCTGGACCATGCGGCTCATCGGCATCGTCGTGGCGCTGGGCATCACGATCGCTTCGTTTCTCGCCTGGGGCAGTTTCGGCGGCGCGTTCGTCCGCGCGATGGATATCGTCTACGCGACGCCCGCGCCGAAGCCCAAGCCTGCGAACGACGGCGTGTTCACGGTGAACGTGCTGCCCGCGCCGCACGACTGTCACAGGGACAAGCCATGTCCGAAGTGACGAGCTGGGGACATTTCGAGGGCAAGGTCCATATCCTGCCGGTGCGCATCTACTACGCGGACACCGACCTGTCGGGCGTCGTCTATCACGCGAACTATCTCGCCTATATGGAACGCGGCCGTTCGGAATTCTTTCGCGCCGCCGGCATCGCGCGGCTGGTGCAGATGGACGAGCCCGAGCCCACGGCGTGGACCTTGCGCAAGGTGGAGCTGGAATATCTGCGCCCCGCCCGCGTCGACGACCTGATCGAAGTGCACACGCGGCTCACCGGTCTGACCGGCGCGCGGATGGAGGCGCATCAGGACGTCTATCTGGCGGGGCACAGGCTGACGCGCGGGGCGATCGAGGCGTGCATCATCACGCTGACCGGCAAGCCGCGCCGCATCCCGCAGGACATCCGCGACAAGCTCGCGCCTTTCCTTTACGAAACAGTCACTTAACGTTAGCCGCCCCAATTCGGCCATGTTCGAAGGGGCATTTGCGGGAAGAACCGAGGACGATAGAATGACCTTCAGGCGCGTGTCGGCCGCTTTCGTCGCGGCGTTGGCTTTCACTGTGATACTCGTCGGCCCCGTCTCGGCCCAGCACACACCGCGCGCCGCGCCCACCGGCACCCCCGCGCAATCCCAAGAC
>DATATK010000188.1:0-56191 GCA_036268825.1 Rhizomicrobium sp. | reverse complement strand
CTGGATCATCCTGCGCAAGGATCACCGGCTGTTCAATCTCTTCGTCTACGTGTTCTCGTTCTTCTGCACGACCATTCTGCGCGTCACCTTCATCGTCTTTATCCTCATCCCGCCGGGCTGGTTCATCCTGCAGGCTTTGTTCCGCGCGGCGGTCAACGTGCCCGGCATCTACCGCAAGATGTTCTTCAGCGTGATCGCCGGCCTGTTCGTGACGGTGGTATCGATGTTCGTGCTGGTGGCGAGCTATTTCATCGTCGTCCATCAGGTGACGGGCGTCACCACGCTCGTGGCGCCCACCGTGCTCTTCCAGGACTATGCCGAGAACCGGGCGACGCGCGGCACCTCCAATCCGTCCGAATTCTCCGCCGCCAACGGGCAGGGCGCCAACAGCCTTTACCTGCCCATCGGTCTCTTCCAGCGCCTGCCGTTCCCGGTCCGCGTTTCGCTGCAGCTCGTCGCCTTCATCGACATTCCGCTGCCCTGGCAGCTCACGGGGGTGTCGCGAATATTGGCGCTGTTCGACACGGTCTTCGTCGTCGCCTGCATGTGGTGGGCGATAAAGCTGCACCTGATGCTGCGCCGCGCGGCGAAAGGCATCGGGCCACCGCTGCCGCCGCTGTTCGCGCAATACAACGCGCGAGACCTGCGGCGGCTTTCCTTCGCGCTGCTGCTTGCCTTCGTCGGAAGCTGGTTCGGGTTCGCGATCCTGGTGTCTGACAGCGGCAACGCGTTCCGCATGCGCGTCTCGGTCGAGCCGTTCCTGGTGTTCGGCGCGAGCATCTACGTGGTGATGGCGATGCGCTGGCTGGAGATCGGCCTCAAGCGCGCCGTTGCCCCGCCACCCGCGCCGCTGCAGCTCGCGCCCGGCGAATAACGGCCGTCACGCGCGCCGCGCGATGCAGGCGAGCGTGATCTGCGGGAAGCGCCCGCCGCTCAGCACCTTCATCAGGCTGAGGCCGCGATAGGCGGCCTGGCGGATCAGGTTCTTGCGGGTGCTGCGCACGATCGTGGGCTGCTCCACGTTCCAGTCCACGACATCGAAGCCGGTGCTTTTCAGCAGCCGCGTCATCGAGCGGGCGCTGAAATGGCTGAGGTGATAGGGCGGCGCGAACGGGTAGGGCGGCGCGACATATTTGCGGTAGAACGGGCCTTCGCCGACTTGCGCGTTGGGCACCTTGGCATAGAGGAAGCCGCCGGGCTTGAGCACGCGGTGGGCCTCTGCGAGTTCGTCGCGCGGGTCGAACAGGTGTTCGAGCACATTGCGGATGACGACGATGTCGAACGCGCCGTCGGCGAATTTGGCGTCGCCGAGCGGCCCATCGAAAAAGCGCACGCCGGGCACGACGGGCGGCTTGCCGTCGAAGAAGTCGCAGCCCGTAGGCGAAAAGCCGCGCGACTGGGCGAGCTTCAGAAGATCGCCGCGGCCGCAGCCGATCTCCAGCATCTGGCCGCCGCGGACATGCTTGCGGATGGTGCGGAACACCTTGTCGAGAACCGGGGCTTCGAGCTCGGGCGGCTCGTAGCCTTCGGAGAAGAACGGATTGGTTTCGCGCGCGCGATAGAGCTCGGCGAGCTTGGGCGGCGCGGGGCGCGGATTGACGAACAGAAAGCCGCAATCGGCGCATTGGGCGATGCGATAGCCGTCCACCTTGCGGAAGTCGCGGTCGTTCGCGGAGCCGCAGACCGGGCAGGCGATGCGGATGTCGTCGTCGGAACTCATCTTCAACCTTGTTTCAAGCGGCGCACGACGCCGGTGAGACGGCGCAGCAATGTGGCGAGGACCTGCGTCTGGAACAGCAGGCTAGGCCGGAAGGAAAGCCCCATCGCGTTGAGCGAGCCGACGCCGAAGGAGCGCGTCAACTTGGAGAAGCCTTCGCCCGTCGCCTCGAAGCGGCCGTTCACGGTCAGCGTGTCGTAGCCGAACTCGTTGTCGAAGATGTTGCCCAGCGAACTGGAATGCATCGCGGCATCGATGGGCGCGGCGGCGGCGGTCGCGAAACCGTCCACCAGTCCCACGCGCACGGTCTGGTTCAGGTCGGTGAGCCTTATCGACACCGGCCGGAACGCACCCAGCGGCATGCGGCGGGCCAGCGCGATGAAGGCGGCGGAGTTCTTCTCGTAGACGCGTTTGCGATAGCGCTCGAAGGACTCTTGGAGTTCGCCCATTGTGCGCCCCTTGCCGGGATCGCGCAGCGGCAATTGTGCGAGGCCGGCGTAAGCGGTGTCGTAGCGCGCGAGCGCGGCATCGTTCCGTGCCGGCGCACCGACCGTCCAGCTGTCGCCGGGGAACAGGACAATGGGCTCTGCGCCCGCATCGCGGATCGCGCTCGCGGCATCGGCGGGCTTGTTCACGCTGTCGTTGAGATAGAAATTCTCCACGCTGGAGAAATAGACCATGCTCGCGAACGGGATCACGGCCTTGGGCTTCAGCGCGCGGATCTGCGACTTGATGGTTTCGAGTTTCTGCATCGCGGCCGCCTTGCGGAACGCGACATTGTTCCTGCCGCCTTTCCAGGCCGCGTAGCTGAATTGCGTCAGCAACACATCCGGCCGCGCGCCCACCACCGCGCGGACCTTTTCGAGTTCGCCTGGCTTGGCCAGTTCGCAATCGTTGAGGTTGAGGACGCCCACGCCCTCGCCGGTCAGCCACATCCAGGAATCGTAGAAGCCGTTGGGATGGACGCTGACGTTGACGCCCGGGCTCAGCGCGACGGTCTCGCCATGCGGCAACTCGCGGATCTTGAAGCCCTTGCCGGTGAAGAACTTCTTCACCCGCCCGTCGCGCGTCGCCTGGAACAGGATCTCGATCTTGTCTTTGTACTCGGCGGCGATGGATATGAAGAAGCCCGGCACGAAATGATCGGGATGTTCGTGCGACACCCAGATATGAGTCACGCCCGCCATCAATGTCTGCACGTCCATCGGCGTGGGCACGAGAAGGTCCCAGCCATTGTTGAACGCCGAACCCGCGATCCAGGGATCGCAGAGCAGCGAAATCCCGCCGCCTTCGATCTTCACGCTGGCATGGTTGACGAAGGTGATCTTCATGGACGGGATTTTGAGCCTCTGCCCGGCTTTTAGCGGGTCCCGTCCGCTTTGTAACCCCGGGAACTCAGACGGTGGCGCGGATCAGCGCCGAGCGGTTGCTCGCCTTCAGCCCGTCTGTCCGTCCCGCGAAATAGCGCGCATTGACGGCGGCGCTGTCGAGCGTATCGGCCTGCGTGAAGCCGAGCCCCTTCATCTCGCGTGCCAGCGCCACCGGATCGAAGCGCATCACGGTGGGCTCGTTGCGCAACGCGTTCTTCATCATCACGCCCATCCGCACGATCCTGTCGACAAGCGACACATGCGAGCCGGGTGTCGACACATCGAACACGATCTCGCTGCCCTTGGGGCAGGATGCGACGAAAGACAGCGTCGCCAGCACCGCATCGCGCGTCAGGTATGGCGTCACGCCGAGCCAGGAGAAGAAGGTGGGCTGCGTCTTGTCCCAGTCGGCCTTGGGCAATTCTTCCGCCGGCGTCTGGCGCATGAAATCGATGGGCACCCAGGCGGCATTGGCGGGAACGGTCACATGCGTTTCCGCGAGCAGGGTCTTTTTCCAACCCTGCGTTGCGGGATGGTCGACTTCGAAGACGCGGAGTTCCGCGTGCGGATTGCGATAGGCGAAGGTGTCGAGCCCCGCGCCCAGTACGACATATTGGCGCAACCCCCGCGCCACCGCCTCGGCCAGCGCGTCCTCCGCGAAGCGGCTGCGCGCGACCATGAAGGCGCGGATGCTGCGTTCGAAAGCGGTGTCGGTGCGGGTTCCGCGCAGCTTGGCCGCCTGCTCCGGCCCCACGATGCGCAAGGCCAGCGGATCGGCAAGCACGATGGGCTCGTCCCAGACCTGATGGGCCGCGCGGAGCATGGCGCTACGCAGTGCCGTCTTGCTGGGGCGGTCTTCCTTCATCGCGCGGCGTTCAATTGGGTTCGCACCCTCTCTAAAGGGGCGGGGCGGGGTGTCAACCGCGGGATTCCACACGGCGCTGGCAGTTAAGGATGCTGAAAAGCCATGAAGCCTGGGTGGTTGAGTTGGCGGCGTGGGGTCCCTAAATTGCCCACTGTTAATCTCGCACCCGCAGCAAAGGCCCAGTTATGTCCGTGACGGCCGCACCGGTCGCCCATCGCTTGTCACATCTCAAGCGCCTTGAGGCCGAATCCATCCATATCATCCGCGAGGTTGCCGCTGAGTTCCGCAACCCGGTGATGCTCTATTCCGTCGGCAAGGACAGCGGCGTGATGCTGCATTTGGCGATGAAGGCGTTCTATCCCTCGAAGCCGCCGTTCCCGCTGCTCCATGTCGACACGACATGGAAGTTCAAGGAAATGATCAAGTTCCGCGACGAGACGGTGGAGCGGCTCGGCCTGAAGCTGATCGTCCACGTCAACGAAGACGGCGTGAAGCGCGGCATCAATCCGTTCGATTCCGGCTCGTCGCTGCACACCCAGGTGATGAAGACCGAAGGGCTGAAGCAAGCGCTCGACAAATATGGCTTCGACGCGGCCTTCGGCGGCGCGCGGCGCGACGAGGAGAAGAGCCGCGCCAAGGAGCGCGTGTTCTCCTTCCGCAACGCCAATCATGCGTGGGATCCGAAGAACCAGCGGCCCGAGCTTTGGCGCGTCTACAACACGCGCGTGAACAAGGGCGAAAGCATCCGCGTCTTCCCGCTGTCCAACTGGACCGAGCTCGACATCTGGCAATACACGATGATGGAGAACCTTCCCATCGTCCCGCTCTATTTCGCCGCCATGCGGCCGGTGGTCGATCGCGATGGGGCGCTGATCATGGTCGATGACGACCGGATGAAGTTGAAACCGGGCGAGACGCCGCAGATGAAGCTGGTGCGGTTCCGCACACTCGGCTGCTATCCGCTGACCGGCGCGGTGGAGTCGTCGGCATCCACGCTTGAAGAGATCGTCACCGTGATGTTCACCGCCCGCACCAGCGAACGGCAGGGCCGCGTCATCGACCACGACGAGAACGCCTCGATGGAGAAGAAGAAGAAGGAGGGGTATTTTTAATGGAAAAAGTCCTTTCTTCTGCAAAACCGTCATGGCCGCCCCTGAGGCGGCCACCCAGCACGATCGCGTCTGCGGTCGCAAAGACGTCTTCTTCGCGCGCCGACGCGCGCTTACTGGGTGGCCGGGTCAAGCCCGGCCATGACGAGGTTGGCGTATGACCGCTCCGGTATCCGGCCTCCAGGCCTATCTCGCCGAGCAGGAGAAGAAATCGCTCCTGCGCTTCCTCACTTGCGGCAGCGTCGACGACGGCAAGTCCACGCTGATCGGGCGTCTGCTCTACGATTCCAAGCTGCTGTTCGAGGATCACCTCGCCGCGCTCAAGAAAGACTCCAAGAAGCACGGCACCACCGGCGGCGACATCGATTTCGCATTGCTGGTCGACGGGCTGGAAGCCGAGCGCGAGCAGGGCATCACCATCGACGTCGCCTATCGCTTCTTCGCCACCGACAAGCGCAAATTCATCGTCGCCGACACGCCCGGTCACGAACAGTACACCCGCAACATGGCGACGGGGGCGTCCAATTCCGAGCTCGCTGTCATCCTGATCGACGCGCGCAAGGGTGTGCTGGTGCAGACGCGGCGCCATGCGTTCATCTGCTCGCTGCTCGGCGTGCGCCACGTCGTGCTGGCGGTGAATAAGATCGACCTCGTGGACTACTCGCAGAAGATCTTCGACGAGATCGTCGCCGAGTTCGGCGCCTTCGCGTCGAATCTCGATTTCGAGACGCTGATCGCGATCCCGATGTCGGCGCGCTTCGGCGACAATGTCATCGAGAAAAGTGCGAGCATGCCCTGGTACAAGGGCCAGCCGCTGCTGCATCACCTCGAAACCGTGGATGTCGAGACGGCGCTGTCCGAGATGCCGTTCCGCCTGCCGGTGCAATGGGTGAACCGCCCCAATCTCGATTTCCGGGGCTTCTCTGGAACTGTGGTGAGCGGGCGCATTCGTCCGGGCGATCCGGTCGTCGTCGCCAAATCCGGCAAGACCTCCAAGGTCGCGCGCGTGGTGACCGCCGATGGCGACCTGGCCGAAGCCAGCGCCGGCGAAGCCGTGACGCTGACGCTCGCCGACGAAGTGGACGTGTCGCGGGGCGACGTGCTGTGCGCGCCGTCGGACCGGCCGGAAGTGTCCGAGCAGTTCGCGGCGCATGTGCTGTGGATGTCGGAGGAGGAGATGCTGCCCGGGCGGCAATACCTCCTCAAGATCGGCACCGCCTCGGTCCCGGCGCAGATCAGCACACTCAAGCACAAGATCGACGTCAACACGCTGGAGCATCTGGCGGGCACGACGCTGTCGCTCAACGAGATCGGCTACGCCAACCTCTCGACCTCGCAGCCGCTCGCCTTCGACGCGTATCACGATAACCGCGACACAGGCGGCTTCATCCTGATCGACCGCTTCACCAACGCCACCGTCGCCGCCGGCATGATCGACTTCTCGCTGCGCCGCGCGACCAACGTGCATTGGCAGGCATTGGATGTGAACAAGGCCGCCCGCGCCGAGCTCAAGGGCCAGAAGCCCGTGGTGTTGTGGTTCACCGGCCTGTCGGGCTCCGGCAAGTCCACGGTGGCGAACCTGGTGGAGCGCACGCTCTTCGCGCAGGGCCGTCACACCTACATCCTGGACGGCGACAACATCCGCCACGGCCTCAACCGCGACCTCGGCTTCACCGACGCCGCCCGGGTGGAGAATATCCGCCGGGTGGGCGAGGCGGCCCGGTTGTTCGTGGATGCCGGGCTGATCGTGCTGGTCTCGTTCATCTCGCCCTTCCGGTCGGAGCGGCGGATGGCGCGGGACCTGGTGGGTCCGGGCGAGTTCATCGAGGTTTATGTGGACACTCCGCTGGAGGTCTGCGAGCAGCGCGACCCCAAGGGCCTCTACCAGAAGGCTAGGGGCGGCCAGATCAAGAACTTCACCGGAATCGACAGCCCCTATGAGCCGCCCGAGGCCGCGGAGCTGACGTTGAGCACCGAAAACACCGATCCGGCCGAGCTGGCGGAACGAGTCGTGGCCCATCTGCGGCAGTTGGGCCTGATTCCGTAAATTCTGTAAGGAAGGCTGAAACGAATGCGGTGCTATACGGTTATCTAGCGCAGTCCTGTGGCCCGGAGGCCACAGGAATAGGCTCAAAACCGCGGTTTTCCAGTCCCTTTCGGGCAGAGGTTAATTGACAGGTCGCGGGTCTTCGGGCTAAAACGAGATACTATTTCACGAGTCAGGAGGACTAAATGCGCAAGTTGGGTTCAGCGGTAGTCGCGGCGGCAATGCTCGTTTCGAGCGCTTCCGTGGCTTTTGGGGGAACCGAGGACCAGGGCGCCCTGGCTCCGGGGAATGCGGCGAACGTGCAGCAGGCCCAGGGTATGGGCGGCGACGTGACGATGATCTTGATCACGGCGGCGGTTGTCGCCGGTGGTCTCTGCCTCGTGCTTTGCAGCAACGGCAGCGGTCACACCACGCACACGACCCCGAGCACGCCGTAAGGTTTGCTTCAAGGTTCTGGAATTCGGGAAAAGGCGCCGCGAGGCGCCTTTTTCTTTTTGCGTTTTGCACCTCCCCCTTGTGGGGAGGTCGGAAAATGCGACGCATTTTTCGGGTGGGGGACCGCTCCCGTCACTCGCGCCGCCCCCCACCCGAAAACCATCGCGCGCTTTGCGCGCGACGGTTTGTCGACCTCCCCACAAGGGGGAGGTGCAAGGCGATTATTGCGCCGGCGGCCGGAGCACTTCCAGTTCCAGCGGGTCGTAGTCCGGGTGGTAGTGCTGGATGGACTTCCAGACGAGACCGCTCGGGCCGACCCAGAACGAGTCGGTGAACGACCAGTCCATGGTCGAGCTTTGGCAGGTCTCGTCGACCCGCGTGGTGGCAATGGCCTTGCCGAGGATCGTCACCGATTCCGGCCCTTTGGACGCGGCCACGCAGCGCAGCGGGACCTGGTAGCGGTTGAGGTCCCAGAAGTCGCTGGCGCGGGTCGATTCGCGCGGCGGGCCGCCCTGGGCCGCCTCCAGCACAGGATCGCCGCCGGAGAAGGACACGTTGTCGATGTTGCGCGGCAGGCCGGCGGTCTTGATCACGCGGCCGTGGCGCGTGGTGATCGCGATGCGGGCTTTTGAGGTCCACAACCGGTCGCCCGCCGCGCCGCCGGCCAGCACGACGATGGCCTCCTGCCCGTCGCCGATGCGAACGCCGAGCGTCGCGTAAGGAATGGCGGCGGCTTGTTCGAGGGTGACGTCCTTGGCGCTGCCGGTGATCTGGCCGCGCACCATGCCGTAGATCTGGTCCCAGTCGGGCGCGCCGCTTTGCGAGCCGCAGCCGGACAACGCCAACGGCAAAGCCAATGCCAGCGCGCCGAACACGATCATGTGGCGATGCGCGCTCATGGATAGCCGATCTCTTCGACGTGGTTGTAGATTTCGCCGTAGCTGGTGCGGCGCGTCGTGTCGTAGAGGGAGTCGTCGTTCTCGAGGCGCTGGCCGCCGTCGCGGGTCAGCGGGCGCAGGTCGAGGTCGTAGGACGATTGCGTGTTGAACGGCAGCGCCCAATCGATCGGCACGCGGATGATCAGGCCCTTGTCGAAGCTGCCTTCGCCGAACTTGCTGAACGGCACGTTGGTGAAGGTGGCGAACGCGCCGATCTCGACGCCGGTGAGGAATTCGCGCGTCATCTCGAACGTCGCGCCGTAGTCGCGCGCCAGATAGCGCCCGGCATGGACCGCGAAGTTGAGGCCGTACCACGGCGACTGGTAATAGACGTTCACGCTGCCGGTGAGCACGCGGTAGTTCCGGAAACCGAACAGCCGGTCGTAGGCGCGCTGCTGCACTTCATAGGCGTCGATGCCGACCGCCCAGCGCGTGTCCTCGGGGCGCCACAGCGCCTGGATGCCGCCGCCCGCGAACATGTCCTCGAGATAGCCGGCCTTGGCCTCGAAGAACACGTCCGGCGCCAGGCGCGTGTCGTAGGACGCGTAGAGCGTGGAGATGCCGTTGATGCCGTGCTGCAGGTATTCCGCGAAATCGCTTCGCACATGGGGCAACACGCTGTTGCTGGTGCGGGCGAAATTGTAGTCGTTGTAGATGTTGCCTTCGAGATCGGTGGTGAGCGCGAGACCCGGCAGGATCTCGACCGTCGCGGCGCCCGACACCAGAACCTGCACCTGCAACGGCTCGTCCGGGTCGAAGAGTTCCTGGCGGAATTCCGGCGACAGCGACCAGATCAGGCGCGGATAGGTCGTCGATTGCCCCTCGTCGAGCACCGGCGTGTTCATCGGCGGGCTGCGCAGGGTGATGGCTTGCGCGATCTCGACCGGATCGGCGTTCTGCGTGAACATGCGCTCCATCGGCGCGCGCAGCACTTCGATCTGCTGTTGCGGCACGCCGCCGACGACCGCCACCATGCGCATCGCCTCGACATTGGACGGCGTGGCGGCGAGCAGCACGCGCGCCAGGCGGCCGATGGCGTCGGCCTCGTGATAATAGGTCGTGTTCGAATAGTAGATCACGATCTCATGGGCGGTGATCCTGACGCCTTCGACGCGCAGGCCCTGCGAGGCCGCCGCGGTGCGCAGCGTGCTCTCCACGGCCGAGATGTCGACGGCGTCCTGCTGCGGCGTGGGCGCAAGGCTCGGCGCCGATCCCGCGCCCGCATCGGCCGGTGCGCCCGCCGGCGCGCTGTCGTCGGCGAAGCTTTCCACCGCGTCCATGCGCTCGAGCCTGGCGTAGACGGTTTGCGGCAGCGATGGCGCGCGCGGCACGGGGCAGATCACCGGCACGCCCTTGCCGCGATCCAGATCGACCACCGCCACCGATTCGACCGGCGCCGAAGAGGCGGCGGCGAGCAGCGCGTAACGTTTGCAATCGGCCGGCGTCATCTGGCTGCGCACGTCGACGACGAGCGTGCGCCCGTCGACTTCGGCGTCGCGCACTTCGGCGGAGCTGTTGTTGATCTGCGAGACCAGCGCGACCTTCGCGTCCGGCCCCTTGAAGCCCTGGCCGACGAAGGGCCCGCCCGCCGCGATCTTGTCCTCGGTGGTCTGGCGGTTGACGTAGTCGTGGACGGCTTTCTGCTGATCCTGGTCGGAGCGCGGCTGCGGCGCGATCGGCTGCGGGCCGAGGCGCGCGGGCGCGTTGTCCTTGGTGGGGTCCATCGACAGGCTCGCCACCAGGCCCCAGCTCGTCCCATAGAGCCAGCCGCCGGTGACGGTGAGGTTATCGAGCGGGCGATAGGCCAGGCCCACGTTGACCGGCGTGCGGGGACTGAAGACCTTGTCGGCGCGCTCGCGCAAATAGGCGTCGCTGCCGTATTCGGCGATGACGTCGAGATTGTTGATCGGCGTGCGCCAGACGATGCCGCCGAACAGGCCCATGTCCGGGCCGTGGAAGAATTCGCCCAGATCGACCTGGCCTCCGCTGTTGCTGCCGCCGACGAACTTGCGCGTGTCGAAGGATTTGAACAGCAGCCCGAACGGATTGTCGAAGGTCTCGTCGCCGGCGAGGCGTCCCCAGCCGAGGCCAGCGCTGACGTCGAATTGCCAGATCCGTTTGGTGGCGACGAAATATTCGCTGCCGTAAATGCCGGTGCCGATGATGTCGCGGATGCCGAACGAAACGTCCGGCGTGTATTCGGTTTCCTGGAACAGCCGCATCTTCAGGCCGAAGCTGCGGTCGTAATCGACCGCGTTGCCGTTGAAGTCGTCGATGGAGCTGTAGCGGAACGATCCTTCAAGCCACGGAAACAGCTGGAAGCCGAGCGCGAAGCGCGTCGTGTTCCTGAGCGCACCGATTGTGAGCGACAATTGGCCGTCGTCGGCCATGCGCGCGCTGGGCGTTTCGAGAAGGCCCACCTCACCATAGGTGTCGCGGAACGGTGCGGAACCGTCGGGGTCTGCATGGGCCGCGGACGCAAATGTGAGCAATGCCGCCAAAAAGGAGAGGCTCGCCAGGCGCGCGCGATGCCGCGCCCGCGTTCGGCGGGTGCCCAGGCAGGGGGTTTTGGACCCCTTCCGGAGAGCTAAATAACGCAACAGAATCGAATTCCCCGGCGATTGCCCAGCAGCGGGGCACTTTTGGCGCTTCACCCTTATCAGTCAATATGATACCACGCCTGCCACACGGCGATTTATTTGGTTCTGGGCGGGCGAATGCAAACATTACGGCAGTTCATGTTGGTCGTGCGGCGTCATCTGCGCCGTATCCTGGTCGTGGCGACCGTCGCGATCGCCGGCGGGACCATGGCGTCCTCCCTCGTTCTGGCGCAGAGCGCGTCCGGAAGCGGGCTGGGGCAGGTGATCCAGAACGTGCTGAACCAGCCCGGCGGGCTGCAGCAGATCCTGCAAGGCGGCGGTTTGCCGACAACGGGGCAGCCATCCAATCCGACCATTACGGTGAGCCCATCGGTCTCCCCGCAGACCACGATGATCCCCGTGGCCAATCAGCCCATGGCCGTCCAGGGACAGTCCAACTCCGCCATGCCGCCGGCCACGCCCTCGGGCCCGCCGCAAACGCATCTTGAGAAGATCATGTCGGATCGCGCCGGCGTGCCGCTGTCGCTGTTCGGCTATGACCAGGTGGGCAGCGGCGAATCCGTTCCAGTGCCGACCATTGGCGCGATCCCGGACAATTACATTCTCGGCCCCGGCGACCAGATCGACGTGTCGACGCGCGGACAGGGTTCGACGAGCAACGACTATCGCGTGACGGTCGATCGTGACGGCCGCGTGATCCTTCCGGGCGTTCCGCCCGTCGCGGCGGCCGGCCGCGAGTTCGGCGATTTCCGCCGCGACATGGTGGAAGCCGTGCGCCGCGCCTTCATGGGCACGCAGGCCTACGTGACCATCGCGCAGCTTCGCCAGATCAATGTGATGGTCGTCGGCGAGATCAACATTCCCGGCATGCGCGCGATGACGGCGTTGTCGTCTCCGCTCGACGCCATTCTCGTGTCCGGCGGCATCCAGCGCACCGGCAGTCTGCGCAACATCGTCATCTTCCGCGGCGCCCAGCGCATTCGCTACGACCTCTACGACATCCTGACGCAGCAGGGCGTGGCCAGGCAGATCCTGCTCCAGGACGGCGACCGCATCGTCGTGGCGCCCCTCGGCCAGACCCTGGCCGTCGTCGGCTGGGTGCGCAAACCGGGCATCTACGAGCTTCCGCCCGGCGCCGCCGGCATGACGACCAGGGGCCTGATCTCGCTGGCCGGCGGCCTCGAAGTGCGCGGCGGCTATCACCTCACCCTGCTGCACGTCGAACGCGACGGCCATCAGATCGTCGAGAACCTGACGGGCATGAGCGGCCGTGTCGGCGACAGCGACATCCTCTTCGTGCAGCCGGCCGCCGAGCTGCCGGCCGATCAGGTGACCTATGCCGGCGGACAGAACAGCGCGGGCCGCTATTCCTCCACCGGACATTCGGGACGGCTTTCCGCGCTGCTGCGCGATCCCGGCGCGCTCGGCCTCAACCCCTACACGCTGTTCGGCGTCGTCTCGCGCCGCGATCCCCACACCTATCTGCGCGTGCTCGTGCCGTTCAGCCCCGTCGCCGTGCTCGCGGGCCGCGACGACATGCAATTGCAGAGCGACGACATCGTGCGCGTGTTCTCGACCGACGAGACCAAACTGATCGACAAGGCGGCGCAGGATTTCGAAACCCAGGTGCAGCAGACGACCGACCAGTCGCACAGCCTCGGCGCTCCCATGCCGGGCGGCGGGTCGTCGCAGCAGAGCCAGCAACAGCAGCAGACGGCGCTGCCGCAGATTCCCAATCTGATGGCCTCGACCGCGACGAGCACCGCGCAGATCGGCAACCAGGGCACCACGGGCACCGCGGTGCTGCCGACCAGCGTGCAGCAGAGCGCGCCCATCGCCGGGTTCGACGTCACCAAGGAAACGATCACGCCGTCCAACCCTGTCCTGGCGGGACAGAGCATCACGAATTTCGGCGATCTCGCCACCCAGCTGAGCGTCGATCCGGTCGTGCTGATCAATTTCATCGTCGATCACGAAGCCAATATCGACGGCGCGGTGCGCGGGCCGGGCACCTATATTGTCGGTCCCGGCACCACGCTGCCCGACCTCGTCGCGGCGGCGGGCGGCACGCAGAACTGGACGGATGAAAGCAACATCCAGCTGATCACCACCGTCGTCGACCGCGGCGCCGGCACGTCCGCCACCAAGCGCGAGACGCTGGCGCTCAAGAGCGAGGCGCTGATCAACTATATCGTCCAGCCGCAGGACGATTTCCGCTTCAACCGCGTCTACACCACCGCCAATGCGGGCCAGATCGACCTGGAAGGCGAAATCCGCTCGCCGGGCAGCTACCAGATCACCCATGGCGAGCATCTGTCCGAATTGCTCGTGCAGGCCGGCGGATTGACCGACACGGCCTATCCTTACGGCACGGTCTTCCTGCGCAAATCCATCGCGCAGCAGGAAGCGGTCGGCTACCAGCGCGTGGCGGACCAGTTGCAGACGCAGCTTCTGGTGGGCCTCGGCCAGGTGAGTTCGACGTCCGGCGGCACGTCCTTCTCGCCCGACGCCATCGCCGGCATGGAAGCGCTCATCACGCAGTTGCGCAACCAGTCGCCCATCGGCCGCATCTCGTTCGTCGCCGATCCGAGCATCCTGGCCGCCCATCCCGAGCGCGATCCGCTGCTCGAGCCGGGCGACGTGATCTTCATCCCGCAGCGTCCGAGCACGGTCACCGTGCTGGGCGAGGTGATGCAGCCCGGCAGCTTCCCGTTCAATTCCGACAAGTCGCCGGAAGACTATATCGACCAGGCCGGCGGCTATGGCCGCTACGCCGACGAAGGCAACACCTTCATCGTCTATCCGGACGGGTCGGCGCGGGCGATGGACACGTCGTGGATCCATTTCAGCTCCGCCAAGCTGCCGCCGGGCACGGTGATCTTCGTGCCGAAGAACATCCTGCCGATAAACTGGGTGCTGCTGTCGACGACCCTGGCCGATATCCTGAAGGATTTCGCGGTCTCGGCGGCATCGCTGGTGGTCTTGCAAGAGCGGACGTAATGCCAACGGCATAGCCGGCGCTGCCCAGTGCGGCAGCGTCGCTGGAACCGCGTGTCACCTCGCGCGTTGTGAGATGTAGGGGTGTAGAGCGGGCAACGGAAATCCATGAACGCGCGCAGCGATGACGCGGAAGACGCGGGGCGATACCGGCTCCTGGTCGAGGCGGTCACCGACTACGCCATCTATATGCTCGACCCCACCGGCGTGATCACGAGCTGGAATGCCGGCGCCCAGCGGTTCAAGGGCTATACGCGGCAGGAAATCATCGGCCAGCACTTCTCCCGATTCTACACGCCGGAAGACAATGCCAGTGGACTTCCCGCGCGTGCGCTGGCGACGTCCGCGCGCGAGGGCAAATTCGAAAGCGAAGGCTGGCGCGTCCGCCGCGACGGCACCCGGTTCTGGGCGCATGTCGTCATCGATCCCATCCGCGATCCCAGCGGCAGGCTGACGGGCTACGCGAAAGTCACGCGCGATCTCACCGAGCGCCGGGCATCCGAGATGGCGCTGCGCCAGAGCGAGGAGCAATTCCGGCTTCTGGTGCAGGGCGTGACGGACTACGCGATCTACATGCTGAGCCCGGAGGGCATCGTCACCAACTGGAATTCCGGCGCCGAACGCATCAAGGGCTACGCGCCCGCCGAAATCATCGGCAAGCATTTCTCGCAATTCTATACCGAGGAGGATCGCGCCCGCGGCTATCCGCAGGCCGCGCTGGATACCGCGGTTCGCGAGGGGCGGTCCGAGAAGGAAGGCTGGCGCCTGCGCAAGGACGGAACGAAATTCTGGTCCCACGTCGTGATCGATCCGATACGCGACGATGACGGCAAACTGCTGGGCTTCGCGAAGATCACCCGCGACGTCACAGAACGCAAGGATACGCAGGCCTCGCTGGATCAGGCGCGCGAGGCGCTCTTCCAGTCCCAGAAGATGGATGCGGTTGGCCAGTTGACCGGCGGCGTCGCGCACGATTTCAACAACCTGCTGATGGCCGTGCTGGGCAGCCTGGAACTGCTGCGCAAGCGGCTGCCGGACGATCCGCAATTTCATCGCCTGCTCGACAATGCGATTCAGGGCGCCACGCGCGGCGTATCGCTGACGCAGCGCATGCTGGCGTTTTCCCGGCGCCAGGAGATGGACTTCAAGCCCGTCGATCTGTTGGGCCTGGTGCGCAGCATGACCGATCTGTTGCAGCGGTCCATCGGAGCGGGAACGACGATCGAGACCCAATTTCCGTTGGCGTTGAGCAAGGTGGTGGCCGATCACAACCAGCTGGAGCTCGCGCTGCTGAACCTGTCGGTCAATGCCCGCGACGCCATGCCGGAAGGTGGCGCGATCGTGATTTCGGCGCGCGAGGAACGCGTCGCCGGCGCGCATCCGACTGGCCTGCCGCCGGGCCATTACGTTTGCCTCGCCGTGAGCGACAAGGGCGAGGGCATGAACGAGGAAACGCTCGCCCGCGCCACCGAACCGTTCTTCACGACCAAAGGGGTCGGCAAGGGCACCGGCCTGGGGTTGCCGATGGTGCACGGCATGAGCGAGCAATTGGGCGGGCGGCTTCTTCTGAGGAGTCGCAAGGGCGAAGGCACCACCGCGGAAATCTGGCTCAAGGCGGCGGAATACGGCGCCGAAGCCGAGGTGGAGACGAGCCGCCCCGCGGAGGACAAAGGGCCGGACCGTGCGCTGCGCGTGCTGGCTGTCGACGACGACAGCCTGGTGCTGTTCAACACCACGGCGATGCTCGAAGACCTCGGGCACACCGTGTTCGAGGCCTATTCGGGCGCCGGGGCATTGGAGATCCTGCGCCGGGAGCCGGTCGACCTCGTCATCACCGACCAGGCCATGCCGGGGATGACGGGCATGCAGCTGATCGACGCGATCAAGGCCGAATGGCCGGAAATATCCGTCGTACTGGCGACGGGCTATGCCGAACTGCCCGGTGGCGTGGAGGCGAAAGTCCCCAAGCTGGGAAAGCCCTTCAGCGAAAAAGATCTCGCCGCGATCCTCGGAAAAGTTTGCAGCTGAAGCCGATCAGCCCGCCGCGGCGCGGCCGACGCTGACATAGCGGAAGCCGGCGGCGGCCATCTGCGCGGGGCGGTAGATGTTGCGCAGATCGACCATCAGCGGCGTCTTGAGCAGCCCCTTCACGCGCGGCAGATCGAGCGCGCGAAACTCGTTCCATTCGGTGAGGATGACCACGCCGTCGGCGCCGTCCAGCGCCTCGTAGGCGTCGTGACAGAACTCGATGTTGAGCAGCTTCTTGGCTTCGGCGGTGGCTTCCGGATCGTAGCCGCGGATGCGCGCGCCTTTCGCCTGCAGTTCCGGCAGGATGACGAGGCTGGGCGCATCGCGCATGTCGTCGGTGTTCGGCTTGAAGGCGAGGCCGAGCACCGCGATGGTCTTGCCGGAAACGCCGCCGAACGCGTCCTCGATCTTCGCCGTCATCGCGGATTTGCGCGCGTCGTTGACCGCGACCACCGCGTCGACGATGCGCGTCGGCACGCCGAACTGCCTGGAGGTCTGCAGCAGCGCCAGCGTGTCCTTGGGAAAGCACGAGCCGCCGAAACCCGGGCCGGCATGCAGGAACTTGCCGCCGATGCGTCCGTCCAGCCCGATGCCGCGCGCCACGTCCTGCACGTCGGCGCCGACCTTCTCGCAGATATCCGCCATCTCGTTGATGAAGGTGATCTTGGTGGCGAGGAACGCGTTCGCCGCGTATTTGATCAGCTCGGAGCTTTCGCGCGTGGTGAACACGATCGGCGTTTCGGAAAGATAGAGCGGGCGATAGATCTCCTTCATCACCTCGCGCGCTTTCTCGGTCACGCAGCCCACCACCACGCGGTCGGGGCGGCGGAAATCCTCGATGGCGGAGCCCTCGCGCAGGAATTCGGGATTGGAGGCGACGTCGAACTCCGCATCGGGGCGCAGCTTGCGGATAATCTCTTCCACCTTGGCGCCGGTGCCGACGGGCACGGTCGATTTGTTGACGATGACGGTGTAGCCGTCCAAGGCGCGCGCGATCTCCTCGGCGGCGCCGAAGACGTAGCTCAAGTCGGCATGACCGTCGCCGCGGCGGCTGGGCGTGCCCACGGCGATGAACACCGCGTCGGCCGCCTTCACGGCGGAGGCGAGGTCGGTGGTGAAGGACAGCCGCCCGGCCTTCACATTGGCCGCCACGACCTCTTCCAGTCCCGGCTCGAAGATCGGGATGCGCCCCGCCTTCAGGGCGTCGATCTTGGCGGTTTCCTTGTCGACGCAGACCACGTCATGGCCGAATTCGGACAGGCAGGCGCCCGAAACCAGCCCCACATAGCCCGTGCCGATCATCGCGACATGCATGCAAACGCCCTCCTTGATGGGGCTGTTTGGCCCGGCGCGCGCCCGGTTTCAAGGCCCGTGGGATCGCGCGGCATTTTCCTTGGTAAATGGCGCGATTGGCGGATGAATCTCGTTTCCCGGCCTTTGCGCAGCGCACAATAACCGCTAATCGTGGACCGTCATGCGCGTTCTTCTCACCGGCAGCGCCGGATTCATTGGCTATCACGCGGCCCGCGCGCTCCTGGAGAGGGGGCACGCCGTTACGGGCGTGGATGCGCTGAACGCCTACTACACCCCCCGGTTGAAGGAGGCCCGTCTCGCGCGATTGGACGGCCACAAGGGTTTCCGCTTCGTCCGCACCGACATCGCGGATGCGGGCGCGCTGGCCGCGGCCGCGGGAAACGAACGTTACGAGGCGATCCTGCACCTCGCCGCCCAGGCCGGCGTGCGCCATGCGCTGACGGACCCCGCGTCCTATACGCGCTCCAATCTGGTGGGCCACCAGAACGTGCTCGAATTCGCGCGGCGCCATGAGGGCCTCGCGCATCTGGTCTATGCCTCGTCGAGCTCGGTCTACGGCAACGACAGCGTCGCGCCGTTCCGCGAGGACGCGCGCGCCGACAAGCCCGTCTCCTATTACGGCGCCACCAAGCGCGCGGGCGAGCTCCTGTCGCATTCCTACGCCGAGCTGTTCGGGCTCAAGCAGACAGGCCTGCGCTTCTTCACCGTCTATGGCCCGTTCGGCCGGCCGGACATGGCGTATTGGTCGTTCACCGACAAGATCCTGAAAGGCGAGGCGCTGCCCGTCTTCGGCGGCGGCAAATTGCGCCGCGACTTCACCTATATCGACGACATCGTCACAGCGTTGGTTCGCATCGTCGAGACGCCGTTCGCGCGCGAGGGCGAGGGCGCGCCGCACCGGATCTACAATCTCGGCAACAGCCATCCCGAAGACGTGCTGACCCTGATCGGCCTGATCGAAAAGGCCACCGGCAAAAAGGCGCGCATCGAGGACACGCAAGGCCCGCCCGGCGACGTGCGCGAGACCTACGCGGATATTTCGCGCGCCGCCCGCGACTTCGATTTCGCGCCGCGCATTCCGCTCAGCGAAGGCATCCCGCGCTTCGTCGAATGGTTCCAGGGCTACAACGGGAGCGTGGCATGAGCGTTCTCGTCACCGGCGGCGCGGGCTATATCGGCAGCCACATGGTGTGGGAATTGCTCGACCGCGGCGAAGACGTCGTGGTGCTCGACAATCTCACCACCGGCGTGCGCGGCCTCGTCGCCGAGAAGGCCCAGTTCGTCGAAGGCAATGCGGGTGACGGCGCGCTGGTGCGCAAGCTGATCCGCGATCACAAGGTCGATGCGCTGATCCATTTCGCCGGCTCCATCGTGGTGCCGGAATCGGTCGAGAAGCCGCTCAAATATTACGTCAACAACACCGGCGTCGCGCGCCGGCTGCTCGAAGCCTGCGTCGCGACGGGCATGCACAATTTCATCTTCTCCTCCACGGCCGCGGTCTATGGCGTGCCGGCCGGCGGCCAGGTCGCCGAGACGATGCCGACCATGCCGATCAATCCCTATGGCCGCTCCAAGCTGATGACGGAATGGATGCTGGAAGACACCGCCCGCGCACACGATTTCCGCTATGTGGCGCTGCGTTATTTCAACGTCGCGGGCGCGGACCCCAAGGGCCGCACCGGCCAGTCGACGCCGCGCGCCACGCATCTGATCAAGCGCGCCTGCCAGGTGGCGCTCGGCCGCGTGCCGGAGCTTACGATCTTCGGCACCGACTATCCCACCGCCGACGGCACCGGCGTGCGCGACTACATCCATGTCAGCGATCTCGTCGCCGCCCATGCCCTGGCGCTCGATCATTTGCGCGGCGGCGGCGCGCCCGCGATCTTCAATTGCGGCTACGGCCGCGGCTTTTCGGTGCGCGACGTGATCGGCGCGGTCGAGCGCGTCTCCGGCCAGAAGGTCGCGACATCCGAACATCCCCGCCGCGCGGGCGATCCGCCGACTTTGATCGCCGACGCCGCCCGCATCCGCACGGATCTCGGCTGGCAACCCCAACACGAAAATCTCGACGAGATCGTCCGCACCGCCTACGCCTGGGAAAGCCGGCTCAACGACGCGGGGTAGGGCGCGCGCGTTATCCCTTCACGCTCTTCAGTATCTCCCGCAGCGCCGGTGCGATGTCCGGGCGCGTCAGCCCCACGGCGATATTGGCGTGCAGGAAGCCGACCTTGTCGCCGCAATCGTACCATTTGCACTTCGCCACCACGGCGTGAAACGGTTGGCGCCCGATCAGGCGCTGCAGGGAATCGGTGAGCTGGATCTCGCCGCCTGCGCCTTTTTCCTGGCGGTCGAGCTGGGTGAACACTTCCGCGGGAAGGATATAGCGCCCGACGATGCGCAGAAGCGACGGCGCTTTTTCCGCCTTGGGCTTCTCCACCATGCCCTTCACTTCGATGACGTTGCCGTCGATCTTGCCCGGAGCGATGACGCCGTAGCGATGAATCTCCGATAGCGGGAGCTCCTCCGCGGCGATCACCGCGCCGCCGGTCTCGTTGTAGGTCTTCATCATCTGCTTCAGCGCGCCGGGCTTGCCGACGCACAGATCGTCGGGCAGCAGCACCGCGAACGGTTCGTCACCCACGAAATGGCGCGCGCACCATACCGCGTGGCCCAGCCCCAGGGGCTTCTGCTGGCGGGTGAAGCTCACCGACCCCGATTTCGGCAGGCTTTCGAGCAGGCTGTCGAGTTCCTTGGTCTTCTCGCGCTCCTTGAGCAGCGCCTCGAGCTCATAGGCATGGTCGAAATGATCCTCGATCACGTTCTTGCCGCGGCCGGTGACGAAAACGAACTGCTCGATCCCCGCCTCGCGCGCTTCTTCCACGGCGTATTGCACCACCGGCTTATCCACCACCGGCAGCATCTCCTTGGGGACGGCCTTGGTCGCGGGCAGGAATCGGGTGCCCATCCCGGCGACGGGCAGGACGGCGGTGCGGACGGGGGGAAATTTGGACATGGGCTGGACGGGGGTGTGAAACGCGCCGTCTTCCTGCCATATCCGCGTCCGCCGCGTCCACGCCTCCCATTCGGCGCAGGGCGCGTTATCATGGCGGACGGACTCGCTGGGAACTCTCGATTGACGCGCATCGGCTTCATCGGTTTCTGCCTGTGGCTGGCGACGGCGCCTGCCTGGGGCGAGGACGCGCCTGGCCCATCGGACGCAATGGAAGCTGCCGATGCCTTGCGGGCCGGCCGGGCATGGGATGCCGAGACGCTGGCGACCAAGGCGATGGCAGCCAGGGACCTTGTGCCGCTGAACCACGCCCATCTGCTGCTCAACCGGGCGCTGGCCCGCGAGCAGATGGGCCACCGCCGCGACGCGCTGGCGGATTTCAACGACGCCATCGCGCTGGGTGGCCTGCCGCAGGATGAACTCGGCCGCGCCTATTTCGACCGCGGCGTCACGCTCGACGAGCTCGGCCGCACGGACGACGCCATCGCGGATTATTCCGCCGCGCTCAAAACCAATGCGCGCTTCGCACCCGCGCTCAACAATCGCGCCAATGCGGAGCGGCGGCTGAACCATCTGACGGACGCGAAGGCCGATTATCAGGCGGCGCTCGCCGCAGGCGACCGGGAGAAGGAATATCCCTATTACGGCCTCGGCCAGATCGCGGAGAGCGAAGGCGATACGCGCGATGCGGCGGAGGATTACCGCATGGCGCTCGCCGCCAACGGGCAATACACGCTCGCGGCGCAACGCCTCGCCGCGCTGGGCACGCAGCCGGGCAAGATCGATCTTCAGCCGCCGTCCGCGCCGCCTGTCGTGACCGCGAGCTACGAGCCGCCGCCGTTCGCCTTGCGCCCGGCCATTCTCGGCCGCGAGCGCGAGAAACACGTCGCCGATCCGCCAAAGCATGTCGCTACGCCGCCATCGTCCGGCATGGTGCAACTCGGCGCCTTCCGTGACGAAGCTGCCGCCTCCGCAGGCTGGAACACGCTTGTCGCCAGATCGGGCGGCGCGCTCGACGGGCTGACGCCGCGGATCGTCGCCGCGGACATCCCCGGCAAGGGCAAGTTCTATCGCCTGCGCACGGCGTCGGCCGCCGGCCTGTGCACAAAGCTCACGGCGCAGGGCCTTCCCTGCATGCCGGTGAAAAACGGATCGCAATAGCGGAGTTCCCCATGACCGGCATCACGTCCTACGGCGCGTATATCCCGCGCCTGCGTCTGCAGCGCAAAGCGATGGCGGCCGCGAATGCCTGGTTCGCGCCGAACCTGATGGGCGCAGCGAAGGGTGAGCGCGCGATGGCGAATTTCGACGAGGACGCGGTGACGATGGCGGTGGAGGCGGCGCGCGATTGTTTGCCCGCGAACGATCCCATTCTCGACCGCGCCTTCGTCGACGCGGCCTATTTCGCCTCGACCACCATGCCGTTCTCCGACCGGCAGAACGCCGGCATCGTGGCGCGCGCGCTCAATCTGCCGGAAGCGATCTCGTCGTTCGACATCTCGTCCTCGATGCGCGCGGGCACGTCGGCCTTGCTGGCGGCGCTCGACGCGGTGGGCTCTGGCCGCGCGAAGGCGCCGCTGGTCGTCGCCGGCGAGAAGCGCAAGGCGCGCGCGGCGTCTGCGCAAGAGATGGCCTATGGCGACGCGGCGGCGGCGTTCGTGCTCGGCCGCGACAAGGTGATCGCGAAATTTCTCGGCGCGCATTCGCTGACGCTGGATTTCGTGGATCATTTTCGCGGCGCCGACGAAGACTACGACTACAATTGGGAAGAGCGCTGGATACGCGACGAGGGCTATACCAAGATCATCCCCGCCGCGATCAAGGCGCTCTTGGAGAAGACCGGCGTCGCGGGCGCGGACATCGCGCATCTCATTTTGCCGTGCCCGTTCGCCAAGCTCGACCAGACGCTGGCGAAAGCAAGCGGCATCGATCCCACGAAAGTGCGCGACAACATGGCAGCCACGGTCGGCGACGCGGGCTCGGCGCAGGCGCTGCTGATGCTGGCTTCGGCGCTCGAAGCGGCCAAGCCCGGCGACAAGATCCTCGTCGCGCAATTCGGCCAGGGCTGCGATGCCTTGCTGTTCGAGGCGACGCCCGCCATCGCGCAGCACAAGAAGAACAGCGCCGTCTCCGGCTCGCTCGCCCGGCGCAAGGAAGAGACCAACTACAACAAGTTCCTCGGCTTCAACGGACTGATCGATCTGGAAAAAGGCATGCGCGCGGAAGTCGACAAGCGCACCGCGCTGACCACGCTCTATCGCAAGAACGACATGCTGATGGGTCTCGTCGGCGGCAAGTGCCGCGTCTGCGGCACGGCGCAATATCCGCGCAGCCGCATCTGCGTGAACCCGAACTGCAAGGCGGTGGACAGCCAGGACCCGTACAGCTTCGCCGAACAGTCCGGTACCGTACTGTCATGGTCGGCGGATTTCCTCACCTATTCGCTCTGCCCGCCCAACCATTACGGCATGGTGACCTTCGCGGACGGCGGCCGCTTCATGACCGACATCACGGACGTGGAGCAGGGCCAGATCGACAGCGGCACGAAGGTCAAGATGGTATTCCGCGTGAAGGACCGCGACGAGAAGCGCGGCTTCGTGCGGTACTTCTGGAAGGCGGCTCCGGTTTAGAAAAAAAAACAACCCTCCCCTTGAAGGAGGGTCGAAAAATCCGAAGGATTTTTCGGGGAGGGGTCCTCTTCGAACACCGCAGCATTGACCCCTCCCCGAAATTTGCTTCGCTTTCGCTCAGCAAATTGTCGACCCTCCCTCAAGGGGAGGGTGGAACTTTCTTACTGTCGATTTCTTTTCACGCTTCCTGTTATAAGCTGCCCCCATGCGCTCCTCTTTCGAGTCTCGTCATACCTCCGCCGCCATCGCACTCAGCGCGTTCGCGCTCGGGGTGCTTGCGGTTTTCGCGACCCAGATGGCCATCCGCGGCGTGGCGCGCGAGCGCGCCCGCATGCGCCCCCGCAAGATGGACGAGCTGATGCTCAACCGCCGCTACGAGCCGCGCCCGCCCCGCCATCCCCTCGGCGCGGACGACCCTTGGGAACATTACGAAGACGTCCTAGGATAGGGCTGCCCAACAGGGGAGGCCGCCATGCCCTATGTCGAGAACCGCGTCGTCCACGATGCCGATTCCCATCTGATGGAGTTGAGCGATTGCCTGGACGCATACCTCGATCCCAAATATCGCGCGGCCTATGACGCACTGCCCAAGCTCAAGGCGTGGCCGCGGGACGGCAAGCTGCCCAAGCACGCCAACCGGCTGCACGACGATCCGGAGTTTCGCGAGGGTTCGGACGCGAACATCCTTCTGCGCAAGAATTACGAAGCCCTCGGCGCGTTCCGCAGCGCGGACCGGCCGCGCGCGCTGGACCTGCTCGGCTTCTCCAGCCAGTTGATCTTCACCACCTGGTGCCTGGGCAATTTCGGGCTGGACGATGCGAACCCCGAACTCGCCTATGCCACGGCGCAGGCGCACAACCGGATGATGGTCGATTTCTGTTCGATCGACCGGCGCTTCCTCGGCACCGGCTATGTGCCGCTGTCCGACTTCGAGCGCGCGCCAAAGGCCGCGCGCGAGGCCATCGATCTGGGGTGCAAGGCGCTGCTCATTCCGTCGCGCGCGCCGAAAGGCCATTCGCCCAGCCATATCGCGTTCGAGCCGATCTGGGCGATGGCGCAGGAAGCGGGATTGCCGATCGTGTTCCATGTCGGCGGCGAGGAGAAACTCGATCCCTCCTATTTCGAGAACGGCCTGCCGCGGGTGAAAGATTTCCACGGCGGCGAAGAGAATTTCACCTCGGTCAGCTACATGCCCATCGCCCATTCGGTGATGCTGACGCTCGCCGCGCTGATCTTCGACGGCGTGCTGGATCGTTTCCCAAAACTGAAATTCGGCGCCATCGAGCTCGGCGCCTCGTGGCTGCCGGGCTGGATGCGCAACATGGATTCCGCCGCGATGGCCTTCGTGAAGAACGAGGAGCGGCTGCAGAAGCTTTCCGCCAAGCCGTCCGAGATCGTGCGCCGCCAGGTGCGCGCCACGCCCTATCCGCATGAGGATGCCGGCTGGATCGCCGCGAATGCGGGCGAGGAAGTCTGCCTGTTCTCCAGCGATTTTCCGCATGTCGAAGGCGGCCGCAATCCGCTCAAGCGCTTCAACGACAGCCTCGCGGGCGCGCCGTCCCGCACGGCGGAGCGTTTCTACTGCGACAATTTCATCGACCTGATGGGCGAGGGGTTGGCAGTCGATCTGCGACGCCCGGCGCACTCTGCGGCGGCGTGAATGCCGCTGGAGAGGGACAAACGCGCGTGAATTATCGTCACGCCTATCATGCGGGCAATTTCGCCGATGTGATGAAGCATGCCGCGCTGGTCGCGGTGCTCGGCCATCTGAAGAAGAAGGACAAGCCGTTCCGCGTGATCGACAGCCATGCCGGGCGCGGCGTGTACGATCTGTCCGGCGCGGAGGCGGCGAAGACCGGCGAGGCGCAAGGCGGTGTCGCGCGGCTTGAGGGGCTCGCGGACATGCCACCAGCGCTGGCGGCCTATGCCGAACTGGTGCGCGGGTTTGGGCCGTCGCACTATCCCGGCTCGCCGCTGATCGCCGCGCGCTTGCTGCGGCCGGCGGACCGTTTGGTCGCAATCGAGAAACATTCCGAGGAATTCGCTGTGCTCGCCGCCGCGCTCCATCCGTTCGCGACGGCGAAGGCCGTGGAAGGCGATGGCTATGACCGTCTCATCGCGCTGCTGCCGCCGCCCGAGCGTCGCGGCCTGGTGCTGATCGATCCGCCTTACGAGGCGGAAGATGAGTTCGCGCAACTCGCGCGCGCGATGGCCGGCGCGTATCGGCGCTTCGCGACGGGGATCTATCTGATCTGGTTCCCGGTCAAGCGCCGCATCGATGCCGGCGCGCTCGCCGGCGAGATTCGCAATCTCGGCGTGGCGAAGCTGCTGCTGCTGACGCTCGACATAGGCCGCGCCGCGGATGCGCCGGCCGAGCGGCTGTCGGAGTCCGGCCTCCTGGTGGTGAACCCGCCATTTGGGTTCGCGGAAGAGATGCAGGCGGTGCTGGCGTTCCTCGCCGCGCATCTGGCGCAGGGGCCGGGCGCGAACGGGCGGGTGGAGTGGCTGGCGGGGGAGGGGTGAGGCCCGCGAATCGCTTGGCGGTCTGCACAAAGTTCCCTTTTCCGCGCCGGATTTTCCCTACATTGGCTTGACAGCGCCACGCTGGTCAGGTAGATATTCAGCATCTCCAGAATCATGTCCAAAGTTCTCCCGCACCTCCCCCTTGTGGGGAGGTCGACAACCGTCGCGCACGCAGTGCGTGGCGGTTTTCGGGTGGGGGACGGTGTGCGGGTCTGGAGCGGCCCCCCACCCGAAAAATGCTTTGCATTTTTCGACCTCCCCACAAGGGGGAGGTGCAACAGAAGGATCACCAATATGAACACGCTCGACTTCCGTTAGCGCCCGCGCGGCGCAACAGATCTCACATCGCGAAAAACAGGGATTCCGGGCACAGCTCGGACTCTGCCCGGTGCCCACCCGATGGCGACAATTCCAGTGGGGACTCGCAATGTGTCTTGCGCGATCCGCAAAAACCTCACGCCGTTTTTTTCGCCGCGATGTAGCGGTCGATGACGCCGTCGAGGACGTCGAGCGGAACGCGGCCGCAGTCGAGGCCGGCTTCGTGGAAGTCCTTGATGTCGTAGCGCTTGCCGAGTTTCGTCTTCGCGCGCTCCCGCGCCTTGGTCCACACGGTGTGGCCGAGCTTGTAGGAGCAGGCCTGGCCGACGGTGACGCAATAGCGTTCCACCTCGCGCGCCGCGAAGCCCGGTGCGCTGCCGCCCTGTTCGACGAAATACTGGATCGCCTGCTCGCGGCTCCATTTGAGATGATGGATGCCGGTGTCGACGATGCAGCGATTGGCGCGGAAGAGCTGGAATTGCAGATAGCCGATGCGGCCGAGCGGATCGTCGTCATACATGCCGATCTCGTCGGCGAGTTGTTCGGCGTAGAGCGCCCAGCCTTCGGCGTAACCCGAGAAGCCGATGGTCTTGCGGATGAGCGGCAGGCTCTTGTTGGAAAGCGCGAGCCCGCCTTCGAGCTGATGGCCGGGGAGGCCTTCGTGGAACACCGTTGTCGACAAACACCATTTGGGCCATTCGGCGCTGTCGTGCAGGTTGAAATAGACGATGCCGGGGCGCGAGCCATCCAGCGCCGGGCCCTGGCTGAAGGCGGAGGCCGCGCCCGGCTCGGTCTGCGGCGGCACGCGGCGCACTTCGAACGCGTAAGTCGGCACGCGCTTGAACACGCTCGGCAGACGCGGGCGGATTTCGGCGAGGCGCTGGTTGCAATAGGCGATGCACTGCGCCTTGCCGGCGTCGGTGTTCGGATAGACCTCTTGTTTGTAGAGCGCGAGGATGCGTTCGCCGACGGTGCCCGTCGTCATGCCCTGCTTCTGCAACAGCACGTCGATGCGGGCGCTGATCTCTTTGGCCTGGTCGAGGCCGAGCTGGTGGATCTGGTCGGGCGAAAGGCTGGTCGTCGTGGTGGCGCGCAAGGCGGCTTCGTAGAAATCCTCGCCCTGCTGGAAGCGCCAGATGCCGGCATCGTGAACCGCATCGGCGCGGAAAGCGGTCGCCTGTCCGATCTGGCGATCGAGCGCGGGGCCGATCCTGGCGTCGTAGATCGCGGCGGCCTTCTTCCCGTAGTCGTCGCCGAGGCCCTTGGCCTTCGCGCGCCTGGCGATGGAGGTGACGAGCAGCGATTGATCGGCGCTCGTGCGCGTCGCGGTGAGCTGCTGCAGCGCGCGGTCGAGGATGAAGTCCGGCGGCGTGATGCCCTGGCCGGCATCGTGACGCATCCGCTCGGTGTTGTCGTCGATCTGGCCGCCGAAAGCGTCGAGGCGCGAAAGATACGCGTCGGCATCGGCGGCGGTTTCGATCTTGTGCTTGGTGTCCAGGAAATCCGGAACGGACTGATAGGCGCCGGTCAGCTGGCTCACCACATAAGGCGCCGGGCCGTAGGACGAACCGCCGAAGTCGAATGCGTTGATCCGCATCCGCGTGTCGAGCGTGTAGGCGATGGTGTCGTAATTGACGCGGTCCATGCCGGAGAGCGAAGCGGCGGGGATCGTCTTCAGCCTCGTCATCTGGCTGGCGGTGAGCGCCTTCGACGCCGCGATGCCCGCGACGGACTCGTCGCGCATCCGGCTCTTGAGCGCGGCGTTGGCGCCCTTGTCCATGCCGAGCTGGGTGGCGCCTTCGGGGTTCTGCTGCAGGTTCTCCTGGAAGAACGCGTCCATCAGCGCGTTGAGATGGGCGGCGGCGCCGGATGGCTTGGCGGGCGCTTTCCTGGCCCAGGCCGGGTTCAGCGCAAGGGTCGCGGTGGCGGCGGCGGTCGAGGCAAGCAGATGGCGGCGGTTGAGCATATGATCCCCCAGTGGCGAAGCTGCCGGAACACTAGGTTCGCCAGGGAAATGGGGCAAGACGAGGGTGGTCCGCTTGCCATCGGCGGCCACCTTAAGTATCTGAGGCTCCACGGACAGGTGGTCGAGCGGTTGATGGCACCGCACTCGAAATGCGGAGACCCTTCACGGGGTTCGTGGGTTCGAATCCCACCCTGTCCGCCAGCCTTCGCTCGCGAAGCGCAGCGAAGGCTGCCGCGCCGTAGCCCAAAGGGCGAAGGCGGGCCTGTTGCCGCGAGCTACGGCTCGGCAAGCCACCTTCGTTCCTTCGATAAATGCTCGACCACAAATGAAAGGGTAACACGATGCGTTTCAAAATCTTCACGATGGCGGCGGTGCTCGCGCTCGGCGCGCTCACCGGGTGCGGCAAACCGGCGGTGGCGCAGATGGCAAGCAGTTACAATCTCAGCCCGGACTCCAACAAGAAGTTCCTGGCGGACAACGCCCACAGGAAGGGCGTCGTCGTGCTGCCGAGCGGGCTGCAATATCGTGTCATCAAGTCGGGCACCGGCCTGTCGCCGCGCAGCCCGATGGACACGGTCGTCGTGGTCTACAAAGGCTGGACGATCGACGGGCATGTCTTCGACCAGACCAAGCCCGGCCAGCCCGCGCATTTCCCGGCCGGCGGCTTGATCCGCGGCTGGGTCGAGGCGCTCAAGCACATGAAAGAGGGCGACGAATGGGAATTGGTGATCCCCGCTTCGCTTGCCTATGGCGAGACCGGCGCGGGCGGCGTCATCGGCCCGAACCAGACGCTGGTGTTCGACATGGGTCTGATCGAAGTCGATCCGGCGCATCCGTGACCGGCTGATGAATACCGGCTTCACCATCGGCGGCGTGCGAATCGGCGGCCGTGTCCTGACGGCGCCGATGACCGGCGTCTCGGACCTGCCGTTCCGCCGCGCGGCGTCGCGGCTGGGCGCGCCCTATGTCGCAACCGAGATGGTGGCGTGCGAGATGTTTGCCAGCGGCCGTCCCGATGTCGTGCGCCGCGCTGCGGTCGGCGAGGGCTTGCCGCTGATGGTGGTGCAGCTCGTCGGCCGCCAGGCGCACTGGCTCGCGAAGGGTGCCGCGATGGCCGAGGCGGCGGGCGCCGAGATCGTCGACATCAACATGGGCTGTCCGGCCAAGGAGGTGACCGGCGGATTGTCCGGCTCGGCGCTGATGCGCGATCTTGCGCTGGCGGAGCGGCTGATCTGCGCGGCGGTCGAGGCCACATCGCGCCCGGTGACGCTCAAGATGCGGCTGGGCTGGGACGATGCCAGCCGCAATGCGCCCGAGCTTGCCGCGCTGGCGGAACGCGCGGGTGTCCGCGCCATCACGGTGCATGGCCGCACGCGGCAGCAGTTCTACAAGGGCGTTGCGGACTGGCGCGCGGTGGCGGACGTGAAACGCGCCGTCGGCATCCCAGTGATCGTCAACGGCGACGTGACCGATGCAGCTTCGGCCCGCATAGCGCTGGCGCAATCCGGCGCCGACGCGATCATGATCGGCCGTGGCGCCTATGGCCGGCCGTGGATCGCGCGCGCGACCGATCAGGCGTTGCGGGACGGCGGTGAGATTGTCGAGCCGGGTCTGGACGAACGTCTCGCCATCGCGCTCGATCATTTCCGCGACAGCGTGGCGTTCTACGGCGACATGCACGGCGTCAAAATCTTCCGCAAGCATCTGGGCTGGTACATCGAAACTGCGCCATTGCCGCTGAGTGCGGAAGCGCGACGCGCCGCAAGGTCGGAGCTTTGCAGGCTGACCGCGCCGCGTGCGGTTGAAACTGCGCTGGTCGGACTGTGGTCGCGCCGCGAATGGAAAGCGGCGGCCTGACGCCGCTTTCCACCATGCGGGTCAAGTCACTTCCCGTTCAGCACTGCTGTCGCCTGGTCGAGATGGGCGCTGTAGGCGTCGAGCACGCCGGCGGTGATGACGACATATTTCGCCGCCTCGGCGTAATGTTCGTCTTCGAGCCCCTCGCGCACGGCGGGCAACGTCTTGGCGCCATAGCCGGTGAGACGGCCGGGCGCGTAGACCATGTTCTTGTACCAGGTGCGGCCCGGCAGGCCGATGTTCTCGGGCGCCAACGTCTGGTCGAGCGTCTGCATCACGGCCATCAGCCTTGCGCGCCTGTCGGGCGAAAGGCCTGCGGCATTCTTCGCGAAGGCTACGTCGTAGGCATCGGCGCTTTTCTTGAGCCTGGCCGACGCGGCGTCCAGCGGCGCGAAGTCGATCTTGGGAACCACGATGAGCGCATCCGGCGCGCCGCTCGATTTGGTGGGATCGGCCCGGAGCGCGAAGACGTTGTCGGCGAGTAGCTTGGCCTGCACCTGCTGGGCCTCGCGCTTGTCGTCGGCGAGTTTCTTGAGTTCGGTCACGTAGCTCGCGATCGTCTCGGCGAAATCGCCGGGGGCTGCGATGGGCAGATCGCTGTCTGCCGCGCGCAGGATCATGCGGCCGACCGTCTTGGCGAGCACCGCCTCGTAGACGAAGCCCGGATCGCCGAAGCGGTCGTAATGCTCGAACGTGTCGTAACGCGAGTGATAGACGCCGCCGCTCGAGCCTTCGTCGCCATATTCGACGTTAAGAGAAGGAACGCCCAGATGCTCCAGGAACGCGGAATAATCCGAGCCCGAACCCAAGGCTTCGATGGGGATGTCCTTGGTGGGATCGGCCGCGATCTTCGCATCCGCCTTGATGCGGGCGACGGTGGCGGGATCGTGCGACGACGGCGACAGCGCCTCGGCGCGCATATAGGCGCGCAGGCGCGTACCGACGCTCACATGGGTTTCGGGATCGGTCACGTCGTTGGCGACGCCGGTGACGAAATGCTCCAGGTCGTGATTGCCGCCGACGCCGAGGAAGCCGCGGCCGTTGGTGTCGGAGTTGAGATAGAACACGGCCTTCTGCTTGAGCTCATCGCCATGCGTCTCGGCCCATTCGGTCGAGCCGAGCAGGCCGGGCTCTTCGCCGTCCCAGCTCGCATAGACGATGGTGCGCTTGGGATGCCAGCCTTGCTTGACGAGATCGCCCATCGCGCGTGCCTCTTCGAGCAGCGCGACCTGGCCGGAAAGCGGATCGTTGGCGCCGAACACCCAGCCGTCGTGATGGTTGCCGCGCAACACCCATTGGTCGGGATATTCCGAGCCCTTCAACATGGCGATGACGTCGTAGACCGGCTTGAGGCTCCAGTCGGACTTGACGGCGAGATGCAGCTTCGCTGTGCTCGGGCCGACGCGATAGGTGATCGGCAGCGTGCCGCGCCAGTTGCCGGGCACGACCTGTCCGCCCATCGCGGCGAGCAGGACCTGCGCATCGGCATAGGAGATCGGCAGCGCCGGGATTTTCAGGATCACGGGCGAGTCCGAGATCTTCAATCGCTTGGCATCGGCGGTCGCGCCGACGCCGGGGGTGAGCGGATCGCCGGCATAGAGCGTCATGTCGACGACGGAGCCGCGCTGTATACCGTGCGGCGGACGCGCCGGGCCGGCAGGGTAGGGCGATTCCACGGAATACCCGTCGTCGCTGGGATCGGAATAGATCAGGCAGCCGACGGCGCCGTGCTCATAGGCCAGCTTTGGTTTCAGGCCGCGCCAGCCCGCGCCGTAACGCGTGATGACGATCTTGCCTTTGACGCTGATGCCCATGCGCTGCAGCGCCTTGTAATCGTCGGGCATGCCGTAATTGACGTAGACCATTGGCGCGGTGACGTCGCCGTCGCCCTGATAGGCGAGGTAGGCGGGCAGTCCGGGCGACTTGGCGGTGGAGCTGCTGTCACCGGGGATTGGCGGCTCTTGCAGCATCGCCTTGAACGGTTTGGCGCCCAGCAGCTCGACGGTCTCGCTGATCGGCGTGGGATAAAGGACCTGGAAGGTTTCGATATGCGCATCCCAGCCGAATTTCTGGAATTGGTCACGCTCCCACTCGGCGTTCGCCTTGTCGTGCGCGGTGCCGACATTGTTGGGCTCGGCCGACATGAACTTCATCCAGGCGCGCATCTCTTCGGGATGGATGGACGCGTCGAAGCTTTGTTCGAGCTTGGCCTCGCCGGATGGGGGCGGAGGCGGCGCGGCCTGGGCGATGGCGCAGGACAGGACGCAAACAAGGCCAAACGAAGCGATTCGAGACATGGATTCCCCCACGGAAATGACAGGCGCGCCGGGCGCACCGTATCGGGAGACGGGGGCGGACGCAAAACCACATTGCCGCGATTTGGCCGCCCGCCTAAGCTCGCTTGCGTCCGGATTCCACGCCATGCAACTGCCCGACCGTCTGCGCCTGCCGTTCTCGTTCGACCCCGCGGGTCTGGCGCGGGATTTGGCTGTGGCCGAGGCAGGCGGCTGGCGGCATCATTTCGTGCGGCAGAATTACGAGGGCGACTGGAGCGTCATCGCCCTACGCGCCTCCGCCGCCGCGACCCATCCGTCGCAGATGATCAATGCAGACCCCAGGGCGACCACGTTCCGCGATCTGCCGGTGCTGGCGGACTGTGCCCATTTCCGCGCCGCGATTGCAGCCGTGCAGGCGCCATTGCGCGCGGTGCGCCTGATGCGGTTGACGCCCGGTTCGGTGATCAAGGAGCATACCGATCCCGATCTGGGTTTCGAGGATGGCGCGGTGCGCATTCATGTGCCCATCGTGACCAACCGGCATGTCGATTTCCGGCTGAACGGCGCGCGCGTGACGATGGAGGCGGGCAGCGCGTGGTATCTGCGCCTGTCCGATCCGCACACGGTGAGGAACGACGGCGATACCGATCGTGTTCACCTGGTGATCGATGCCGTCGTCAACGAATGGATGACTGAGATGTTTGCAACAAGCCAGCAGGAAGCCGCCTAGATGCCCGGCAGCCAGGATTTCGCCTCCGACCCGCGCAACGCGCGCGTGCTGATCTATCTGAACGGTCAGCTTGTGCCGCGCGATGAGGCGAAGGTCTCGATCTTCGACGCGGGCTTCGTGCTAGGCGACGGCGTGTGGGAAGGGTTGCGCCTGCACGATGGCGGACTTCCGTTTCTCGACGCGCATATGGAGCGCCTTTTCGCGGGCGCCGCCTCCATCGCGCTCGACATCGGGATGACGCGTGCGGAAATCGTGGGCGCGCTCCGGCGCACGCTCGATGCCAATGAAATGCGGACCGGCGTGCATATCCGGCTGATGGTGACGCGCGGGCCCAAGAAGGCGCCGAACCAGGATCCGCGCAACGCGCTGGGCATGCCCACCGTCGTCATCGTCGCCGAACACAAGGAACCGAGCGAGGAGATCGTCACCAGAGGTTTGGTGCTGGCGACGTCGCAGATACGCTGCACGCCGGCGGAGATGTTCGACATGCGTCTCAACTCGCACAGCCGGCTCAATCTCGTCCGCGCGCTGCTCGACGTGATGGACAAGGGCGCGGACGAGGCCTTGATGCTCGATCCTGTCGGTTTCGTATCGAGCTGCAACGCGACCAATTTCTTCTGGGTGAAGGACGGCGAAGTGCGCAGTTCTTCCGGCGAATACTGCTTCAACGGCGTCACTCGCGCCAATGTCATCGAGCTGTGCCGCGACAACGGAGTGCCAATCGTGCTCGGCAACTATCCGCCGGAAGACGCCCGCGCCGCCGACGAGGCGTTCGTGACCGGTACGTTCGGTGGTCTCACATCCGTTCGCGAAATCGATGGGCATGTGCTACCCGCCGTGTTGCCGGGTCCGGTGACGGCGCAGTTGCGCGCGCTCTATGCCGCGCTGAAGGATGAAGATGCCGCCCGCAACCGATGAGCCTGTCCGCATCGCGATGTGGTCGGGCCCGCGCAACATCTCGACCGCGATGATGCGCAGTTTCGAGAACCGCGCCGATACTGCTGTGATTGATGAGCCGTTCTACGCCGCCTACCTCGCGGCCACCGGTCTCGATCATCCGATGCGCGAGGAGGCTCTGGCGTCGCAGCCGCAGGATTGGCGGCGCGTGGCGGATGCGCTGCTTGGGCCGGTGCCGGATGGGAAAGCGATCTTCTATCAGAAGCACATGACCCATCACATGCTGCCGCAGTTCGGCCGCGACTGGATTTCGCATTGCCGCAACGCGTTCCTGATCCGCGCGCCGGAAGACGTGCTCGCTTCCTATACGCAAAAGCGCGAGGTGGTGACGCTGGACGATATCGGCTTCGTGCAGCAGTCCGAATTGTTCGACCAAGAAGCCGGGCGGTTGGGCTGCGCACCGCCGGTGATCGCATCCGCCGACGTGCTGAAGAACCCGCGTGCCGCTTTAAGTGTGCTGTGCAGCGAGCTTGGTATCGCGTTCTCGGATGCGATGCTGCACTGGCCGCAAGGCCGCCGCGCCAGCGACGGCGTATGGGCGCCCGCCTGGTACGACGCGGTGGAGCGCTCGACCGGTTTTGCGCCGCCGCGTGATGCCGAACGCGCGCCGTTGACCCCGGCGTTGCAACGCATCGCGGATGCGGCGCGCCCGCATTACGAGAAATTGGCCGCGCATCGTTTGCGCATCGCCGGAGACGTTCCATGACCGTGGTCGAGCGCCAGAGCGAACCGAAGACGATTGCCGTCGCCGGCGGCGGCTTCGCGGGCACGCTGTTCGCGCTCAAGATGGCTGCGGCGCGCCCCGACTACCGCGTGCTGCTGATCGAGCGGAACACGCCGCACGGCCGTGGTCTCGCTTACGGGGCGTGTGCACCGTACCATTTGCTGAACGTGCCCGTGGCCCGCATGGAACTGGGCCTGACGCCGGGTTTCGCCGATTGGCTGCGGGCGAAACATCAAGCGGCGCTCGCCGATGCGCTGGCGGAAAGCGGCGGCGAGTTGGCGTCCGCCTTCGTCTCGCGCGAATTGTTCGGCGCCTATCTGCAGGAGCGGCTGGCGGAGGCGATCTCGCCCAATCCGTCGCGCGGATTGCGCCTGATCCGCGGCGATGCGGTGCGGGCGCTGGAGCCGCCGTCGCGCGGCTTGTTGCTGGAAGACGGCCGCGAGTTGAAGGCCGACATGGTGGTGCTCGCGACCGGCAACCTGGCGCCGCGCCCGCCACCGGTGAAGGACGATTGGTTCTACGACAGCGCTGCCTTCATTCCGGATCCCTGGGCGCGTGGTGCGTTCGATCCTATCGATCCCGATGCACCGATCGCGCTGATCGGCACGGGGCTCACCATGGTCGATGTGGCGCTCAAATTTGCCGCGGGCGGCCATCGCGGCCCGATCCATGCCGTGTCGCGGCACGGCTACATGCCGACGGTGCATCGTGCAGGCGGGACGTGGGAGCCGTTCTTGAAGCCTCATATATCCGCATCACCCGCAACCTTGATGCGTCTCGTCCGCGCGCAGGTGCGCGAGGCGGAGAAGAACAACGTGCCGTGGCAGCGCGTGATCGATGCGGTGCGTCCCAATATCGCTGGTGTGTGGGATGCGTGGAGCGAACGGCAGCGGCGGCAATTCCTGCGCCATCTGCGCACGCCGTGGGACATCCATCGCCACCGCATGGCGCCGCGCATCTGGCAGCGCCTGTCCGCTCTGCTTACGCGCAGGCAGTTGCAGATTTCCGCTGGACGCATCCGCAGCTATCTTCCGGCAAGCGAGGGCGTGGAGATCGTGCTGGCAGATCATGGAGAGGAACGGCGTCTCGCGGTCTCACACGTCGTGAATTGCACTGGTCCGCGCAGTGACCTCGGCCGCATTGCGGTGCCGTTGATCGCCGATCTGCGGCGGCGGGGCCTCATCGTGCCCGATGCGCTCGGTCTCGGCATCGAGACCGACGATTGCGCGGCACGCGACGATGTGGGCCGCGCCTCCACCTGGCTGTTCGCGCTCGGCCCGCTGACACGCCCGGCGTGGTGGGAGATCACGGCGGCGCCGGAAATCGCGGTGCAGGTCGAGCGGCTGGTCCGCGACATCGCGCAGCCGGCCAAGACGCCGCACCTCGCTCTGGCGCAAGCGTTCGTCGATCTGGGCGCCGGGATTTAGCGCGTCCTGGAGCAGGTAGGCCGCCGCGCAGGCTGGAGGCTATTTCTTCGGTTTCTGGAATTTGTAGATGAACTGGTCCGTGTGTCCGCGGATCGATTTGTCGAAAACGAGGGCGGTGTGCGGATCCGCCGGATTGCGCAGCACGTTGCTCTCGCCGACGAACTTGAAGCCCGCCGCTTCGACTTCCTTCTTCACCACCGCCGGATCGATCCGGTGCAGCGTATCGGTGTCGCGCAGGCCCGAACCCGCTTCGGCCGCGTGGTCGAGAACGATGTAATAGCCCCCCGGCTTGAGCGCGGCATAGATCGCCTTGTTGGCGGCGGCGAGATCGACCGGTCCGGTGAACTTGTCGTGCAGGTCGTGATAGTTCTGCGACGTCCACACCACGTCCGCCGGTTCCGGCAGCACGAACTTCGTGATCGATTCATGGACGAAGTTGAAATTGGGATAATGGGGATCGCCGCCCGACGGGATCGGGATCTTGCGGTCGTTGTATTCGCTGTCGAATTCCGTCGGCTCGTAGGCATAGACCCAGCCCTTCGGCCCGACGGCGGTCGCGAACAGGCGCGTGAAATAGCCTTTGCCCGGGATCAGGTCGACGACCTTCATGCCCGGCTTGATGCCGGCGAATTCGAGCATCTGGGTCGGCTTGCGCTCCGGGTCGCGGGCCGTGTCCGCCGCGGGGCGGTTGGGATTCGCGATGGCGGCGGCAATATAGGCGGGCGGTTTGCTGGCGGTGGTAGCAAGGGCTGTGCTCAGGCCCAGGCCGAGCAAGGCCGCGGCGATGAATGCGCGCTTCATAGGTTCCTCCAGGATTGTCCCCCGCGCTCGAAGCGGCGCGTGCCGGGCACTCTAGCGTGGCGGACAGGGGCGAAACATCCCCGCTCGCGTGAGCGTGAAGCGTTACAGGTCCGCCATGCTTGCGGCGCTGCCGCCACACTTGCCTGATTTCCGCGTGGAACGAGGCGGCGCGGCTAGGCGCCTGCGTTATGGTGCACGGGAGATTCCGCCCCAAGGGGAATGTATGGTCCGGCCTATCGCAGGTTTTGCGGCGATTTCCACAGTCCTGCTCGCGTTGGTTACGCCGTCCGCGGCGCAGCAGATGGAGATCGTGCAGGTCACCGCCGCCCGGCTCCCCTCGCCGGTGGGCAACGCCGCCTTCGACGTGACGACCATCGATGCCACGCAGCTATCGAAATTCGACCAGATCGACACCGCGCTGGAGCAGGTGCCGGGCGTGTCGCTGTTCCGCCGTTCGACGAGCCTGAACTCCAACGCCACCACAGAAGGCATCTCGCTGCGCAACATTGCACCCTCGGGCGCGGGTCGCGCGCTGATAATGCTGGATGGCGTGCCGGTCAACGATCCGTTCGGCGGCTGGGTGATCTGGAGCGCGCTGCCTTACGAGGATTTGCGCAGTGTGGATATCATCAAAGGCGCCGGCGCGGGACCTTACGGCGCGGGCGCGCTCACCGGCACGGTCCTGTTCAGCGAACGCGACACGACGGACGGCATCGCGACTGCCGACATCTCCGGCGGTTCGCTCGGCACTTATCGCGCTGGCGCGTCGGGCGGCGCAGAACTGGGCAAGCTCGATCTGTTCGCCAGCGGCTGGGGCGAACGCTCCAACGGCTGGATCCCGGCAGACCCCGCCGACCGCCGCGCGGCGGACAATCATCTGTGGTTCGACGCCGGCGAAGCGAGCTTGCGCGGCCAGATGGAAGTGGGCGACGGCGCGGTCGCGTCGGCGCGCGTCGAATATTACGACGAGGCGCGGGGCGCGGGTCTCGTCGGCGCGGATTCCGAGGCCACAGGCACCATCGCCAGCCTCACCGTCGCGCGGCCGTCCGGCAACGGCAGCCTCGGCTGGCGTTTGCAGAGTTGGCTGATCGACAGCAATCTGAACAACACCTCCGTCTCGGTCGCGCCGGATCGCAGCAGCACCACACCGGCGAACGATCAGTACGCCATCCCGGCGCTGGGCTACGGTTTCAACGCCGCGTTGCTCGGCAATGCGGGACACTTCCGCTGGGAGAGCGGCGGCGATCTGCGCGTCGATGCCGGGCAGTCGAAAGAACTTTACGGCTACAGCACCGTGCTGGACGAATTCACGATGAACCGGCGCTCCGGCGGTCTTGAGACCGTCGGCGGGCTCTATGGCGAAGGCGCCTACGACACCGACGACTGGCTTCTCACGCTTGGCGTGCGCGGCGACTACTGGTCCACCGCGCAAGGCCATCTGGTGCAGAGCTTGCGCTCCACCGGTGCGGTGACGCTGGACGACGACTTCGCCGGCAAGGACGGCGTGTTGCCGACGGCACGGGGCGGCGCGCGCTACAATTTCGATGGCGGGTTCTTCGGTGGCGAATATCTGCGCGCGGCGGTTTATGATGGTTTCCGTATTCCCACGCTCAACGAATTGTATCGTCCGTTCCGCGTCGGCAATGTCACGACGTCGGCCAATGCCGCGCTGAAGCCGGAGAAACTGGCGGGAACGGAAATCGGCTGGGGCGGCGATCTCGGCGCGGTGCAATGGAATACGACCTTGTTCTGGAACCGGCTGCACGATGCCATCGCGAACGTCACCACAGCGCCCAACCAGTTGCAGCGGCAGAATGCGGGCGACGTCAACGCGCTGGGTTTCGAAGGCGATGTGGCTTGGCATCTCGATGACTCCTTCATTTTGCACTCGGCCATCTCGATGACCGATGCGCGTGTGCGCTCCGCCGATCACGATCCACAGATCGACGGCAACCGTCCCGCGCAGGCGCCGACGACCACGATCACCGGCGCCGCGACCTGGATACCGGTCACGCCATTGCATCTGGACGCCGACCTGCATTGGGAGAGCACGCGGTTCGAGGACGATCAGAACACGCTGCGCCTCGGCTCGGCTTTCGTGCTCGATCTGCGCGCGACCTGGCTGTTCCGCGACGATTTCGCCGCCTATGCCGCCGTCTACAATGCGGCGAACGCCAACGTCGTAACGGGAGAGACCAGCACAATCGGAACGCCGCCCAATCAAAAAGAAGTCGAAAGCCTCGGCCAGCCGCGGACGTTCGAGATCGGGCTGACGTACACGCCTTAACGCAAACCCAAGTCTCTTGCGATGATGCCGCGCAGGATTTCGCGGGTGCCGCCGCGCAGGCTGAACGACGGCGAGACCTGCAACAGATAGGCGAGTGTGTCGTTGAACGCGCCGGGAAGCGACGGGTCCATGTCCTCGCGTGCGATCGCCTGGATGGCGCGGGGGATGTCCTGCTCGAAACCGGTGCCGAGGTCTTTCACGATGGACGCTTCCACGATCGGTTGCGCGCCAGCGGCCAACTGCCCCGCCACGGAGATCGACATCTGGCGCAAGGTCCACAGCTCGCTGACCAGCCGGCCGATCAGCATCTGCTCGGACTCGCTCGGCTTGTCGCCCACCGCGCGGACATATTCGAGGAACAGCCGCAGGCTCGACAGATAGCGTTCCGGGCCGCTGCGCTCATAGGCGAGTTCGGCGGTGACTTGTCGCCAGCCGTCGCCGTCGCCGCCGATCATCATGGCGTCCGGCACCAGCACGTCGTCGAAGAACACTTCGTTGAAATGCGAATGGCCGACGAGATCGACGATGGGCTTCACCGTGAGGCCCGGCGTCTTCAGGTCGACCAGGAACTGCGTCAGCCCGGCATGGCGCGACGAATCCTCGCCCGTCCGCACCAGCGCGATCATGTAATGGGCGTGCTGTGCGTTGGACGTCCAGATCTTCTGGCCGTTGATCACCCAGCCTTCGTTCGTCTTGCGCGCCCGCGTGCGCACGCCGGCAAGGTCGGAGCCCGCGCCCGGCTCGCTCATGCCGATGCAGAAATAGGTTTCGCCTTTCGCCATGCCGGGCAGCAGCATCTCGCGCTGCTCTTCGGTGCCGAAACGCAGCAGCAACGGGCCGCTTTGCCGGTCGGCCACCCAATGCGCGCTGACCGGCGCGCCGGCGGCGAGGGCTTCCTCGAGCACGACGTAACGTTCGACATAGCTGCGTTCGTGGCCGCCGTATTTCTTCGGCCACGTCATCCCGATCCAGCCTTTGGCGCCCAGCGCCTTGGAGAAATCGGGGTTGAAGCCCGACCAGGAATGGGCTCTCCGGGCGGGGGCGGTGTCGCCCATCCACTCGCGCAGGAATTTGCGGACCTCGCCGCGCAAGGCCTCGGCCTCGGGGGGCAGGTCGTAAGGATCGAACTTGAAACTAGCCACGCGTCAACCGGAATTGGCCCACATCGATGGACCCTGCCCGAAAACCGCCCTCACAGGAAGCCAGGTAGTAGTCCCACATCCGCTTGAACCGCTCGTCGAAGCCAAGCGGCTGGATGGTGGGCCAGCGCGCGTCGAACGTCTCGCGCCAGCGCCGCAAGGTCTCGGCATAGGACAGCGCGAAGGTCCGCACGGTCTCGAAGCCGAGACCCTGTTTCACGACGGCAGCCTTCAGCGCGGTTTGCGAGGGCAGCATGCCGCCGGGGAAGATGTAGAGCTGGATGAAGTCCGCGGCGTGGCGGTAGGTCTGGAAGCGGTTCTCCTCGATGGTGATGATCTGGAAGCCGGCGACGCCGCCGGGTTTCAGACGCTCGCGCACCACTTCGAAGAATGTCGGCCAATGCTCCTCGCCCACCGCCTCGAACATCTCGATGGAGGCGATGCGGTCGAAGCGGCCTCGCGCGTCGCGATAGTCGATGAGCTGGATGTCGATCAGGTGCGACAGACCAGCTTGATTCGCCGCCGCGCGTCCATAGACAAGCTGCTCCTTGGAGAGTGTGATCCCCGTGACGTGCACGCCGTATTCGCGCGCGGCGAACATCGCGAAGCCCGCCCAGCCGCAGCCGATCTCCAGCACCGTCATGCCGGGCTTTAGCTCCAGCATCTCGGCGAGGCGGCGCCATTTGTTGCGCTGCGCGTCCTCCAGGCTCTGGCCCGGATGTTCGAACATCGCGGAGGAATAGGTCATCGTCGGGTCGAGCCACTGCGAATAGAACGAATTGCCCAGATCGTAATGCGCCGCGATGTTGCGGCGGCTGCCGCGTTTGGTGTTGCCGCGCAGCTTGTGATGCAGATTGTGCATCCATTGCAGCGGCGCCAGGCCGTTGATCGCGCCGGTGAGGCGTTCGGTGTTGCGCACGGCGAATTCGAAGACGGCGGCGAGGTCCGGGCTGGTCCAGTCGCCATCGATAAAGGCCTCGGCGATGCCGATCTCGCCGCCCAGCATCATCCGCCGCCAGACGCGGTCGCGCGCGACGTCGAGCACGGCGCAGGCGCCGTCGCGGGCGGCGCGGATGCTGCGTTCCGCGCCGTTGGCGAAGCGCAGCACGAGTTCACCCTCGGCGATCTCGCTGGCCGCGCGCACGACGGCGCGGCCCCAGAAGGGCGGCGTGATGGAATTGGCAGGCACGGGCAAGGAACGCGAAGTGTTCTCGACCATGGTGGCCTCCTTATGGTGAAGCGCCAGCCTTAAGATGAGCATGAGCCGGGACCCGCTTCAACCACAACCGGAACGCTTCGTAGTGGATGGCCGCCACGATCTTCAGGGTCATCAACGGGTGGCGCAGCAGGGCCGAGGCCAGGGTGGCGTCGGTCAAGGCCTTGCGGCGTCCGGAAAAAGCGGCGGTTAGCACGGGCGTTCCCGCCTCCGACTCGCGGATGGCGATGGTCACATCCTCGCCCGGCGGAACCACGTGGAACGCGTAGCGGCAGTCCAGCGACAGGAAGGGCGAGACGTAGAACGCCTTGTCGCATTCCTGGTCGGCGCCGGCGCGCAGGACATAAGAATGACGTTCGCCGAACATGTTGTGGACCTCGTAGATGGTCGCCGCGAGCGCGCCGTCGCGCGCATGGCAGAACCAGACGCTCAAGGGATTGAACACATAGCCCCAGAGACGCGGGTAGCAGAGCAGGCGGATCGGGCCGTCTGCCTCGATCCCCGCTTCGGCAAGTTTGGCTTTGGCCCAATCGCGCAAGCTGCCGCCATCTCCGTGGCCATATCCATGGTCCGTATCGTAAAAGCTCGCCAATGCCATTTTGTTCCGTGCGAACAGCTTCAGGCCCAGCGTATCGATCTCGTCGAGGTCGAGCAGCAGCGAGAACACCCGGTAGCGGAACGCATGGCGTTTGGGCGACACCCGCACATGGGTGACGGCGCCTTCGTAGATCGCGGAGTGGGTCACGCCGCTTTCGCCGAAATTTGCGGCAGGCGCACGATGCGGCCGGATTCGTTTGCGACGCGCCAGGGGCGGCGCATCCCGCCCGCGTCCTCGGCGGCGGCGAGACCTGCCTGCAACGCATCCTCGTGGAAGCCGGAGCCGAAATAGGAGCCGCAGAACCATGTCCGCCGCGTACCCTGCAGATGCCAGAGACGCGACTGCGCGTCGAGCGCGCCGCCGTCGAAGACAGGGTGGGCGCAGGTGTAGACGCCGTGGGTCAGGTCCTCGCGCGGCATCGAAGGCGGATTGAGCGTCACGAAAAGCTGCGCCTTGCGGTCGATCGGCTGGAGCTTGTTCATCCAGTAGGTGACGCAGAGATCGGAATTCGCTTCCGCCTCGCTGCGGCCGAGATAATTCCAGCTCGACCAGGCGCGCTTGCGCTTTGGCATCAAGGCCGGATCGCCGTGCAGCACGACCTGGTTGGGCCGGTAGCGGAAGCGGCCGAGCAGTTGGCGCTCCTCTTGCGTCGGTTCGGCCAGCATCGCGAGCGCCTGGTCGGCGGGGGCCGCGATGACGACGCCGTCGTAAGACGAGCGGCCGCCCTGGTCGTCCACGATGGTGACGCGCTGGGCGTTGCGGATCACCGCTTTCACACCAGCGCCGATGCGCGCGGCATGGGCGTAGGGCGCGGTGAGCTTCTTCACATATTCCACGCTGCCGCCCTTTACCGTGCGCCATTGCGGCCGGCCGGTGAATTTGAACAGGCCGTGATTGATGAAGAACCGCGCGAAGGCCGCGGCGGGATGGCTCAACATGTCCTCGATCGACGACGACCAGATCGCCGCGCCCATCGGCAGCAGATGCAGCTTGGCGAAGGCTTCGGAATATCTGTTCGCGGCGAGATAGTCGCCGAGACTCATCCTGGCGGCGGCCGGTTCGGCCAGATCCTTCGGCGCCTCGCGATAGAAGCGCAGCGTGTCGGCCAGCATCCGCCAATAGTCGCGGCGGCCGAAGGCGGAGGGTTGGGCGAGCAGGCCGGCCAAGGTCCCTGCATATTCCAGCGCGCCGTTGTCGAGCGAGACGGAGAAGCCCATGTCGCTTTCGGCGGTCTCCACGCCCAGATGACGGAACAGGGCCGACAGGTTCGGATAGTTCGGCTCGTTGTAGACGATGAATCCCGTATCCACCGGAACCGTGCCGCGGGGCGTATCGACGTTCACCGTATGGCTGTGGCCACCGATGCGGTCCTCGCGCTCATAGAGCGTGACGCGGTGGCGATGGGACAGCAGCCACGCGGCGGACATTCCGGCGATGCCCGAGCCGATCACGGCGAAATTGCCGCCACGGGGCTGGGAAATGCGGTTCGATTGGGGCAAGGCGGTCTCCGGACGCGATACCCAGTCTTTACGCAGGGTCTCGCGCCGTGGATCAGCGCTGATCCATCCGCGCACAGCGCCCGTAAAACCGGTTATGATGGCGCATGCGTTGCCCGCGGCCGAACTTAGGATCTCCCGTCCTTTCTGGCGCCCCTCCTGGGGACGGGGACCCGCGCGGCCACGCATGCGCCATCGGATACTCCCCTTGACGCAGATTGGGACACAATTGGAACCGGCCAGGCTCAACGCGCTGGTCGTGGCGGTGGCGGCGAGCCGCGACCGCTGCGCCTTCGAGGCGCTGTTCTCGCATTTTGCTCCGCGTATCAAAGCCTATCTCCTGAAACTGGGCGCCGGTTCCGGCCTCGCCGACGATCTGGCGCAGGAAGCGATGCTGATACTCTGGCGCAAGGCGGCGCTGTTCGATCCCTCCAAGGCGTCGGCCGCGACCTGGGTGTTCACCATCGCGCGCAACCTGCGCATCGATGCGATCCGCCGCGAGCGCCGCCCCGATTTCGATCCCGACGATCCGGCATTGGTGCCTGCCGCCGAACCCGCCGCCGATTCCGTCCTGATGCGCGAGGATGACGATGTGAGATTGCACAGCGCGATGAAAAGCCTTTCGCCCGAACAAGCCCAAGTGGTCCAGATGTCCTTCTTCGCCGACAAACCGCACAGCCAGATCGCCGCCGAGCTCGGCCTGCCGCTCGGCACCGTGAAATCGCGGCTGCGGCTCGCCATGGCCCATATCCGTTTGACGATCACAGGTGCCGCATGACCGCGACACATCACCCCGCCGACGAACTGCTCCTCGCCCATGCCAGCGGGGCCAGCGACGAAGCACTGTCGCTGATCGTCGGCACGCATCTGGCGCTGTGCCCGGAGTGCCGCGCCAAGGTCGCCCATATGGAAAGCCTCGGCGGCGCGATCCTGTCGGACTTGCCGCCCGCCGCGATCTCGGATTCCGCGCTCAACTCGGTCATGTCGCGCCTCGATGCTGCGCCGGTCGAAACCCGCGCGCCGCGCGCCGTGCCCGCGCGTTACGCCGCGCCCGAACCGTTGCGCTCCTATCTCAACGGCGATCTGGACCGCGTCCGCTGGACGATGGTCGGCCCCGGCATCTCCTACAAGCCGCTGTTCAAGGCGGGCGCCGGCCGCGCCCAACTGATCCGCAGCCGCCCCGGCCGGGGCGTCGGCACGCACAGCCATGGCGGCGAGGAATTGACGCTCGTCCTCACCGGCGGCTTCACCGACGTGACTGGTCATTACCGCCGCGGCGATTTGCAGACCGCCGACGACAGCATCCTGCACCGCCCGCTCGCCGATCCGGGCGAGGACTGCATCGTGCTCGCCGTCAGCAACGCCCCGCTGCGCTTCAGCAACGCGGCCGTCGGGTTGCTGGGGAAGCTGTTCGGGTTCTAGGCTGCCTCCAGCATATCGGAGGAAAGCACCATGGAACTCGTCCGCTTTGGCAATACCGGCCTCAAGGTCTCCAAAATCTGTCTCGGCGCGATGACCTATGGCTCGCCCAGATGGCGCGACTGGGTGCTGGACGAAGAGGCGAGCCGGCCGTTCATCAAGTCCGCGCTCGAAAAAGGCATCAACTTCTTCGACACCGCCGACGTCTATTCCCTCGGCGCCAGCGAGGAAGTGCTGGGCCGCGCGCTGAAGGATTTCGGCTCCTCGCGCGAGCAGATGGTGGTGGCGACGAAAGTGTTCAGCCCGATGGGGAGTACACCCAACGAAATGGGCCTGTCGCGCAAACACATTATGCACGGCATCGACAACTCGCTGCGCCGCCTCGGCATGGATTATGTCGATCTTTACCAGATTCATCGTTTCGATCCCAATACCAGCATCGAGGAGACCGTCGATGCGCTGCACGACGTCGTGAAGTCCGGCAAGGCGCGCTATATCGGCGCCTCGTCCATGTATGCGTGGCAGTTCGCCAAATATCTTCATCTCGCCGACAAGGCCGGCAAGACGCGCTTCGTCTCGATGCAGAACCATTACAACCTCATCTATCGCGAAGAAGAGCGCGAGATGATGCCTCTGTGCCACGATGCCGGCATCGCCGTGATCCCATGGAGCCCGCTGGCGCGCGGCTTCCTCGCCGGCAACCGCCGCCGCCAGGACAAGGGCGAAACCACCCGCGCCAAGTCCGACGATTTCGCGCACCGCATGTACTACCAGGACAGCGACTTCGACATCGTCGATCGCGTCACCGAAATCGCCCAGAAACGCGGCGTGCCCAACGCGCAGGTGGCGCTCGCCTGGCTGATGCAGCAGCCGGGGGTGACGTCGCCCATCGTCGGCGCCTCCAAGCCGCACCACCTCGACGACGCGGTCGCCGCCGCGTCACTCAAGCTCGATGCGGAGGAAGTGAAGGCGCTGTCGAAGCCCTACAAGCCGCACCCGGTGCTGGGGCATCAGTAGTTTCTCATACCCTCCCCTTGAGGGAGGGTCGAAATCTGCTCTTCGCAGATTTCGGGAAGGGGCTCACTCCGAAATCTCTCCATGTTGTGTGTCGTGACCCGGATGGATTTCGGAGTGAGCCCCCGCCCGAAAAATCCTTCGAATTTTTCGACCTCCCCTCAAGGGGGAGGTTTGAGAAAGACCTACCAAGCGTCGATCCATTGCAGCTTCTTCCCCGTCCGTTTGGGCGGTGCCGGCACCGCGCGCAATCCGGCCGTGATCCACTTGCGTGTCTCCGCCGGGTCGATCACTTCGTCGAACTCGAACAGAGTCGCGGCGCTGATCGCTTTGCCGCGTTCGTACATCTGCGCGACCATCGCGTCGAATTTGGCCTTGCGCTCCGCCGGATCGGCGATGGCGGCGAGTTCGTTCCGGTAGCCGAGCTTGACCGCGCCCTCCAGTCCCATGCCCCCGAATTCGCCCGTGGGCCAGGACACGGTGAAAAACGGCGCCACGAAACTGGCGCCCGCCATGCCCTGCGCGCCGAGGCCGTAGCCTTTGCGCAATATCACGGTGAACAGCGGCACGCTGACATTGGCGCCGATCACGAACAGGCGGCTGTTGTGGCGCACCAGGCCGGTCTTCTCCGCCTCCGGCCCCACCATGTTGCCCGGCGTGTCGCAGAGCATGAGGATCGGGATGTCGTAGCCGTCGCAAAGCTGCATGAAGCGCGCGGCCTTGTCCGATCCGTCGCGGTCGATCGCGCCGCCCAGATGTTTGGGGTTGTTGGCGATGATGCCGATGGGGCGGCCTTGGACGCGCGCGAAGGCGGTGACCATGCCGCGCCCGAATTGTTTGCGCAGCTCCAGCACGCTGCCGGTGTCGGCCATCATCTCGATCACAGCGCGCACGTCGTAGACGCGCAAGCGGTTCTCCGGGATCGCACCGCGCAACTGGCGCTGGTCGATGCAATCCCATGCGGGCAGCGCACCCTGGAAGTAGGACAGATATTTCTTCGCGACGGCGACGCCTTCTTCTTCGTCCTCCACCACCACGTCGATCACGCCGTTGGGCGCCTGCACCGAGACGGGGCCGACTTCGCCGGGCGCGAAGACGCCGAGTCCGCCGCCTTCGATCATCGCCGGGCCGCCCATGCCGATGGACGAGTTCTTCGTCGCGATGATCACGTCGCAACAGCCCAGCAACGCCGCGTTGCCCGCGAAGCAATAGCCCGAATTGATCCCGACCAGCGGGACGAGGCCCGAGAGCTTGGCGAATTGCAGGAACGTGGTGGTGTTGAGGCCGCCGGCGCTCATCGCATCGGTGTCGCCGGGCCGGCCGCCGCCGCCTTCGGTGAAGAATACGATGGGCAGGCGCCATTTCTCGGCGATGGTGAGGATGCGGTCCTTTTTCTGGTGATTGCGCAGGCCCTGCGTGCCGGCGAGCACAGTGTAGTCATAGGCCATGGCGACGATGCGCGACTGCTCGTCCGGAAACACGTCGCCATTGACGCGGCCGAGGCCCATGACGAGGCCGTCGCCCGGCGTGCGCGCGATCAATTCCTCCATCGAGTTGCGGCGCAAACGCCCCGCCACGACGAGCGAGGCGTATTCGGTGAACGAGTCCGGATCGCACAGGTCTTCGATGTTCTCCCGCACCGTGCGCTGGCCGGTCTTGCGGCGTCGCGCGACGGCTTCGGGACGGCCGGCATCCTGCGTGAAACCACGGCGGCGCTGCAGTTCGGCGAGATCGGGGCGGATCGCATCCGGATCGAACGCGGCCTGCGCGGCCTTCGCGCCATGCGCCACGTCGGCCTCCGCGATGAAGGCGAGGGTGGCGCCTTCGAATACGGTGTCGCCCGCGGCGACGGCGAATTCCGCCAGCACGCCGCCGCGATCGGCCTCGATCACATGCTCCATCTTCATCGCTTCCATGATCAGTACCGGCTCGCCGGGACGCACGGTGTCGCCGGGCTTCACGGCGAGTGAAACGATCGTTCCTTGCAATGGCGCGCGCAGCGCCACGCTGCCTTCGGGGGCTTCGAGTTCGTCGGCGAGCTCCACGCCTTCGCTGACCTGCTTGCCGTGATTCAGCACCGCGAGCGGATCGTCCGTTTCCATCCTTGCGCCGGCCTGCCGCGCGGCGCGGCCGGGCTCGACATATAGGCGCTTGTGCTCGCCCTTCAGCAGCGCGCCGATATTCTCCTCGATGAAGCCGGTATGCGGCGCGTTCTGCGGGTGCAGCAGGATGGTCTGCAGGAACGCGATGTTCGTCGGCACGCCGGTGACGCGGAATTCGCTCAAGCCGCGATAGGCGTTGCTCTTGGCCTCCGCCAGATTGCCTGCGTGCACGATCAGTTTCGCCAGCAGCGAGTCGAAGCGCACATTCGTGGCGTAGCCCGCATAGCCATAACCGTCGACGCGGATGCCGCGCCCGCTCGGCGGATCGTAGGCGGCGAGCGTTCCGCCCGCGGGTTTCGCCGAGCCGTCCGCCAGCATCGTCTCCATGTTGATCCGCGCCTGCAGCGCGACGCCGCGCGGGGCGGGGATGTCCTTCTGGGTCAGGTGCAGTTGCGCCAGCGTCTTGCCGCCCGCGATTTCGAGCTGCACGCGGACCAGATCGAGGCCGGTGATCTCTTCGGTCACCGTGTGCTCCACCTGGAGCCGCGCATTGGCCTCGATGAAGGCGAAACGCTCGCCGCTCACCAGGAATTCGACCGTGCCGAGATTCTGGTACTTCGCCGCTGCCGCCAACCGGCACGCGGCATCGAGGAGTAGCGCGCGCATCGCTTCCGGCACATCTGCGGCCGGCGCGATCTCGATCAGCTTCTGGCGCCGGCGCTGGAGCGAGCATTCGCGGTCCCACAGATGCGAGACCGCGCCCGTGCCGTCGCCGACGATCTGGACTTCGATGTGCCGCGCGCCCTCCAGATATTCCTCCGCATAGACCGCGCCGTTGCCGAAGGCGGATTTCGCCTCGGACTGGCAGCGTTCATAGGCCTGCTCGATCTCGCTTTCCTCGCGCACCACGCGCATGCCGCGTCCGCCGCCGCCCGCGATGGCTTTCAGCATCGTCGGCCCGTGCGCTGCGAAGAAAGACTTCACCTCATCCAGGCTGGCCGCTTCCGTGCCACGCAGCACCGGAACGTTCGTGTCCGCCGCCAGCGCACGCGCCTTCGCCTTGTCGCCGAACAGGGCCAGCGTTTCAGGTGAGGGGCCGACGAAGATGAGGCCCGCCTCGGCGCAGGCGCGCGCGAAATCCGCGTTCTCGGAAAGGAAGCCATAGCCGGGATGCACGCAGTCGCAGCCCGCCTCTTGCGCGGCGCGCACGATCTGCGCGATGTCGAGATAGGCAGCGGCGCCCTTGCCCGTGAGACCGCGCGCCTCGTCGGTCTTGCGTGTGTGCAAGGAGAGCGCGTCGTCCTCCGAGAAGACGGCAACGGTCGCGATCCCCATCTCGGCCGCGCTGCGCGCGACGCGAATGGCGATCTCGCCCCGGTTGGCGATCAGCAGTTTCTTGAGCATGGGACGGTTCCGATAGCGAAGATTGGATCAAAGGCGAGTCAGCGCCCGCGCCGCAAGGGTGCGGCGTGTCGTGCAGGCGTGATTCGGGAGATGCTGGAAAATAGTCTGACCAGCGTGGCGCTGTCAAGCGAATGTAGGAAAAATTGGGAGTGAAAAAGGGAACTTTGTGCAGATCAGGCCGAATCGAGCCGGAAGGCGTGGGCCGGGGCAGGGTTCAGCGGGCGGGGCAGAGTGAGGCGCAGGCCGCCGGGGACGGGCTCGCACGGGACGGACTCGCCGCTCGCCAGATGAGTCGCGGCGCGGATGGCGGGCAGGTCTTCGATGACGATCTGCGTTGTCGCGGGCGTCTGCAGAAGATGCGCAAACAGCGCGCCGGGTTTGGCGGTGAAACGAACGTTACCGCCGTCTTGCGTGCGGCCTTCGGCGCGGGTCCAGGGGCGCGTGCCGTAGATGCCGTCCCCGTTCGCCTTCGCCCAGGCGCCGAAGCCTTGGAGCCGCGCGACCTGTTCGGCCGGGATCTGCGCATCCTCGCCGCGTGGGCCGACATTGAGGAGCAGGTTGCCGTTCTTCGACACCGCGTCGATGAAACCGTGCACCAATGACTCGACGCTCTCGTAATCCGCATCCGTGTCGCGGCGGTTGAAGCCGAAGGAATGGCTCATGCCGCGCGTCGCTTCCCACTTCTTTTCCGAGATCGTGTCGAAGCGCGCATATTCCGGCGTACGGAAATCGCAATGCGGCGGCAGCTCGGGAATGATGCCCTTGCTCGGCGCATTTTTCATGCGCTCCTTCAGATAGGCGTCGAGTCCGGCGCGCACCGCGGGCGTGCGCAGCGCCTCGCGCTCCGGCGTCATCGGCAGCCAGCGGTCGTTCAACACGCCGTCCGGGATGGCGTTGTAATAGTCGGCGAAGAGCTGCAATTCCGGGCCCAGCGCCGTCGGCCAGGAGATGTCGTTCCACAGCACGCTGGGCCTGTAACGATCGATCAATTCGCGCGTCTGCGCCTCGGCATAGGCGGGATAGTCGCCGCCGGGCACGCCGGCCATGAAATCGCCCAGCGTGCGCATCGGTTCGCGGTTGAACGTCCAGTCGATGCCGCCGGAATAATAGAGTCCGAATTTCAGGCCGCGCGCCCGCACCGCCGCGCCGAGCTCGCCCACGATGTCGCGCGGGCTGGTCCAGTTTTCCTGATGCGGATTGCGCACCGTACTGGGCCACAGGCAGAAGCCGTCGTGATGCTTGGTGACGAGCACGACATAGCGCGCGCCCGAAGCCGCGAAGAGATCGGCCCATTTGTCCGGCCGCCATTGCTCCAGCCCCTTCAGGAAAGGCTCGCGGAAGTTTTCGTAAGGTGCGTCGCCCCAGGCCTCGCGGTGATGCGCCGCGCTCTCGCTCTCGGGCACGCGGATCGCGTTCCAGTACCATTCGGTATAGGGCGTGTGGGCGACGGCCGTGTCGTAGCGGTCGCGGAAGGCGTCGGAGATCGAGCCGGAGCGGCTGGCGAAACCGGGGATCGAGAACAGGCCCCAATGGACGAAGATGCCGAATTTGGCGTCGTCATACCATTGCGGCACGCGGTGGGCGTTGAGGGATTGAAGATTCGGCTGGAATGTCATTTGCCGCTATCCTGCCTCCATGACTCCAGAACGCAATCCTTCCTTTCCGGAAATCCGCGCCTCGGTGCGCAAGCTCTGCGCGGCGTTCCCCGGCGAATATTGGCGCGGGCTGGACCGGGCGCGGGAATATCCCACCGAATTCGTCAGCACGCTGACGCGCGAGGGCTTCCTCGGCGTCTTGATCCCGGAGGAGTTCGGCGGTTCGGGCCTCGGGCTGGGGGCGGCCTGCGCCGTGCTGGAGGAAATCCACCGTTCGGGCTGCAACGGCGGCGCGGCGCATGCGCAGATGTACACGATGGGCACGATCCTGCGCCACGGCAGCGCGGCACAGAAGGCGGAGTATCTGCCGAAGATCGCGTCGGGCGCGTTGCGGCTGCAGGCGTTCGGCGTCACCGAGCCGGCGAGCGGCACGGATACGACGCGCATCCGCACTTTCGCGCGCAAGGACGGCGACCGTTACATCATCAACGGCCAGAAGATCTGGATCAGCCGGGTGGAGCATTCCGACCTGATGGTGCTGCTGGTGCGCACCACGCCGCGCGAGGATGCCGCCAAGCCGACGGACGGGATGAGCGTGCTGCTGGTGGATCTGCGCGATGCCGTGGGCAAGGGCCTCACCGTGCGGCCGATCCGCACCATGATCAACCACGCGACGACGGAATTGTTCTTCGACGATCTTGCCGTGCCGGCGGCGAACCTGATCGGCGAGGAGGGCAAGGGCTTTCGCTACATTCTCGACGGCATGAATGCCGAGCGCATCCTGATCGCGAGCGAATGCATCGGCGACGGCCGCTTCTTCATCGACCGCGCCTCTTCCTATGCGAAAGACCGCGAGGTCTTCGGCCGCCCCATCGGCGAGAACCAGGGCGTGCAATTCCCCATCGCGCGGGCCTATGTGAACGTGTCGGCCGCAGCGGAGATGGTGGCGAAGGCGGCGGCGCTGTTCGACGCACAAGAGCCCTGCGGCACGGAGGCCAACATGGCCAAGCTGATCGCATCCGAAGCGTCGTGGTTCGCGGCGGATATGTGCGTGCAGACCCATGGCGGCTTCGGCTTCGCGGAAGAATTCGACATCGAACGCAAATTCCGCGAGGCGCGGCTCTACCAGGTGGCCCCGATCTCGACCAATTTGATCCTCAGCCATGTGGCGACCCATGTGCTGGGCCTGCCGAAGTCGTTTTGAAAGAGGCTCGCTTGTTCTATCCACATACTCCCATTGTCATCCCCGGCGAGCGCGTAGCGCGAGGGAAGGGGACCCAGGTGGAGCGAACGATACCGGTGCTGATCGTTCTGCCTGGGTCCCCTTCCCCTCGCTTCGCTCGGCCGGGGATGACAGCGAGGGTGTGATGGAGAGCATGCCAAACCTCCAGAGCTGGATCGGGCGCACCGAAACCACCGAAGACATCGCGTCGCCGGTGCCGCTCGCGGGCCTCGCAGCGTTGCTCGATCATGAGACGCCGCCGTGGCCGGAAGGCGAAGTGCCGCCGTTGGGGCATTGGCTCTATTTTCTCAATCGCGCGCGGCAATCGGAGATCGATAGCGACGGGCATCCCAAACGCGGCGGCTTTTTGCCGCCCATCGCGCTGCCGCGGCGAATGTGGGCCGGGGGCCGGATTGCGTTTGTCGCACCGATACAAGTGGGAGCAGCGATCACGCGGCGGTCGACGATCGCGGGGATCGAGGCCAAGACCGGCGCGTCGGGTGAGATGATCTTTCTGACCGTGCATCATGAGGTTGCGAGCGGCGGACGCATCGCAATTCGCGAGGAGCAGGATGTCGTGTTCCGCGGCGCGCCGTCCGGCGAGGCCGCGAAGCCGGTGGCGGAGAAGCCCATGCCTACGCCCGAGCACAACCGCATGCTCGTGCCGGACATCACACAACTGTTCCGCTTCTCCGCGCTCACGTTCAACGCGCATCGCATTCATTACGACCGCGACTATGCGCGCGACGTCGAGGGCTATCCCGGCCTCGTGGTGCAGGGGCCATACACGGCGATGCTGCTGATGGACCTGGCGCTGCGCCACGGCGCCCGGCCGGCGCGGTTCTCGTTCCGCGCACGCAAGCCCCATTTCGAGGGGCGCCCGCTGACTTTGTGTGCAAGTGCGAACGCGCTGTGGTCGGTGGATGAAACCGGCGCCACGGGTATGAGTGCCACTATTTTACCCTCCCCTTGAGGGAGGGTCGAAATCTGCACTTCGCAGATTTCGGGAAGGGGCTCATTCAACGGCCTCTGAATGAGCCCCTTCCCGAAATTTGCTCCGCTGCGCGAAGCAAATTGTCGACCCTCCCTCAAGGGGAGGGTAGGTACTTCCGACTCGCCAAAACCGCGCGAAGGCGGGATAGTGGCGCAAAGCTATAAAAAACTGCGGGAGTTGAGATGAACTGGAACTACGGCGATATCCTCGATGCCGTCGCGGGCGCGGCGCGCCCCGAGGCGCCCGCTTTCGTGCATGGCGAGCGGCGCATCGGCTGGGGTGACGCACGCGCGCGGATGAACAACCTGGCGCGCGGGCTGATCGCGCGCGGCGCGAGGCCCGGCGACAAGGTCGCGTTCTACATGCGCAACGGCACGTCCTATACCGAGGCCGTCGGCGCCACGTTCCTCGCGCGGCTGGTGCACGTGAACGTGAACTATCGCTACAAGGCGGAGGAGGTGCGCTACATCCTCGACAATTCCGACGCCGTGTCGCTGATCTACGGCAGCGAATTCCGCGACACGGTGGAGCAGATCCGCGGCGCGCTTCCGAATATCAAAACCTTCATCGAAGTCGGCGACGGCGACATTTCCGATTTCGCAGAAGACTACGAAGCGCTCGCCACCGATGGCGATGGCGCGCCGCTCGACATCAAGCGCTCGCCGGACGATATGCTGTTCATCTACACTGGCGGCACGACGGGCATGCCCAAGGGCGTGATGTGGAAGACCGGCGATCTGTGCACGCTGTGGCACAACCGGCTGGAGCGCACGCTCGGCGTCCGTCCGCAAAGCCTCGAAGGCTGGGGCGCGGCGCTGAAGGCGGTGGGGCAGGGGCCGGTTTCGCTCCCCGCCTGCCCGCTGATGCACGGCACGGGTTTCATCTCCGCCATCACCTGCATGCTCTCGGGCGGAACGGTCGTGACCGTGGACAATCTGTCGCTCGATCCCGATGCAATCTGGACGGCGGTGGAGAAGAACCGCGTGCAGGGCGTTTCCATCGTCGGCGATCCGTTCGCCAAACCGCTCTTGCGCGCGCTGGACGAAGAGCCCGGCCGCTACGATCTTTCGAGCATGATGACGATGACGTCGTCGGGCGCGATGTGGAGCGTGGAGGTCAAGCGCGGTCTCTTGAAGCACATGCCGCAGCTTTCGCTAGCGGACAGTTTCGCCTCGACTGAGGCGATGGGCATGGGCGCATCGGTGATGACCAAGGACGGCGAGGCGCAGACCGCCGCGTTCCAGCTTCTCGAAAACACCATCGTGATCGACGAGAACGACAAGCCCATCGCGCCGGGCAGTGGCAAATCAGGCCTCGTCGCGCTCGGCGGCCCGTTGCCGTCGGGCTACTACAAGGATCCGGAAAAGACCGCGCGCACCTTCCGCACCATCGGGAACGTGCGTTACTCCATCCCCGGCGACCACGCCCGCGTGGACGAGAACGGCGCGATCACGTTGCTGGGCCGCGGCAACAACTGCATCAACACCGCGGGCGAAAAGGTCTTCCCCGAAGAGGTCGAGGAAGCGCTGAAGACGCATCCCGCCATCGAGGACGCGCTGGTGCTGGGCGTGCCGGACGAGAAATGGGGCCAAGCGATCACCGGCGTGGTGACGCTATCCGAGGGCGGCGAATTCGACGAGCAATCCTTGCGCGAGCACGTGCGCACGCAGCTCGCCGGCTACAAGACGCCCAAGCGCATCCTGGTGTCGGGCGTGAACCTGCGCGCGCCCAACGGCAAGGCCGACTACAAGAGCGCGAGCGAATTCGCGCTGCAGGAATTGGGGATCGCGCCATGAAATTCACCTGGTTCAATCTGATGCCGTGGCCGTATCTGCCGGACGATTTCCGGGAGACCAACCATTCGGTCTGGGTCGATATCGACTCGCGCCTTTTCGATCCGGTGAAGAGCCACGAGGTCTACAACACCTATCTGGACCTGCTCGAATATGCCGCCACGGTCGGCTTCGATGCGATCGGGGTGAATGAGCATCACCAGAACGGCTATGGCATCATGCCGTCTCCCAACCTGATCGCGGCGGCGCTGGCGCGGCGCACGACGGATGTGGGGCTCGTCGTGCTCGGCAATTCCATCGCGCTCTACAATCCGCCGGTGCGCGTCGCCGAGGAGTTCGCGATGCTGGACTGCATCTCGGGCGGGCGGCTGATCGCGGGCTTTCCGGTCGGCACCTCGATGGATACGAACTATTGCTACGGCCAGATTCCGGCGCTGACGCGTGAGAAATACCAGGAGGCGCACGACCTCATCATCAAGGCGTGGACCGATCCGGACGTGTTCGCGTGGAACGGGCGTTACACCAAGCTGCGCCATGTGAACATCTGGCCGCGCCCGATCCAGAAACCACATCCCCCGATCCACATTCCCGGCGGCGGCTCGGTCGAGACCTACGATTTCTGCATCGACAACACCTATTCGTACTCGTATCTCTCGTTCAGCGGCTATATCCGCGCCAAGGCGCTGATGGACGGCTACTGGAAGCGCGTTTCCGAGCGCGGCTGCCCGGACAATTCGCCCTACCGCGCCGGTTTCGCGCAGACGATCTGTGTTGCCGACACGGACGAAGAGGCCGAGCGGCTCTATAGCGAGCATGTCAGCTATTTCTACAATCGCTGCCTGCACGTCTATCCGGGCTTCGCCGATGCGCCGGGCTATCGCACGATCAAGACGATCCAGTCCGGCGCGCTGTCGCAATACGCGCCGCCGAAGGGTTACGCGAACATCACCTGGAAGGAGTTGATCGAAGGCGGCCATGTCATCGCGGGTTCGCCGGAGACCGTGCGCCAGCGCATGGAAGACCTGATCAAGACGCTCCATGTCGGCAACATCTTCTGCCTGATGCATGTCGGGAACATGCCGAAGGAGAAGTGCATGTATTCGACCAAATTGTTCGCGGACAAGGTGCTGCCGAAATTGCGGGGCATGTTCCCGGACTACGCGGACGACGACCGCTTCTGGTGCCACCCGATCAAGCAGGTGGAGCCTGCACCTGTGCCAAACAACTCCCTCGCCCCCGCATAGCGGGGAGAGGGCCGGGGTGAGGGGGTGGT
>DATATK010000187.1:0-2135 GCA_036268825.1 Rhizomicrobium sp. | reverse complement strand
GCCGCCTTTTGCAAACGGGTCATGCTCGGAAAGCGATAAATGTTGCGAACCGAGTGCATAGTCTGCGCGTTTACAGACCATGAAAGTCCGGGTGTCAGGGAAGCAGGTTGAGATCGGTGCGGCACTCCCGGAAGAGGTGCGCGGGCGCCTCGAAACAGCGGTATTGAAACACTTTGACGGCGGCGCGGATGCGCATGTTGTCTTTTCGCACGATGGGCCGTTCTTTCGCGCGGACGTAACGGTTCACCTCGACACCGGTGCCGTGATGAAGGGAGAGGGAGATGGGAAAGATGCGTATCTTGCTTTCGACTCAAGCCTCGAGCGCTTGGAAAAACAGCTCCGCCGCTACAAGCGCAAGCTGAAGAATCATCACGACAAGAACAGAGCGCCCAAAGGCCAGCCGGCCTGAATTGCACAAGAAGGCTCCCATGGAAATTTCAGATTTGCTCACGCCGGAAGCTGTTGTCGCGTCGCTGAAAGCGCAGAGCAAGAAGCAGCTTCTCCAGGAATTGGCCGAGCGCGCGGCCCATGTCACCGGGCTGCCGGAACGGCGCATTTTCGAGACGCTGATCGAGCGTGAGCGCCTGGGCTCGACCGGCATGGGGCAGGGCATCGCCATTCCGCACGGCCGCCTCGCCGGTTTGCCGAAGATCGTCGGCCTTTTCGCGCGCCTCGAAACGCCGATCGCCTATGAAGCGGTTGACGATCAGCCGGTGGATCTCATTTTCCTTCTGCTCGCGCCGGAAGACGCGGGCGCCGATCACCTGAAGGCGCTGGCGCGCGTGTCGCGGCTGCTGCGCAACAAGCAGACCTGCGAAAAGCTGCGCGCGGCGTCCAAGCCGGAAGTGCTCTACGCGCTGCTCACCGAACCCACCAATGGCGGCGCCCACTCGCACGCGGCGTAGCCTGCCCAACATTCCAAACAAAAAGGCCGGAGTTTCCTCCGGCCTTTTTTCGTCCGTCTCGTTCCGGCGCTCAGTGTACGGACACCGGAGTCAGTTGGTTCTGCACGGCCGCGCCATAGGCGCTGTCCCATGCATCGGTGAAGCCAAGCACGCTGCCATCGACGGCATGCAGCACATAGAGCTTGATGCCTTCCGGCAGCTTGATGCCCGCCGGCACGATTCCCTGCGCCTTGGCATCGGCCAGATTGGTCGGCTTGATGTAGGCGATGCGATTGGGGTTCACGCCCTGCATCTCTTCAATATCGAAAATCTCATTCCTGTCGCTCATCGCGCTCTCCTTCTCGGTTACGCCCTTCTCGGTGAACCGCTTGATGTAATTTCGATCGTGCGGACCTTGTTCTCCACTTTGGGCCTGGCCAGCCTGATCGATAGAAGTCCGTTCTCCAGTTCCGCTGCCGTAACGTCGATACCTTCGGCAAGAACGAACGCCCGCTGAAACTGGCGTGCCGCGATGCCTCTATGTAGAAACGCTTTGTCCGTGCTTTCGGATTGCTTGCCGCGGATCACCAGCTGATTTTCTTCCACCGTGACGCTCAATTCCTCGCGGCTGAAACCGGCCACCGCCAGCGTGATCTTCAGCGCCTCGGGACTTATTTCCTCAATGTTATAGGGAGGATAGCCGTCGCCCGCCGCCTTCGCGGTGCGCTCGAGAAGCCGCTCAAGATGCTCGAATCCGAGCAAGAAGGGGCTGTTGAAATAGGTATTTCTGTTCATCGCCAAAGCCCTCCCTGAGCGGCTTTGCCGGCTTGCGCCGGGAATTCTCTGCGGCCCGTTGTGGCACCGCTGTCTGAGTAGAATGTGGGGATGTTTCGGCCCCGATCAAGTGTCCCCGGTTCGTTCACTTTATCGGGATATCCGGCATGATTTTGCCGCAATTGCGGACGGACCGGTGACGCGCGAGAAGGCGGCGATGGAAATCATCCTCGACGATGCCCGCGCCGGAGCGCTGCGCCGCTATGTGGCGCCGCGCGAGATCGTCCAGGCGCACACCATCGCCGAGGTCGCACCGGCGCTGGCGCGCATCGAGGCGGCGCTGCGCGACGGTCGTCACGTCGCGGGCTATTTCAGTTACGAGATGGGCTATGCGCTGGAGAAGAAGCTTCAGCCGCTGATGCCGCCAGATCGCCGCGTGCCGCTGCTGTGGTTCGGCGTATTCGATGGTGCCGAACT
>DATATK010000186.1:0-1629 GCA_036268825.1 Rhizomicrobium sp. | reverse complement strand
TCAAGCGGCGAAGCACTCACTCCGCAAGGGCGGGTGAGTCGTTGCTAACAAGCTTATTACCGATCAAACAAGATTGTCATCCCGGCCGAGCATCAGCGAGAGCCGGGATCCACGCAGAAACATTCACCGTGGTTCCCGGATAACGCGCTGGGGCGCGTTTCCGGGATGACAACAAGAGTCAGGCCACGCGTTTGGGCTTGGGCATTTCTGCGGTGCCGGCGAACTTCATGGTGCGCTCGGCCTCGAACATATAGTCGCGGGTGATCGGCAGCGTATCGATGCGCTTTGTCATCTGCACCTGGAACACCACGAGCCCTTCGTGGCGGAAGCCCATCTCGGCGCCGGCGAGATAAAACTCCCACATGCGGCAGAAGCGCTCGTCGTAGAGTTTGGCGACATCGTCCCAGCGCGCCTTGAAGCGCGTACGCCATTCCTTCAGCGTCTCAGCGTAGTGCAGGCGCAAGACTTCGACATCGGTGACGATGAGACCGGCCCGCTCGATCACCGGCACGATTTCCGACAGAGCGGGCGTGTAACCACCGGGGAAAATATATTTCGCGATCCACGGATTGGTGCCGCCGGGCCCATCCGTGCGGCCGATGGTGTGCAACACTGCCACGCCGTCATCCGCCAGAAGATCGTTCACCTTGGCGAAGAAGGCGGGATATTGCGGCGCGCCCACATGCTCGAACATGCCAACGGAGACGATGCGGTCGAACGTGCCGGTGAGGGCGCGATAATCGCGCAACTCGAACCTGCAACGATCGGCCAGCTCGCAGGTCTTCGCGCGGCTGCTGGCGACGGCAAGCTGCTCATCGGACAGGGTGACGCCCAGAACATTGGCGCCGCCATCGCGTGCGAGATCAAGCGCGAGGCCGCCCCAGCCCGAACCGATGTCGAGCACGTTGAGGCCCGGTTTGTTGAGATAAAGCTTGGCGGCGATGTGGCGCCTCTTGCCAATCTGCGCTTCGTCGAGCGTCTCGCCGGGTGCGGAGAAATAGGCGCAGGAATATTGCTTGTCGCGATCAAGAAACACGTCGTAGAGGCGGCCGGACAGATCGTAATGGTGATGGATATTCTTGCGCGCGCGGCGTCTGCCGTTCCATTGCACGAAAGGATGGGCCAGCCGGCGCAACACGCGATGCATACCGAGAAACGCGCCTGGCGTTTCGGTGCGGCCGAGGTTCATCTGAAGAAAGCTCAGAAGATCGGCGATATCGCCGTTCTCCACTGTGAGACGGCCGTCCATGTAAAGCTCGCCAAGCCGGAGCTCCGGCTTCAGCGCCAACTCCAGCGGCCCGCGGCGGTCCTGGAAGCGGACCGCGGCGTGCGGCTCCCCGGCGCCGAGAGTCTCGCTGCGGCCATTGGCATAGATGAGCGTCAGCGAACCCTTGCGGACGACGGATTTCAGAACAGTTGCAAGCATGTCGTGCCCTGGAAATACGGCACCCGCCCAAACGGGAGGTCCCAGCCTACTCATCAAATGCGGAAAGCCGGAAGCGGGTTCCCGCCCTTAAGCCGCGATCCGGGCCGGAATTTCGAGGCCCCGTGTCACGGCGGGCTGCTCCAGCCAGCGCGCCACGGTCAACCACGCAGGAAATGCGGTTATCCGAGTGGCCAGCGTCCGAG
>DATATK010000185.1:0-2902 GCA_036268825.1 Rhizomicrobium sp. | reverse complement strand
AGGCGCGATGGGGACCTTTAATGTTTCCGTGGTTTTCGGCCTGGATGCTCGCAATGGAATCCAATCGCGTCATCGCGCTTCGCATGATGAAGCTGGCGTCAGGCGGAGCCTCCGCTCGCCGCGAGGCGGCCCGCATGACCAACGAGAAAGTCAGCGAAGCGTACGGCGCGGCCGTTACACTTGCGATCGGCGGGTCAAATGCCAAAGTCATGGCCCGCTATCGCAAACGCGTCGCCGCAAATGCCCGCCGGCTCAGCCGGTCCTGATGTCCCTTATTGGTATAAAGCGGACACTCCATCCGCGCCTATCAATGTCGGCTTGCGCGGGTAAAGCGGGCATGCACCGGACATCGCAGAAAGTCCGCTTTTGACCCAAAGCGGACCTCGACTGAGTGGGTCGCAGAGTCGCTCGCGGAATTAGGGCACCCGTGCGTCCATCTCGGGATGCACTATCATGCACTCCTGCGCGGTCGCCTCGTTGCGCGACCCGACGAAGATAGCAGGTGCTGCGCCTCGATTGACCGCGACATGCAACACGTTTGCCGGGATGTAGACGAAGTCGCCCGGCCGGACAGCCTCGCAGTGCTCAAGCTCATCCCCGGTCCAAAGCTCCAGCACGTCGCCGCTCATCATGTACAATGCGGTCTCGTGGTGCTCGTGCACATGCGCCTTCGTGCGGCCGCCCGGCGGCAGCGCCATCAGGCCGAGCCAGATCACCTGTGACCCAGTGGTCTCGGCGCTGACGCCAGCCCGGTAGTCCGATCCCTGCTGGACCCGGTGTTCCGGCGCCTCCTTCACCACCATCCCCACGCGGCTGATTTTGGCGGATGGCTTCATTGCACTTGAGTTGCTCATTGTTCTCTCCATTGGTCTGATCGAATGACAGGAGGATGCCGTCGGCTGCGCAAAATGTCGCGGAATGCGCTCCGAAAAGTTCCGAATTGTTGCGAGTGGCAGCTACGCAGCGTACGGGCGCCGCGCTACGCTTGCCTCATGCAGCGGCTTGCCTTCGGTCCCTTCGTGTTCGAACCCGTGCGCGGCGTGCTGCTGCGCGACGGACGACCAATGCCGGTCAACCAGAAAGGCGTTCGCCTGCTTGCCGCGCTGCTGCGTGCGCCCGGCGAGCCCGTCTCAAAGACCGCGCTAATGGATGCGGCGTGGCCTGGGACTGCCGTCGAGGAAAGCAACTTGTCGGTCCAGATCGCCGCGTTGCGTAAGCTTCTCGGCCCGGCCAACGATGGCGACGCCTGGGTCGCGACGGTCCCGCGTGTTGGTTACCGGTTCGCCGGCGCGGTGTCGGGCGCGGATACGCCGACTGAAAGCGCCGATGCCGGCGATGTGCGGCCGCTGATCGCGGTGCTGCCGTTCGGCATCGTCAGCGAAGTGCCTGGCAAGGAGTACCTGGCCGACGGCATCACCGACGACATCATCACGGCGCTCGCGCGCTATCGTTGGTTTCGTGTTGTTGTCCGCGGCTCTGCCTTCGCGCTTCGGGACAAGGCAGTCGATCAGCTCGCCGCGCGCTATGCGCTGCATGGCAACGTGCGCCATTTCGGCGAGCGGCTGCGCATCTCGGCGCAACTGATCGATACTAGTGACGGCGCGCACTTGTGGGCCGAACGCTACGACCTCGCGATGGCCGACGTGTTCGCCATTCAAGACGAGATTGCCGAGCGTGTGGTTGCCGCGATCGAGCCTGAGCTTCTCAAGAGCGAGTCCCGCCTGGCGATCGTGCGCCACACCGGCAATATAACGGCGTGGGACTTGGTGCGGCAGGGGATGTGGCATTTCCACAAGATGGCCCGTGAAAGGCATCGCGCCGCGCGCGACCTTTTCCGCCGCGCCTGTACAGCCGATCCGGACCTCTCGGAGGCGCATGCCTGGCTCGGCCGGGTCAGCGCCGGCATCATCGCGTATGGGTGGAGCGACGATGTCGTCGCCGATGGGGGCGAGGGCGCGCAGGCCGCGACGCGCGCGGTCGCGCTCGACCCGCGCGACCCATATGCGCATTACTCTTTCGCCATCGTGAGCTGCTACACAGGTTCCGCCAACACCGGCGCGCTCGCGGCACAGAGTGCAATCGATCTCAATCCGAGTTTCGCGCTCGGCCATCTCGTGCTTGGAATGGCGCGGCTATTCGATGGCGATGCAGGTCGCGCTGTCGCGCCATTGCGGCACGGTCTCATGCTTAACCCGAATGATCCGCAGAACGTCGCGTGGCACATCCTGCTGGCCTACGCCGAACTGCTCAGCGATCTGCTGGATAGCGCGCTCGAGAGCGCGAACCGGGCGCTGGCGTTGCGTCCCGCGTTCGGTCCGACGTTCGAGGTGCTGTGCTGCTGCACAATGGCGCTTGGGCGGCGCGACGATGCGCGTCGATGGGCCGAACGAATGAAAGAAGTTGGAGGGCCCGAAGGTCACTTCATTGCGCCAATTAGAGCCGGTCAGCCCGAGTACGACGAACGCATCGCCCGGTTACAGCAGAAGGCAACCGCGTGAGCCAACATGTCCGCCTCTGGCACAAAGCGGACATTCCAAGCGCGCCCGTCAATGTCGGCATTCGCGGGTAAGCCGGACATGCACCGGACATCGCAGAATGCCCGCTTTTGATCCAAAACTGACATCGGCCCTGATTGTGGCTACGTCCGCCATTGCGGCATGTCTACCAATGATCCAAAGCGCAGATTAGCGTGGCCACATCAACAGAGCGGCACGCGTCGCTGTAGGCTAGCGGGCACGCAATGGCGAACTCGATCAGGTCCTTCGGGCCGTGAAACGGTCGCCAATGCACTGAAGAAGGCTGCGTATGCAGTGCGGATGGCGAGATGTGCTTCGTCACCTAGGCTGCGATGATCCGCCAGAACTAGAGCCCCCCGGATTCCCCCCGATGTCGCCGCCCGGCT
>DATATK010000184.1:0-13979 GCA_036268825.1 Rhizomicrobium sp. | reverse complement strand
CGAAACATCCCCATCGCACTCTCCCGGCGGTTCGGTGAGGGGAGTGGATCATGCGTAAAGGTTGGATGCTGCTGGGTGCGGCCGCGATTGCCTGTGCGGCGATCGCGGCGGAGGCGCCGCAATATGGCGCCTGGGGGCTCGACACTGCCGGCATGGACAAGGCGACCAGGCCGGGCGACGACTTCTTCCGCTACGCCAATGGCGCCTGGCTCGACAAGACCGCGATTCCGTCCGACAAGCCGGCCGTCAGCCTGCGCCTCGAAATGACGGACCGCACCGAAGGCCGGCTTCACACGATCATGGAGCAGGCCGCCGCCAAGGCGCCGCATCAGCCCTCCGATCTCGAAGGCAAGGTGGGCGCGTTCTACAAGGCGTTCATGGACGAGGCGCGCGCCAATGCGCTGGGCGCCAAGCCGATCGAGCCGTTGCTCGCCGCCGTGCGCGCCGCCAACACGCGCGATGCGCAGGCCGCATTGATGGGCCGCTCCAATTCCGATTTCGAAACCGGCCTGTTCGCAACGGGCATCGATGTCGACCTGAAGGATCCCAACCATTACGCCGTCTATGTCGGCGAAGCAGGCCTCGGCCTTCCGGATCGCGACTATTACCTCAAGCCGGACTTCGCCAAGCAGAAGGCCGCCTATCTCGCCTACACCGCGCAATTGCTGCACCTGATCGGTTGGCCCGATGCCGATACGCGCGCGAAAGACGTGGTGGATTTCGAGACGAAGATCGCGGCTGCCAGCTGGACCAAGGTGCAGGATCGCGATCCGGTCGCGACCTACAATCCGATGACGCTGGCGCAGTTGCAGGCCGCCGCGCCGCAATTCAACTGGAAGGGCTTCTTCGCGGAGGCCGGTCTCGGCGCCGTGCCGCGCGTGATCGTGGCGGAGAACACCGCGTTCCCCAAACTCGCCGCGCTCTATGCCGCGACGCCCGTTGCGACCATCCAGGCCTGGCAGGCCGCGCATATCGCGAGCAACGCCGCGCCTTATCTCTCCAAGCCCTTCGCCGACGCCTATTTCGAGATGTTCGACAAGACGCTGCAAGGCCAGGCGCAGGAACGCGTGCGCTGGAAGCGCGGCGTGACCGCCGTGGCGGGTGGGGACTTTCTCGCCGGCAACGGCTTCGGCAGTTTCGGCACGATGGGCTTTGGCGCGGGCCAGCTCTACACCGCCAAATATTTCGGCCCCGACGCCAAAGCTAAGATCGAGGCGCTGGTGCACAATCTGCTCGACGCCTATCGCGCGCGGCTGGAGAAGCTGGACTGGATGAGCCCCGCCACCAAGCAGGAGGCGATCAAGAAGCTGGACACCTACACGATCAAGGTCGGCTATCCCGATCACCCGCGCGATTATTCCAAACTCGTCATCACGGATGACGACGTCGTCGGCGACGTGCGCCGCTCCGCCGCCGCCGATTGGGCGTTCCAGACCGCGCGCTACGCCGGCCCTGTCGACAAGCTGGATTGGGGCATGACGCCGCAAACCAACGATGCCTATAACGGCAGCTTGCGCGACATCGTGTTCCCCGCCGGCATCCTGCAGGCTCCCATGTTCGACGCCAACGCGGATCCCGCGATCAACTACGGCGCCATTGGCGGCGTGATCGGCCACGAGCTGACTCACGGTTTCGACGACGAAGGCCGCAAGATCGACGCCGAGGGCGCGCTGCGCGACTGGTGGACGAAAGACGACGCGGCCAAGTTCGAGGCGCGCGCCCATCGCCTCGGCGCGCAATATTCGCTGTTCCAGCCGCTCGCCGGCGAACCCAATGTCCACGTCCAGGGCGACCTCACCATGGGCGAGAACATCGCCGATCTCGGCGGACTGACGCTCGCGCTCGACGCCTATCATGCCTCGCTGCACGGCAAGCCCGCGCCGGTGATTGACGGGCTGACCGGCGACCAGCGCGTCTTCCTCGGCTGGGCACAGGCCTGGCGCGGCAAGGTGACCGACGACTACGTCAAGCGCCAGGTGGTGAGCGATCCGCACAGCCCGCGGCAGTTCCGCGTCAACGGCGTGGTGCGCAACATCGACGCCTGGTATGCCGCGTTCGGCGTCAAGCCGGGCGACAAGCTCTATACCGCGCCCCAGGACCGCGTGCATATCTGGTAACGGCGCCGATGTGGACCTTGCTGGGCATCGCGGTCGTCGTCATCGGGTTCGCGATCCGGCTCAATCCCCTGCTCGTCATCGCCGCCGCGGCGCTGGTAACGGGTCTGGCCGCGCATCTGGGTCCGCTCCAGATCCTCGCGGCATTCGGCAAGGCGTTCAACGACAACCGCTTCGTCAGTATCGTGTTCATCGTGCTGCCGGCCATCGGCCTGCTCGAACGCAGCGGTCTGCAGGAGCGCGCACGGACGCTGATCGGCAGGTTGCGCGGCGCCACGGCGGGGCGGCTGCTGCTGGTCTATCTCGCGTTCCGCCAGATCATGGCCGCCATCGGCCTCGCCACCGCGACAGGCGGCACCGCGCAGATGGTGCGCCCCCTGATCGCGCCGATGGCGGAGGGCGCGGCGGAAACCGAAGCGGGCGCGCTCACGGATAACGTTCGTTACCGCATCCGCGCGATGGCGGCGGCGACCGACAATGTCGGCGCGTTCTTCGCCGAAGACATCTTCCTGGCCATGAGCCCCGTGCTTCTGATCAAGGGCTTCCTGGAGCAGAACGGCGTCTTCGCCCAGCCCCTGGAGATTTCCCTCTGGGCGATCCCGACGGCGATCCTCGCATTTGTGATCCACGGCGCTCGCATCCTGCTCTTCGACCGCAAATTGCGCGCGGAGAAGCCCGAATGATCGGGCTCACGCAACTCTACATCCTCGCCGGCGCCATCTTCGCCGCCTTCGCCATGACGAGCGCGCTGGACGCGACCAATCCGAAGCGCTTCGGCAGCGCCGCGTTCTGGGGATTGATGGCGGTGAGTTTCCTGTTCGGCTCGTATATCGGCGACATCGGAAACGGCGTGCTCGTGCTGGCGCTGGTCGCGCTCGGCGGATTCAAGCTGCTCGGCCACGGCAAGCCCGCGACCACCACGCCGGAGGAGCGCCGCGCCAGCGCCGCCAAACGCGGCAACTGGCTGTTCGCGCCGGCGCTCGTCATTCCGGCAACGGCGCTCGCCGGCACACTCTTCCTCAAGCAGTCGCCGCTCTTCGATCCCAAGCAGATCACGCTGGTCTTCCTCGGCATCGGCGTGGTGCTGTCGCTCGCGATATCGATGCTGTGGCTCAGGCCTCCACTCGCCGCGCCCCTGACCGAGGGCACGCGGCTCGCCGACTCCATCGGCTGGGCCGCGATCCTGCCGCAGATGCTGGCATCGCTCGGCGCGGTGTTCGCGCTGGCCGGTGTCGGCAAGGCGGTCGGCCATGTGGCGACGGATTATCTGCCGCTGGGCCAGCCGTTCGAGGCGGTGGCCGCGTTCTGCATCGGCATGGCGCTGTTCACGATTGTGATGGGCAATGCCTTTGCCGCGTTCCCGGTGATGACCGCCGCCATCGGCCTGCCGCTGATCGTGCACAAATTCCATGGCGATCCCGTCATCATGGGCGCCATCGGCATGCTCGCGGGCTATTGCGGCACGCTGGTCACGCCGATGGCCGCAAACTTCAATATCGTGCCCGCCGCGCTGCTCGACCTGCCGGACCGCAACGCCGTCATCAAGGCGCAGGCCCCCACCGCCATCCCGCTTCTTATCGGCAACATTGTGCTGATGTACTATCTTGTCTTCCGCTTCTGAGGTTCACGATGCCGCTCACCCCCGATCTTGCCTCGCATTTCGCGCGCACCGCGCTCGGCCATGTCACGCGCGAATGGCCGAACAAGATGGACCATGTGCTGACGGGGCCGGAAGACGTGAAAGGCCCGCGCGAACTCCATCCCATCTTCTACGGCAGCTTCGACTGGCATTCTTGCGCGCACAGCCACTGGCTGCTGGCGCGGCTTGTGCGCCGTTTTCCGGATCTGCCGGAAGCCGGCGCGATCCGCGCGCTGCTGGACGACCAGTTCACGCCCGAGAAAGTCGCGGGCGAGGTCGCCTATCTCGCGCGGCCGTCCGCGCGGGGCTTCGAGCGGCCTTATGGTTGGGCATGGGCGTTGATGCTACAAGGCGAACTCATCCGCCACACCAGCGCGGAGGGCAAGCGCTGGGCTGCCGCGCTGAAGCCGCTGGCCGATGCGTTCGTCGCGCGCTTCCGCGAATTCCTGCCGCTGGCGGATTATCCCGTGCGCATGGGACTGCATTCCAACACGGCGTTCGCGCTGCTCCTCGCGCGCGACTACGCCGCCGCGCAGGGCGATACGGATTTCGCCGAGTTCTGCGGCGAGAAGGCGAAAGCCTGGTATCTCGGTGACGCCAATTGCGACGTGCGCGAGCCGTCGCAGTCCGATTTCCTGTCGCCGGCGCTGGTCGTTGGCGCGTGCCTGCGCGGCGTACTCGGCGCCAATGCATTCGCGGAATGGTTCGCGAACTACCTGCCGCGCGCCGCGCAAGGCGAGCCCGCGACGCTCTTCACGCCGGCGCGCGTCAGCGACCGCAGCGACGGGCAGATCGCGCATCTGGACGGGCTCAATCTCTCCCGCGCCTGGTGCTGGCGCCTCATCGTGGACGGGTTGCCCGCAAGCGACCCGCTGCACGCGCGCGCCGAAGCCGCGATCGCGGCGCATCTGGAAAGCGCGCTGCCGCATGTCGCGGGGGACTATATGGGCGAGCATTGGCTGGCCAGTTTCGCGCTGCTGGCGCTCGATCCCTGACCGGACTTGCGGCATTCCGCGCCCGCCGATAGCCTGCCCGCCGGTACTTGCCGGGGGTCGCCCATGAAATCCGTCACGCTCTTCATCGTCGCCCTCACCTTCGCCGCGTCCGCCATCGCAGCCGTTCCGCCACCGCCGGTCACGCCGGCCGGAAACACGGTCGATATCATCCACGGAACGAAGGTGTCCGATCCCTATCGCTGGCTGGAGAACGCGGCCGATCCCAAGGTCCAGGCGTGGAGCGATGCGCAAAACGTCCGCACCCGCGCCTATCTGGACGCGCTGCCGTCGCGCGCGGCGGCGAAAGCGCAGTTGCTGAAGCTCGTCAGCGCGACCTCGCCGTCCTATTCGGGGCTTACCGCGCGCGGCAAGCTCGTGTTCGCTTACTACAGCGATCCGGCGAAGCAGCAGCCGATGATCGTCACCCTCGACGCCAAGGCCGATCCCGCCAGCCGCAGGGTCGTGCTCGATCCCAACACGCTCGACGCCAAGGGCCTGACCTCGATGGACTGGTTCGTGCCCTCGGGCGACGGCACCAAGCTCGCCGTGTCGCTGTCGAAAAACGGCAGCGAGGACGGCACGCTGCACATCTACGACGTCGCCAGCGGCAAGGAGATCGACACGCCGATTCCGCGCGTGCAATTCCCCACGGCGGGCGGCAGCATGGCCTGGGCCGCGGACGGCAAGGGCTTCTGGTACACGCGCTATCCGGGCGACGATGCCGCCGAAGCCGACCGGCATTTCAATATGAAGGTCTATTTCCACCGCCTCGGCGCGGATGCCAAGACCGACGCGCTGGTGCTGGGCGCGAAGGATGGATTGGAGCGCGTCTCGGAGATCTTCCTCGACAACCGCTTCAATCGCAACGCGATCATGGCGATGGTCCAGCGCGGCGACGGCAATGTCTGGGCGTTCTATGTGCTCGGCGAAGGCGTGGCGCCCGTGCAAGTCGGCGCCTATGCGGACGATGTCGTGTTCGCGACGATCGGGCCGGATGGTGCGATCTACGGCATCTCGCGCCAAAACTCCTCCAACGGCAAGATCGTCAAGCTGAAGCCGCCGTTCCAGAAAGATGGCCTGGCGGCCGCGCCGGTGATCGTGCCGCAGAGCGATGTCGCGATCGTGTCGGGCGGCGCGGAGGAACACGAAATCGATCTCAACTTCAGCCACGACCGCCTGTTCGTGCGCGACATCGTCGGCGGGCCGAACCAGGTGCGCGTCTTCGGTCTGGACGGCAAGGCGGAGGGTTCGTTGCCGTTGCCTGAGGTGGCTGCCAATTCCGAGATCGAGGAATTGCGGGACGGCAATGTCCTGTTCGACGTCTCGACCTATCTGCGCCCGCGCTACTACGCGAGCTGGAATCCGAAAACGGGCAAAGCGACGGAAACCGCATTGAAAACCGTCTCGCCGATCTCGTTCGCCGACACCGAAGTGCGCCGCGTCTTCGCGACCTCCAAGGATGGCACGAAGATTCCGGTCACGATCCTGATCAAGAAAGGCGCCGCGCTGGATGGCGCCAATCCCACGCTGCTCTACGGCTATGGCGGCTACGGCATCAGCATGACGCCGGCTTTCGCGGGCGCGTTCCGGCGGCTGTGGCTCGACAAGGGCGGCATCTACGCCATCGCCAATATCCGCGGCGGCTCGGAATATGGCGAGCGCTGGCACCAGGAAGGCATGCTGACCAAGAAGCAGAACGTGTTCGACGATTTCGCCGCCGCCGGCCAATATCTGATCGACCAGCATTATACCTCGCACGAGAAGCTCGCGCTGATGGGCGGCCTCGAACGGCGGGCTGCTGATGGGCGCGGAGATCACGCAGCATCCCGCGCTCGCCCACGCCGTCGTCTCCGCTGTCGGCATCTACGACATGGTGCGCTCCGAACTCGATCCCAACGGCGCCTTCAACGTCACCGAATACGGCACGGTGAAGGACCCCGCCGATTTCGCCGCGCTCTACGCCTATTCGCCCTATCACCACGTAGTCAAAGGCACGGCCTATCCCGCGGTGCTGATGCTGACGGGCGCGAATGACGGCCGCGTCAACCCGATGCATTCGCGCAAATTCACCGCCGCGCTGCAGGCCGCGACGTCGTCGGCGAACCCGATCTTTCTGCGCACCAGCAAAACCTCCGGCCACGGCATCGGCAGCTCGCTCGACGAACGCATCAGCCAGCAGGCGGACGAACTGGCATTCCTGTTCGATCAATTGGGGATGCGATGATTCCACCCTCCCCTTGAGGGAGGGTCGGAAAATCCGAAGGATTTTTCGGGGAGGGGTTCCCTTCAGGGCCAGTGGCCTGAACCCCTCCCCGAAATTTGCTCCGCAAATTATCGACCCTCCCTCAAGGGGAGGGTGGTTATTGCTTCAAATTCGAAACAAAACCTCTCGCCGCTCTTCAGCGCGCTTCAACGCGCGAGGGCTACAACGATCCTGTCCATGCGGGGTCGAAGCGTATGCATGTCCTGGTTCTGGCATCCCAGAAGGGCGGTTCGGGGAAAACGACCCTGTCCGGCCATCTCGCCGTGGAGGCCGAACGGGCGGGCGTCGGCCCGGTCGCGCTGATCGATACCGATCCGCAAGGCAGCCTGTCGCAATGGTGGAATGCGCGCGCCGCCGCAGCCCCCGTCTTCGCACAAACCGCGCTCCCAGATCTGGGCGATACGCTCGATCAATTGCGCCGCGCGGGCGTGCGGCTGGCGGTGATCGACACGCCGCCGGCCATCACGGCGTCGATCTCGCAGGTCGTCGCCCATGCCCATCTCGTGGTGGTGCCGACGCGGCCGAGCCCGCACGATCTGCGCGCGGTGGGCGCGACAGTCGATATCGCGGAGAGCCACGGCAAGCCGCTGATCTTCGTCGTCAACGGCGCCACGCAGCGCGCGCGCCTCACCGGCGAGGCGGCGGTCGCGCTGTCGCAGCACGGAACCGTCGCGCCCGTCACGCTGCACCACCGCGTCGATTTCGCCGCCAGCATGGTGGACGGGCGCACGGTGGGCGAGGCCGCGCCCAAATCCTCCTCCGCCCGCGAGATGCGCGAATTGTGGCTCTATGTGCAGGACCGCCTGTCGCGCCTGACGCATGATGTACAGCTGACACCGCAGGCGCGGCCGGAACATTTGGCGGTCAGCGCGCTGACGCCTCTTTCGGAAGAACCGGCGCCAGAGGGTACTGAAGAGTTCACGCCGGCGTTCTTCGAGGAACACGAAGATGCGGCCCCGCCCGAGCCCATCGCGGTCTATACCGGCCCCGAGCGGCGCGTGAGCGACCGGCGCGAGGGTTTGCATGGCTTCTTCGGCGCGGGCGAACGGCGCGCCCATCCGTTCGGACGCCGGTCGACGGATCGTCTCTTCGGTAAAACCGGAAACCGGGAGATGCCATGAGCCAGCCGCGATTTGCGCCGATCACCGCCGATCTCCTCGCGCGCAAGGGCGCGGCCGTTCCCTCCGCCGTCAAGCAGCCGCTCGCCTGGCTGTACGAGGCGCCGCCGCCCCCTATGCCGCCGCCGCAGCATGTCGAGCCGCCGCCGCAGCATTTCGCGCTCGAGCCGGGCGAGAAGCCGCATCGCATCATGGTGGCGCTGTCTGCGCGCGAATATGAAACCCTCGGCATCGCCGCGGCCAAGAAGAGCACCACCCGCCACCAGATCGCCCGCGCCGCGATGGACGCCTATTTCGGCCAGCTCGCGCAGGAATTCCACGACCGCTGCCGCTGCGTCTCCGACGCCGCCCGCGAAGGCGGCTGTTGCCGGGAGATTTAATGTCCGCACCTCCCACAAAGGGGAGGTGCAATATTCACAATGATTTACTTCCAAACGTCCTCCACTTACATTTGCGCTGACCTTCGGGTCTGCGCTGTGTTCTCGCGTATGTTTGACCGGGTGCGCTCGGAAGGGGAACCATCATGTCCGTTACCGATTGGCTCGAACTCATCCTGCTGGCGGGTCTCGCCGGCGCGGTCGGGCAATGCGCCCGCATCATCGTCGGCATCAAGAAGGTCAACGACATGGCCTCGGCCACCAACCAGCCGATCGGCGACCTCTTCCAGCTTTCACGGCTGGTGATCAGCCTGTTGATCGGCTTCGTCGCCGGCGTGCTGGCGGTGCTGGTGATGAGCCCCAATATCCACGCGATCACCGCCTCGACCATCATGGCCCTCGCCGCCGCCGGCTACACCGGCGCCGATTTCATCGAAGGCATCATGAGCCGTTACGAGCCCGCTCCAGCGAACGCTCCACAACAACCCGCGCCGCAATCCGGCAAGCAATACGCAGGGTGAACGCCATGGTGAACGCACCGATCGGAACCGTCACCACCGCTGCGGAACTCAATCTGCGCTCCGGTCAGCCCAACTCCAGCGCGCCCCTTGTCGGACAGATCGAGAAGAGCAGCGTGCTGGTGGTGATCGCGACGGTTCAAGGGCAGGCCATCAACGGCAATGCCCAATGGTATGCGGGGCTGAACGATATCTATTTCTGGTCGGGCGCCTGTGGGGCGCTGAAGAGCGCTCCCGTGCTGACAGCGCCGGCGCCGCCAGCCGCGTCAGGCGCATTGTCCGGAAACGTCGTCGCCGCGCCGCAGGGCATGCTCGGCTTCGACTGCGACTTCGAGCTGACGGCGCAGGGTGTCGCCACCTATGTTTCGCAAGGCTACAAGTTCTGCGTCCGCTACATCACCCGCGCACAGCCCACCGAGCAGCCGGGCGACCTCACCGCGGCGGAAGCCAACACCATTCTCGCCGGCGGTCTTGCGCTGATGGCGGTCCAGCACGTCGCGGCTTCGCCGTGGACGCCGAGCCAGTCGCTTGGCACGCAATACGGCGCCAACGCGGTCTCCTGCGCGAAAGAAGTGGGCTTGCCGGCCGGCATGAACATCTGGCTCGACCTGGAAGGCGTCGCCTCCGGCACGCCTTCGCAGGCAGTGATCGACTATTGTAACGCCTGGGTCGCGCCTGTCGTTCGGGCGGGCTACGTGCCCGGCCTCTATGTCGGCGCCAATGCGATCCTCGACAGCGACGAGCTGTATTGGGATCTGCAGTTCTCGCATTACTGGCGTTCCGGCAGCAGCGTGCCGGATGTCGCCGTGCGCGGCTACCAGCTCTTCCAGCGCATCCCGCCGGGCGACGCCGATATCGACCAGGACGTGACCAAGGCCGACAATCTCGGCGGCACGGTGCTCTGGCTGGTGCGGAGTTGAGCGGCTAGCGCTGCGACTCCTTCAGCAACTCCGCCAGATAATCCTTCCACACCGCGGCCCAGGTGTGCGTGCCGTGGCCGTGGGTTTGTTCGCTTTGCGGGATCAGCACGTAGCGGCCGCGGGCGAGCTTGGTCACCTCGACCTGCGCGATGCCGAGTTCGGGCGGGTTGATGAAATCGTCCGCGGAGTTGACCCACATCACCGGCACGGTGATCTTCGCCAGGTCGGCGGAGGGATCGTAATCCTCCGATGCCGCCACCTGGTACATCATGTCGTTGGCGTCGAGCGAGGCAAGCTCTTTGGCGGTGATGTCGTCGAGATATTTGTCGGCGGCTTCGCGCGTCGGCTCGGCCTTCCGCATCTGCCACGGCGCGCTGCCGGCGATGACCAGCATGTCGGTCGCGACGCGCAGGCCCATCTGCGGCTCGGTCTTATACTCGCCGCCCTCCCATGCCGGATCGTTCTTGATCCCGTCGATCACCATCTTGCGCCACATCCGGTTGCGACCCGCGATCTGGACCGGCAAGCAGGCGAGCGGCATGGCGGCGTCGATGAACGCCGGATACGTCTCGGCCCAGACGAAGGAATGCATGCAGCCCATCGATGTGCCCATCACCAGCCGCAGATGGTCCACCTTCAGCCCGCGCAGCACCAGCTCGTGCTGCGCCGCGACCATGTCGGCGTAACCGTAATGCGGAAACTTCGCGTGCAGCCCGTCGCTCGGCTTGGAGGATTTGCCGTGGCCGATCCCGTCCGGGAGGATGACGAAGTATTTGGTGATGTCGAGCAGCCCACCCGGCACGAACAGGACATCGGCGAATTGCGGCCGCAGGAACTGGCGCCCGTCGCCGCCAGTGCCGTGCAGGATCAGCACTGCGTTGGTCACATGGCCGCGCGCGTCGCGCCGGGGCGTGCCCAGCGTCGTGTAGTGCAGCCGCAATTGCGCCAGGGTCTCGCCCGAGCGGAAGTGAAAATCGTGGACGACGAAATCGCCTTCCCTGGTGGGCCAGTCCGTTGCACTCGCGCCGGTGGCGAAGCCGAGCGCCAAAGCGAGCGCGGCGACAAGTTTTGCGATGCGGTTCATGAAATCCCCCTTGCGAAGTCCGGCGCGCAGGATAGCCAATTCGGGGCGCGATCCAATCTTTTCCCCCGCGCGTTATTGGGGCACACTCGGCTGAGCCCATGCCCAAGACCACCCCCGAACATTGCGGCCTTGTCGCCGATATCGGCGGCACACATTGCCGTTTCGCGCTGGCCGGCCTGGACACGCGCGCCGGCACTATCCGCGAGCCCCAAAACTTCGCCGTGGCCGACTACAAGGGCGTCGTCGCGGCCGCCAAAGCGTTCCTGAAAGGCGAGGGCTTGAAGACGCCGCCCGAGGCGCTGGTCTTCGCGGTCGCGGGCCCGGTGGAAAATGGCCGCATCCATTTCACCAATTCCGGCTGGTCGTTCTCCGAAAGCGAGCTGCGCCGCAAGCTCGGTGTGAAGCGTGCCAGGCTGGTCAACGATTTCGAGGCGCAGGCCCGCGCCGTCGCCGTGCTCGACCCCGCCGCGCTCGTCCATATCGGCGGCCCGAAGGCGTTCGACGCCAAAGCGGACGGCGCCATCGCGCTCGTCGGCCCCGGCACGGGCCTCGGCGTCGGCGGTCTCACGCGCGAAGGCGGCGTGAGCATCGCATTGGTCTGCGAAGGTGGCCATGCGAGCTTCGCGCCGTCGGACAAATTGGAGATCGCGATCCTCGAACTGCTGGCCAGGCGCTTCGGCCATGTCTCCAACGAGCGGCTGCTGTCCGGCCCCGGCCTCGCCAATCTGTTCGGCGCGATGGCGAAGATCGAAGGCGTCAGGCGCAAGACGCCCGCGCCGGAACAGATTACGCAAGCCGCGCTCGCCGATCCCAAATCGTTCGAGGCCCGGGTGTTCGCGCGCTTCTGCGCGATCCTGGGCAGCGTGGCCGGCGATGTCGCGCTGACGATGGGCGCGCGCGCCGGTGTCCTGATCGCGGGCGGCATCTTGCCCAGTGCGGTGGAGGCGTTGCGGGGAAGCGAATTCCGCGCGCGGTTCGAGGCCAAGGGGCGGTTCGCGGATTACCTGAAAGCGATCTCGACTCGGCTGATCGTGGAGCCGCATGTGGGCCTGGTCGGCGCCGCCACGATCCTTCGTGATCAAGCCGCCTGAAGCGCCGCGCGGTCCAGCAGCGCGCGCGACCAGTCGTTCAGCACCGTATCGATCAGCATGTGCACGCGATCCGCCGCGCCGCGATTGGCCACGCTGTGCGGCTCGCTGAGGCGCAGGACCCAGGCGCTGCCCGCCTCCATCACCACGCGCGTGCCATTGAGGAGGAATTCCACATCCGGATTGGTCACCACCGGAATATGGATGCGCAACAGGCCGTCCACTTCGGGATATTCGTGGTCGGTATGTTCCTTGATCCGCGAGCCGGGCGTCAGCCGCAACAGGCGCACGCCGTGGATCTCGGCCTGGAATGTGCTTATCACTTCGCGAAAATAAGGACAGGCCGCCAGCGCCTGCGCATCCGCGAAGTCGCGCGCTCCCGGCGTCGCGGCGATCATCATGACCGGATGCACCGCGTCCGCAGGGCCGCGCAACGGGATCACGTCCCAGTCGCCATCGTAACGCACGGTGAGGAAATGATCGATCCAGTCCTGTTGCGACAGCCGCGCCAGATCGGCCGCGAGCCGCGGCGGCGAGAAGGCGAAGGGCAGGCGCAACCTGTCGGGCAAAGCCAGCACAGGATCTCCTTTGACGATGGTGGGAGCAAACTACGCTATCCTTGGGGTAGTGGCAGAACTGACAGATTGTCATTTCTGCGCGGGTGTGCGACAGTCCGAGAAAATCAGGGAAACGCCGATGGAGCATTTCGACGTCATCGTGGTGGGCGCGGGGCTTTCGGGCATCGGCGCGGGCTATCATTTGCAGACTCGCAGCCCCCAGAAGAGCTACGCGATTCTCGAAGGCCGCGACGCCATCGGCGGCACCTGGGACCTGTTCCGCTATCCCGGCATCCGGTCGGACTCCGACATGTACACGCTGGGCTATTCGTTCCGGCCGTGGAGCGGGGCCAAGGCGATCGCCGACGGCCCGTCGATCCGCAAATATGTCCGCGACACCGCCGCCGAAGCCCATATCGATTCCAAGATCCGCTTCCGCCACATGGTCAAGCGCGCCGCCTGGTCGAGCGCCGATGCGCGCTGGACGGTGGACGCCGAAGTGGGCGACGCCAAGGAGCTCGTCCGCTTCACCTGCAACTTCCTCTTCATGTGCAGCGGCTACTACTCCTATGCCGGCGGCTACACGCCGGACTTTCCGGGCTCCTCGGATTTCAAAGGCCAGATCGTCCATCCGCAGAAATGGCCGGAAGACCTGGACTACAAAAACAAGAAGGTCGTCGTTATCGGCAGCGGCGCGACCGCCGTCACGCTCGTGCCGGAAATGGCGAAGGATGCGGCGCATGTGACGATGCTGCAGCGCTCGCCCACCTATGTCGTCTCGCGCCCGGCGGAAGACGCGGCGGCGAACTGGCTGCGCGCCCATCTGCCCGCGATGCTGGCCTACAATCTGGTGCGCTGGCGCAACGTGCTGTTCGGGATGTTCTTCTTCAATCTCGCGCGCAAGAAGCCGGAAGAGACCAAGAAGCGCCTGATCTCCATGGTGAAGCAGGAGATGGGCCCGGATTACGACGTCGGCACCCATTTCACGCCGCGCTACAATCCATGGGACCAGCGGCTGTGCCTGGTGCCGGACAGCGACCTGTTCCAGTCGCTGAAGAGCGGCAAGGCCTCCGTCGTCACCGACCAGATCGAGATGTTCACCAACGGCGGCATCAAGCTGAAATCGGGTGAGACGCTCGACGCCGATATCATCGTCACCGCGACGGGCCTCAAGCTCGAATTGCTGGCGGGCCTCGAAGTCACGGTGGACGGCGAGAAGAAGAACCTCTCCAAATCCATGTCCTACAAGGGCATGATGTACAGCGACGTGCCGAATCTCGCATCGTCGTTCGGCTACACCAATGCG
>DATATK010000183.1:0-16075 GCA_036268825.1 Rhizomicrobium sp. | reverse complement strand
TCGACCCTCCCTCAAGGGGAGGGTATGAAGAAACCCATGATTCCAACCCTCGAAACGCCCCGCCTCATCCTTCGCGCCCACATACTGGCGGACTTCTCCGCTTATGCGGCGATGCGTGCCGATCCGGTGGTGATGAAATATATGGGCAGGGGCGATCTGCTGAGCGAGGAAGAGGCGTGGGCGAAATTCCAAAGCATGGCGGGGCATTGGCTGATGCTGGGTTATGGAACGTGGGCCATCGCAGAAAAGGCGGGCGGGCGGGTGATCGGCAGTCTCGGTTTTGCGGACAAGAAGCGGCCGGCGGAGCATCCGGCAAGCGGCGCGCCCGAGATGGGCTGGTCGCTCGCGGCATCGGCACACGGCAAAGGCTTCGCGTCGGAAGCGTTGGGCGCCGTACTCATCTGGGGACGCGACTTCTTCGGGCCTCAGCGCGTCGTCTGTGTCATCAGCGACGACAATTCGGCGTCCGTCCGGCTCGCGCAGAAGCACGGCTTCCGGCAATTCGCGATCGCGAGCCGGTACGGCCTTCCGCGGCTTGTGTTCGAGCGGACGTTGTAACGTTCAGAACTGCGTCAGGCTCAGATTGTTGCCATCCGGGTCGAGGAACCAGGCGACCTTGTTGGTGCTGCCGGGCGCGGTCCAGATGCCCAGCGCGTCGTGGTCGAAGCCGGGGTAGCGGTTGAACGCGATGCCCTTCGCGGTCAGCGCCTTCACGCTGGCTTCGATGTCCGGCACCTCCCAGCCCAGCACGGTAAACATCTGCGCCTTGTGATCCTTCACGGTAGAGATGCGCAGCATCGTGCCGTTGAGATCGTAGACCACGGCGAAATCGTCTTCGTGGGTTTGCGGGAAGCCGAGCGTACCGCCATAGAACGCTTTCGCCTGGGCGCGGTCGCGCGTGACGATGAAGCTGATGGCCTTGGCGGATTTGGGAAGAAGCTGGGTCATGCACGGAAGTTTCCAAGGTTTCGGGATTTGCGCAAGCCCGGATTGCGCTATAAGGCCCCATGAAACGGCTGCTCGATGGCTATCGCGCGTTCAAGGCCCGGCGCTGGCCGGAAGAGCGCTCGCATTACGAAGATCTCGCCAAAGGCGGGCAGAACCCGGAAGTCCTCGTCATCGCGTGCAGCGACAGCCGCGTCGATCCGGCGACGATCTTCAGCGCCAATCCGGGCGAATTGTTCGTGGTGCGCAACGTCGCCGCCATCGTGCCGCCCTTCGAGGCCGACGGCAGCCATCACGGCACGAGCGCCGCCATCGCTTTCGCGGTGTTGCAATTGCAGGTGCGCGCGATCCTGGTGCTCGGCCATGCGCAATGCGGCGGTATCCGCGCCGCGCTCGACGGCACGCTGGCGGCCGGCATCCCGTTCCTCAGCTCCTGGGTCGACCTGCTCGAACCCGCCATCGCGCAGTCCGCGCATGTCGAAGGCCACGACGCGCGCCATGCCGCGATGGAGCGCGACAGCATTCGTCTGTCATTGGAGCGGCTGATGACGTTTCCGTTCGTCGCCGAACGCGTAGCCTCGGGCGCGCTCACGCTGGAAGGCGCGCGCTTCGGGATCGCGGACGGCAAACTCGAAATGCTCGACACAAAGAGCGGCCAGTTCGCCGCCGTGGAGTAATCATGCCCGGTCTCTATTTCGAAGAATTCGTCGTGGGACAAAAGTTCGCGCACCCGATCCGCCGCACGGTGACGGAAGCCGACAACGTCTTCTTCACCGCGATGACCCACAATCCCGCGCAACTTCATCTCGACGAGGAATACGCCAAGACCACTGAGTTCGGCACCCGCATCGTCAATTCGCTGTTCACGCTGGGCCTGATGATCGGCATCTCCGTCGGCGAGACGACGCTGGGCACGACGGTCGCCAATCTGGGCATGGACGAAGTACGTTTCCCCAAGCCCGTTTTTCACGGCGACACGCTGCATGTCGAAAGCGAGGTGCTCGATCTGCGCGCCAGCAAATCGCGCCCGGGGCAGGGCATCGTCACTTTCCTGCACAAAGCCATCAACCAGCGCGGCGAGATCGTCGCGCAGTGCAAGCGGTCGGCGCTGATGTTGGGCCGGGCGGAATAAGCGCATTGATTATCGCATCAAACGATGCTATTTTTGATGTAAGGAGATGCTTATGCGTACGACAGTTACACTTGACGACGAGTTGCTGGCTAAGGCCGAGCGCTACACGGGTCTGAAAGAGCGCTCGGCGCTCCTTCGTGAGGCTTTGACGGCACTTGTCCAGCGCGAGGCTGCTCACCGCCTCGCGCTTCTCGGTGGCAGCGACCCGCGCGCCAAATTGCCTCCGCGGCGCCGGTCGAAAGCCGCATGATCCTGGTCGATGCATCGGTCTGGATAGATCACGTCCGTGCACCGGACGACATGCTGCTGAATCTGCTGCAGACACGAACTGTGCTGACGCATCCTTTTGTAATAGGCGAGATTTCGCTCGGTCATGTCCGCCGGCGTGACGCGGTATTGGCGGAATTGCAGAATTTACCGCAGTCGCAACTGGCCGGCGATGACGAGGTGCTCAACCTCATTCTCGGGAAGAAATTATTCGGACTCGGAATTGGTTATATCGATGCGCATCTTCTGGCCTCCTCCATGCTGACAGCAGGTTCATCCATATGGACCCGTGACGGACGGCTCCGCGCCGTTGCTGAGAAGCTAGGCCTTTCGGCGGGGGCGGCATGATCCTGCGCTCCCTCCTCTTCGTACCGGCCGACAGCGAGAAGAAACTGGCCAAGGCGAAATCGTCGCCAGCGGATGCGTTGATCCTGGACCTCGAAGATTCCGTTTCGGCGGAGAACCGGCCGAAGGCGCGGGCGCTGGCGCGGGAGTTCCTGGGCGAGAGCCATGCGCAGGCGATCTGGGTGCGGGTCAATCCGCTTGGGAGCGACGATTTCATCCGCGATGTCGAGGCGATGGTCGCCGGCCGGCCGGCGGGGTTCGTCGTGCCCAAGGCGGAGGGTCCCCATACGCTGGGCGTGATCGATGCGCATCTGATCACGCGGGAGTTGAACGCGGGGTTGCCGCAACGTTCCATCCAGCTGCTGCCGGTGGCGAGCGAGACGCCGGTTGCTGCCCTGTCGCTGCAGGATTACCGCTCGCCGCCGCCGCGCCTGGCCGCGATGACGTGGGGTGCGGAGGATCTGTCTGCCGCGCTCGGCGCATCCACCAACCGTGATACGGACGGCGAATTCCTGCTCACCTACAAGATCGTGCGCTCGCTGTGCCTGATCGCGGCGAAGGCGGCCGGCGTCGATGCGATCGAGACGCTGCATGCCGATTTTCGCGATGCCGTGGGGCTTGAGCGCGCGGCGCGGGCGGCGCAACGCGAGGGCTTCTCCGGCATGCTTGCGATCCATCCGGGCCAAGTGGAGACGATCAACGCCGCGTTCACGCCGTCGCTCGCCGATGTCGAGCATGCGCACAAGGTCGTCGCGGCATTCGCGTCGGGCGCGGGGGTCGCCTCGCTGGACGGCAAGATGCTCGACCAGCCGCATCTGAAACAGGCCCGTCACGTACTGGCGATGAGCGACGCGTTGCGCGCGCGCGTCATTCCGCCCGCGCGCGGTTCATGATCCAGCCGTAGAGGATCGCGAGCAGGCCAGCGAAGGCGCCGAGGCCGATCCAGTTGGCCCAGGCGAAATCGGCTGGCACCAGCGCGAGCGGCGCGTCGGACGACAGCGCCACGATCAAGCCCGCGAGGATCACGCCAAACAGGCTCTCGCCCACGATCATGCCGGACGCGACCAGCACGGCGAGGCGCCGGGAATAATCCGGGTTCTTCGTGCGCCGCGCCCACACATCGTAGAGATGGCCGACGACCGCGCCGATGACGACGGGCAGCGTCGCGGACATCGGCAGGTAGATGCCGATGCCGACGGCGAGCGGCGGCAGACTGAGCCATTTCATGCGGCCGAGGAACGCGTCGAGCGCGACCAGCGCTGCGCCGAGCGCCATGCCGATGCCGATCATCTGCCAGTCGAGATTGCCGCCGATCACGCCCTGCGCGAGCGCGCTGATCAGCGTCGCCTGCGGCGCGGCCAGCGGATGTGCGGTGATGACATGCGCGTTGGGTGCGCCGGCGAAACCGAACGCATGCGCCAAAAGGTTCAGCACCGGCGGGATGACGGCCGCGCCAGCGATCACGCCGATGATCAGCGCCCATTGCTGCGCCCGCGGCGTGGCGCCGACGAGCTGGCCGGTCTTGAGGTCCTGAAGGTTGTTGTTGGAGATCGTCGCGATGGCGAAGACGATGGCGGTGGCGAACAGCGCATAGGCGATCAGCGCCTTCTGCGCGCCGGCGCCGGGATGGACGACGGCGACGAAGATCGTGGCGCAGGTGACGATGGCGAGGATGCCGACGCCCGAGATCGGCGAGTTCGACGCGCCGATGAGACCGGCCATGTAGCCGCAGATCGCGGCGATCAAAAATCCGCCGATGAAGATGAACGGAACGGCGGCGACGATCAGCGCGGTGGAGTTGCCGGCCAGCGGCGTCGGCAGCAGGAACTGATAGAGCAGCCAGCCGATCACCGCGAGGCATCCCGCCGCCAGCAGAACGATCATGCCGGGCGACAGATCGGTGTCCTTGAGATCGCCCGCGCCGGATTTCGCGGCTTTGGAGGCGGACAGCGTCGAGACCACGCCGCTCACCACCGGACCGATCAGCTTGAGCAGCGTCCAGACAGACGCCACCGCGATGGCGCCGGCGCCGATGAAGCGCACCTGGCTGCGCCAGATGTGATCGGTATAGGCATCAAGCGAACCGATGCCGCTGAACGGATGCAGCGCCGTCAGGATCGGCACCGCGCCGACCCAGGAGATGAGCAGGCCCAGCAGCATCGCCATGCCGACGCTGAGGCCGACGAGATAGCCCGCGCCGGCGAGCGCGAGCGAATAGCCCATGTCGATGCCGCTGGTGGAGCTGGCGCCGACGCGGAAGAATTTCGTGTATTCGCCGGCGCCGATGCCGGTGGCGGCGAGAAGCGCGAGGCCCGCGGACGCGACGGCGCCCCAGACGACGGCAAGCAGGCTCTCGCGCGACTCGCGCGTCGCGGCGCCGCGCGCGGCTTCGCCGACTTCGAGGACTTCGGCCGCCGCGACGCCTTCGGGATAGGGCAGGTCCGACGTCGTGACCATCGCGCGGCGCAGCGGGATGGTGAAGAGCACGCCCAATATGCCGCCCGAGGCGCAGATGAAGAAGGATTGCCAGAACGGGAAGTCGAGCCACCAGCCGACGATGACGAGGCCGGGCAGCACGAAGATGATCGCCGAGAGCGTGCCGGCGGCGGAGGCGACGGTCTGCACGATGTTGTTTTCGAGGATGGTGGAATCCTTGAATGCGGAGAGCACCGCCATCGAGATCACCGCCGCCGGGATCGAGGTCGCGAAGGTGAGTCCGACCTTGAGGCCGAGATAGACGTTCGCCGCGGTGAAGACGAGCGTGATGAGCACGCCCAGTATCAGCCCGCGAATGGTGATTTCCTTCATGAACCCCGTCCCCCAAATGCGCGGGGAGATTTCCGGCAATCGCGCCGCGATGCAAGGGGCCAGCGGGGGGATATCCGGCAAAGAAAAAGAGGGAGAGCCTTGCGGCTCTCCCTCTTTGCTCCGGCGCGCCTGTTTGCCCCAGGGCGCGGCCGGTGCGGACAGGTTGGCTTAGTAGTGGACGATCTGGGCGGTATTGCCGATCGCGGCCGAGCTGACCGAGACGTTGCCCGTCACGTTGGTGGTGTTGGCGTTCGCGGTCGAATAGACGCTCGACTCGTTCACCTGGTAGTTCTGCACGGCGCCGTGCGGGGCATTGGTGTCTTCCTCGAAGCTGTTGCCGATCGCGGCGCTGGAGAGCGAGACGTCGTTGCCGATATTGGAGACGTTGGCGTTCAGCGAGGCGGACGGATCGACCGCCTGGCATTCCTGGTTGGAATAGACGTTGGTCGAGGTCGGATCCATCGAGACGCTCGCCGAGTTGCAGATCGCCTGGCTCTGAAGGCTCACCGTGCCGCCCGTGTTCTGGACGTTGGCGTTGAGGCTGGAGCCGATGTTGACGCTCGAGACGTACTGGTTGTTCGTCACGTTGGTGTCGTTCATCGTGGTGATGTCCACCGCGTTGCCACCGGCGGTGGACTGGCCGGTCACGTTGCCGGTCGCGTTCGTCGTGTTCATGTTGACGTTGGACTGGGCGATATGGAAGTCGACCTGGCCGTTCAGGATGTTGCTGGTGCCGTCGCCGGTGATCGCCGGATCAGTCGACCCGTCCGCGTAGGCTAGGCTGAGCGGAAGGATCGCTAGCGCCGTAGAAGCGATAAGGATCTTGGTGAGACGTGTCATTGCGTTTCTCCTCGGTGATGGGTGTGTTGATGGAAGCGGTGTGCGCAGGCAGTGGCGGCTGGTTGTTGTCGTCGGGGCCGGCGAGCGGATCGCCTTCGCCGCCGAGGCCGGAGGTGCAGGCGTCGGCCGGCGTGTGATAGAGGCGCGTCACCATCTGCAGCACGGCGCGTTCGATGACCGAGCGGACCGCAAGCTGGATGGGTTCGAGCGCGCTTTCGCCGGCCGATGCGTCGGCGAAGTAGTGGCCCAGGAAGTCGAATATGCCGGCCTGGATCTGATGGCCGATGATCTGCTTCTGGTAGGAGACGACGTCGACCACTTCGAGCGTGTCGGTGTCGACGAGGCGCAGGTCGAGGCCCACGTTCATCACGTAGACGTTCGCGCCGGACGTGCCCTTGACGCCGCTGGACGAGGTCTCGCCGCCGTCGATATCGGCGCCGGCCGAGCGGATGTTGAAGTTGAGCTCGGTGATGCCACCGACGATGTAGTAGTTCGAGCCGGGGATCGAGCCCGCGAAGATCTTGCGGTAGTCGCCGCCGGCCGGCGCGGGGCTAGGGCCGGCTTCCGGCTGGGCCTTGTCGTCGCCGATCAGCTTGTTGTTGGCGTATTTGAGTTCCATCTCGGCGACGGAGGTGTCGTAGCGCTCCACCATGGGAACGCCCGCCTTGGCCAGCGCGCTCATCGCCATCAGCGCGGCGCCTTGCGTCAGCTTGCGGCCGCTGTTGTCGGATTCGTATTTGCCGGTGTAGTCGGCGATCTGTCCCACGGCGACACGCAAGGGGCGGCCCGCAGTGTAACGCGAGAAGCAGCGCAGCGCGACCGAATAGGGTGTTTCGTTTCCGATCACCGGCGAGCCGCCGATGGGGGCGGTGTAGCGGCCGGTGTCGTCGGCCGATGTTCCGATGCAGCCGGCCAGTGCGATGGTCGCAAGCACGAACACAAGGGGCTTGACGAAGTGCCGTTTTCCGCGGGGCGTCAGGTTTGAAGTCATGGGATGGGGCTTCCCTCTTCTCTCTAAGTCTTAGTGACCGGTATTGGTCGTGGCCGTCTGATTGCCGTTGTTGGTCTGGCTGGAGTTGACGACCACCGTGTTTCCATTTCCGACGGTGACGACGTTCAGCTGGTTGCCGATTGCCGTGGACGTTGCAGTAGACGTGCCACCCACGCCCGTGCTGTTCGTGAACGATCCCTGGGTGCCCATGCCGCCGATGGTGCTCATCTGCTGCACGCCGGCTTGCGCGCTCATCGCGGAGGAGGTGAACTGGCCGTTGACGACGGTGAGATTGCCGTTGGCGTCGCGCAAAGAGGCGTTGACCGGCGCGTTTTCCTCGCCGGGCGTCATGCCGTAGCCTTGATTGTAGCTCCCCGACGACGAGTAGTCGGCCTGGGCCGCGGTCGCGAAAAGCGCGAGGCTTGCGGCGGCGAGAGCGATCAGCTTGATGGTCATGGCGAGCGGCCTGTTGTGTTCCGGGACCACTTCAGCAACCGCCGTGCCAAGTCTTAATCGGCGTTAAGGCTCCGATGTGTTTCAAAGCGGCACGAAGGCGGCTAGTTTCGGGCCGCGACCGGGCAGGAGAGCCGATGGCGACGCTAGAATTCTTCTTCGACTGCTCCTCGCCCTGGACCTATCTGGCGTTCACCCGCATCCACGCGGTGATCGCGCGCGCGAAGGCCGAGGCCGTGTGGCGTCCCGTTCTGGTCGGCGGCATCTTCAACGCCGTGAACCGCGAGGTTTACGACCGCAGGGCCAATCCCGATGCGCGCAAGGCGTCCTATTATGAGAAAGATTTGCAGGATTGGGCGCGGCTGGCCGGAATCCGGATCGGCAAGCCGCCGGTCTTTCCGGTGCGGGCGGTGGCGGCGATGCGCTGCGCGCTGGCGGCCGACGAAGAGGGCAAGCTCATTGCGTTCGCCCGCGCCGCGTTCGAAGCCTATTGGGGCGATCTGGAAGATATCAGCCAGAAGCCGGTATTGCTGCGCGCCGCCGAGCGCGCGGGGCTCGATGGCGAAAGGCTTTTCGCCCGCAGCGAGGCGGACGAGATCAAGGAACGGTTGCGGGCCAATACGGAAGAGGTCATCGCGCGCGGCGGCTTCGGCTCGCCGACGATGTTCGTGAACACGACGGACATGTATTTCGGCAACGACCGGCTGCCGCTCGTCGAAGCGGCATTGGCGCGTTAGCGATGGCATTCCTCAGCGATCCCCAGTCTGAGCCTGCGATCAGCGCACCGGCGGTCGTGTGGCTCCTGATCGCGAGCATCGTCGGGATCGAGCTGTCGCGGGAGTTTCTGTGGAGCGGCGCGTCGAACGCGATCTTTGAGCAATATGGCCTGGTGCCGCTGCATTATTCCGGCGCCTGGATCGCGGCGCATCATCCGGGCGTCTTCGCGCTCGCGGCGCCGTTCGTCAGTTCGGTGTTCCTGCATGGCGGCTTGCTGCATGTGGGCGTGAATTCGATATGGCTCCTCGCTTTCGGCACGATCGTCGCGCGCCGGCTGGGCACGCCACTGTTCCTGCTGTTCTTCCTGATCTGCGGCGTCGTGGGCGCTATCACGTTCGTGGCGATGGACTGGGGCGCGAACGACGCGGCCATCGGCGCCTCGGGCGCGGTGTCGGGGTTGATGGCGGCCGGGATCCGCATGCTGGGTTCGCGCCGGCCGCGGACCGACATGACGGCCCCGCTATTGCCGCTGTTCTCGCGGCTGGTGATCGGCTTCTCGCTGTTCTGGGTGGTGGTGAATCTGTTGGCCGGGCTGACCGGGCTCGGGGCCGGGCCGGGCGTGGTGGAGAACATCGCCTGGCAGGACCATCTGGGCGGCTATTTCGCGGGCCTGCTGCTGATCGGCCCGCTCTATCGTTTCCATATAGGACCGGACGAAGAAGTAACCGTGCCGGTGGAATAAGCCGGCTCCGCGCTTGAAATGCCCGGTTCCGGCAATAGATTACGCAGAGGCTCGCGCCACTGGAGGTTTCATGACCGATCTGCCCCCGTCCGGAACGCCGCATGACGGCGCCGCGGTGCCCCCGATCGCGCAACCCCACCCGCCGTTTCCCGTGGTCCGGCTGCTCTATTCGGTCTTGTTCGGCGTGATCGCATACGTCGTGCTCCACCTGATCTTCGCGGTCGCGCTGATCCAGTTCATCGTCCTCGCCATCAACGGCAAGGTGAACGACGAATTGAAGCGTTTCTCCGCCGGGCTGGTTCAGTATATGTGGGAGCTGCTTGCCTTCATCACCTTCGTGCGCGATGACCAGCCATTCCCCATGGGACCGTTCCCCAAGCATTGAGGGCCACGCGGCCTTAAGCGCGTTCCAGCTCGCGCCGGACCGCATCCATCTCAATCATGGCTCCTACGGCGCCGTGCCGCTCCGCGTGCTGGCGGAGCAGGAGCGCATCCGCGCCCATATCGAGCGCGATCCGACGAGTTTCTTCCAGGACGAACTGCCCGGCGCCTTGCGCGCGATGGCGAGCAAGGTCGCGGCGCGGTTCGGCGGCGCGGCGCAGGACTGGGTTTTCTGCGAGAACGCGACCTCGGCGGTGAACGGCGTGCTCGCGTCTTTCCCGCTGCAGCCCGGCGACGAGATCGTCACGACGTCGCATGTCTATGGCGCCGTGCTGAAGGCGATGGCTGTCTGGGCGGCGCGCAAGGGGGCCCATCTGGTGATCGCCGACCTGCCCGCGATCTCGCAAAGCGACGACCAGGTCGTGGAAGACATTGCCGCGGTCCTCACCCCGCGCAGCCGGCTCTTGATCGTGGACCACATCACCTCCGCGACGGCGACGATCTTTCCGGTCCGGCGGATCGTGGAGCGGGCGCACCGGCAAGGCGTCGCGGTGCTGGTCGATGGCGCCCACGCCCCCGGCCATGTCGAACTCGACGTCCCGGCCATCGGGGCGGACTGGTACACGGGCAACGCCCACAAATGGCTGTTCGCCCCCAGGGGCTGCGGCATCCTGTGGACGGCGCCGGATCGGCAGGGGGAGACGCTGCCTGCGATTCTCTCACACGGGACGGACGCCGGTTATGTCCCGGCTTTCGACTGGATCGGGACACGGGACGTGACGCCGTGGCTGGCTTTCGCGGCCGGCGGGGAGGCCCATGACGCATTCGGGGGCGCGAATCGGATTGCCCGCAATCGCGCCATGGCGGCGGTGGGCGGAAGGCTGATCGCGGAAGGATTGGGGGCCAAATGCTCGGCCCCGGAGAGTATGCGCGGGGCCATGATGGCAATCCTTCTCAAGCAAACCGTGCCTTACCCGCAATTTCCGGCGGAATTCCGCCAAGCATTGGCGCAGAATTACCGAATAATCGCGCCGGTCTCTCAATTTATGGATTGCCTCTGGCTTAGGGTTTCCGCCCAGCTTTACAACGAAGCGGATGATTACCGACGCTGCCTGGCTGCCTGTCTTGAATTGCAGGACGGCTTATTTCACGCGCAATTCCAGTGACTTGAGGCCTGCTTCGAAAATAGGGTTTGGCCGGGACTGCCTAGGATTCGGGCAAATTGGTGTGGCTTTCGCGGCACAAATGGGCACGAAACATCCAACCACGCGGGTGCGCGGGATTATGTTCTTGCCGGGTCTGTTTGGTTCCACTTAGTCTGCGAGCTGGTGCGAATAAACGGCCGTATTACGTCCGGGATGCGGACGGGTGACGGCCGAACAAAGATTTCGCCGCGAGGCGGAATTACAACGGGGAGCTCAAAATGCCTGCACAGCGTTCGGTTCGGACCGGTCGGTCCCTGACGATTCTTGGCGCATTGATGCTGACGTCCGCTCTGGCGGCGCCGGCTTTCGCGCAAATGGAAGTGGTGGTCGTCACCGCCCAGAAAAAGTCTGAAGACGTCCAGCAAGTGCCGATCGCGGTGTCCGCGTTCAGCGGCGCGGACCTTGCGGCGCATCAGATCCAGGGCTTCGCGGACCTTCAGTTCGCGATCCCGTCGGTCAGCTTCACGCACGGCAACTTCGGCCCCTCGAACTTCACGATCCGCGGCATCGGTTCCGCCGCCGTGTCGACCTCGGGCGACAGCGGCGTGTCGGTCAACATCAATCAGGTCTACCTGAACGCACCGCCGCTCACCTCGGCCACCTATTACGATCTCGACCAGTCAGCCGGCATCCAGGTCCTGCGCGGACCGCAGAGCACCCTTTGGGGCCGCAACGCCACCGGCGGCGCGATCGACATCGAAACCGCCAAGCCGGACCTCGACAATTTCGGCGCCAATCTCGAAGGCACCTACGGCAACTACAACGACCAGGAACTGCGCGCATCGGTGAACCTTCCGCTCGCGGACGGCACGGCCGCCTTGCGCCTCGCCGGCTTCTGGGAAAACCGCGACGGCACCGTCAAGAACGTCTATCCGGGCCTGAACCCGGGATCGGATGTCGATGGCCGGGTCGATGGCCGCAACGATTATTCGTTCCGCGGCTCGTTCCGCTGGCAACCGTCCACGAAGACCACGGTCGATATCATGCTGCAGACCTCGCATGAAGACGACAGCCGCGTCCGCGGCCAGGTCCAGGAATGCGACCGCGATCCGTCCGGCATCCTGGGCTGCTTGCCCGACAAGCTGGCCTTCCAGGCGACCAACGGTAACTCGACATTGGGCACCGAGCTTGCGAGCACATATTTCTTGGGTAACACCAACCCCGCCCTCACGCCGCTTGGTCTGTTCGACATCACCGGACCGGGTGCGCTGCCCGGTCAAGGCGCCGGTCAATACGTTCCGCATTCGCTGCGCGAAGTGGATACGCCCTTCTCGCCCACCTCGGATGGCAGGGACCTGTTCGCCGATGTGCATTGGAAGCAGAACCTCTCGAGCTGGCTGACGATGGATGCGACATTCGGCTATGACAACAATTCCGGCCTCAGCCAGGAAAGCTACAACAACTCACCGGGCGACAATCTGAATACGCCCGCGACCTGCACGCAGCTCTTCGCCATCACCGGTGGCGCGGATACAACCTGTACCCAGATCCCAGGCGTCAGCCGGCTGGTCGCCGCGCAGGAATATTTCAGCTTCGTCGCGCCAACCAACTATGCGGCCTATTACGCCGGTCATCTCGGCACCCTGCCAACGACCAGGATTTTGGGGCCAACCAATACCGGTATTGCCAATACAGTGAACGGCCTTGGTCCCTACACCAGCGATGTCTACGGCTATGACCAAATCGACGGCCGGGACAATGAGTGGTCCGGTGAGCTGCGTTTCGCCTCCGACTTCAACGGGCCGTTCAACTTCAACCTCGGCCTCTACCACAACGCTGACCGCAACGACGCCCACTACTATGTGAACGCCGACACGCTGGACTATGCGGCGACGATTCTGGGTGGCGCCACTGCTAACGGCTACGACCTGTTCCCGTCGCAGTATGACAACGACAGCGACCAATACACTTTGCTTTCGAACTCGATTTTCGGCGAAGGCTACTTTGAAGCCATTCCCGATACGTTGAAGTTCACATTGGGTGCGCGTTATTCGGACGACAGGAAGACGTTTGATTCCGGTCAGTTCTTGATTGCCAGTGGCGCTGTCCCGATCGGCACGCAGACCTTTACACCGGGGTTCACCTATCAGGAGACGACCTTCCGGGAGTGGACCGGGCGCGCGGTGGTGGAGTGGACGCCAAAGTTGGATTTCACGGATCAGTCCAACTTCTACGCATCGTATTCGCGTGGCGTTCGCGATGGCGGCTTCAATCCTCCGCCGGCCAATCTGGGCGACTACCCGAGTACATTCGCGCCCGAGACGCTCGATGCCTACGAAGTGGGTGCGAAGAACACCTTCCTCGACGGCACGCTGCAGGCGAACTTGACGGGCTGGTACTACAACTACCAGGGCTTCCAGATTTCGGAGATCGTGGATCGCACCTCCATCAACCAGAACATCAATTCCAAGCTCTGGGGCGTGGAAGGCGAAATGTTCTGGGCGCCGACCGACAAGCTGCAGTTCAACGCGAACTTCGGCTTCACGCATTCGGAAATCGAAAACGATCTTGACGTCGATCCGCGCAATCCGCTGGGCAGCGCGACGGGACCGAACTCCGTTCTCGTGAAGGATGCAACGAGCGGTGCGCTCTGCGTAATCAACGGCGCGAATGTGCTTTCCAACCCAGCATTGGTGGCAACATTCGATCTGACCCCGCCGCCGACGCCCTTGGTCATCAACGGCCACGCGGTCTCGTCGGCCTTCGGTTTCGGAGCTTGCTCCGCAGCCGGTGAAGCAGCGATCAATGCCGGCGCCTTCGGCGCGTACTCCGCATCGTCGGGCAACCCGGTGAACTTGAAGGGCAACGAGATGCCCAACACGCCGCCGTGGACGGTTAGTGTTGGCGTCCAGTACACCTTCGATCTGGGCGGTGGTTACACCATCATCCCGCGCGCCGACTACTACTGGACCGACCAGCAGTGGGGCCGCATCTTCGAAGATGGCGCCGACAAGATTCGCGCCTACGACGTTGCCAACGCCCAGATCCAGCTGAACTCGCCAGACAGCTTCTGGTACGCTCGCGCCTGGGTGAAGAACATCTTCGACAAGGACAACCAGACCGGCGAATACCTGACCGATGCCACGTCGGGCCTGTTCACCAATGCCTTCGTCGGCGAGCCGCGCACTTACGGCCTCACCGTCGGCGTGCACTTCTAAGCCCGCCGAACCGCGATACGGGAAAGGGCGCTGGGCAACCGGCGCCCTTTTCCTTTAGGGCCCCGCCCCCAGAGGGAGGGGGGTAGTGGTGCGCCATTGAAAACAACGATCAATGGCTTGTAGAGAAGCACTTGGCGCCACCCAGATTTGGTGGCGCCGTGCCAGGAGACCCAAATGGAACTGCGCAATGTCGGCAGCTCGGGCCTGAAGGTTTCGGTCGTCGGCCTGGGCTGCAACAATTTCGGCGCCCTCGATGTCGAGGCCTCGCGCAAGGTTGTGCACCGCGCGCTCGACCTCGGCGTCACCCTGTTCGACACCGCCGACGTCTACGGCAATCGCGGCGGCTCCGAGGAGCAGCTCGGCGCCATCCTCGGCCCGCGCCGCAAGGACATCGTGCTCGCCACCAAGTTCGGCATGCCGATGGACGAGGCGGGCGTGAAGTCCGGCGCGTCGCGGCGCTACATCGTCGCGGCGGTCGAGGCGAGCCTGACGCGGCTGAAGACCGACTGGATCGATCTCTACCAGCTTCACAGGCCCGATCCCGCGACGCCGATGGACGAGACGCTGTCGGCGCTCGACGATCTCGTGCGCGCCGGCAAGGTGCGTTATATCGGCTGCTCCAATCTTCCCGGCTGGCAGGTCGCCGATGCGCAGTGGATCGCCCGCGACCGGCGCCTCGCCTCCTTCGTCTCCGCGCAGGACGAATACAGCCTCCTGGTGCGCGATATCGAGAAGGATCTGGCGCCGGCGCTCGAGGCGTACGACATCGGACTGCTGCCCTATTTCCCGCTCGCGAGCGGTCTGCTGACCGGCAAATACAAGCATGGCGGCGACGTGCCCGCAGGCACGCGCATGGCGCTGATGAAGCGCCTCGCGGACCGCTATATGACCGACGCCAATTGGCAGGTCGTGGACAGGCTCGCGCCGTTCTGCGCCGCCCGCGGCCACACGCTGCTGGAGCTGGCGTTCAGCTGGCTGGCGGGACGGCCGCAGATCTGCAGCGTCATCGCCGGCGCGACCAGGCCCGAACAGGTCGAGGCGAATGTGAAAGCGGTGGAGTGGAAGCTTTCCGCGGATGAGATCGCGGAAGTGGACAAGCTCACGAAGAAGAGTTGACCGCGCTCACTCCGCCGGGCTCGGCTGGGGTTGTGCCGCGGAATGCCGCCGCCCGATAAAACGCTCCGCGCGCGTGCCCATCTCGTCGAGATAGATATAGATCACCGGCGTGATGTAGAGCGTCAGCAGCTGCGACAGCAACAGGCCGCCCACCACCGCGAGGCCCAGAGGCTGGCGCGCCTCGCCGCCTTCGCCGAAGCCGATGGCGATGGGCAGGGTGCCCATCAGAGCCGCCATGGTCGTCATCATGATCGGGCGGAAACGGATGATGGCCGCTTCGTAGATCGCCTTCTCCGGCGGCACATGCTCCGTGCGCTCGCGGGTGAGCGCGAAGTCGATCATCATGATGGCGTTCTTCTTCACGATTCCGATCAGCATGATCATGCCGACGAAGGCATAGAGGCTGAGCGGAACGCCGAATATCCACAGCGTGATCAGCGCGCCCACCGCGGCCGAGGGCAGGCCCGACAGGATTGTCAGCGGATGGATGAAACTCTCATAGAGAATGCCCAGGATGATGTAGACCGTGACGATCGCGATCATCAGCAGCAGGCTCATATTGCTCATCGAGGCCTGGAAGGCCTGCGCCGTGCCCTGGAAGCTGCCGGTGACGCCTTGCGGCACGTTGAGCTGCTGCTGGACCTGGCCCATTGCCGTGACCGCATCGCTCAGCGCCATGCCGGGCGCGAGGTTGAACGAGATCGTCACGGACGGAAGCTGGCCCAGATGGTTCACGCTGAGCGCTTCGGTGCCCGTGTGCATCACGGTGACGGCGGAGAGGGGCACCAATGTCGTCGCGGAGGTGGTGGACGCCGTTCCCGTTCCCGCTGGAGCGGTGGTGGACACGGCCGTATTGCCTCCCGCGTTGTTGGACGGCGTGGCGGAGACGTAGAGCCGGCTGAGGTCGAGCGCGTTGTACTGATATTGCGGCAGAAGTTCCAGCATCACCCAATACTGGTTGGAGGCGCCGTAGAT
>DATATK010000182.1:0-42895 GCA_036268825.1 Rhizomicrobium sp. | reverse complement strand
CCAATGCGGCGCTTCGATCCGCGGTTCGCCGGTATCGAAACCTGGCGAAGTGACGGGGTTGCGCGTCGCGCCAACTATCGGACCGCTTGGGCCTGGCCATGACCGTGCAGCGTTTCGTTGTGGCGAGCCGGCGCTTGATACTTACATTCGGGAGCGAGCGGCACAGGATGTAAAGCGCCGGGTCGCACAAATCTTCGTCGCAAACGGAAACGCGCCCGGCGAAATCGCAGGATATTACACACTCAGCGCCGCAGGCTTTGCCCGGGATGATCTTCCGGCCGAGGCGTCCAAACGCCTGCCGCGCTATCCCGTTCCTGCAGCCATCATCGGCCGTCTCGCAGTAGCGGAGGCGTATGAGGGACAAAAATTGGGGGCATTCCTGCTGATAGACGCCGTCAATCGCGTGCTCGGCGCGAGCACAGCGCTGGCAGTCTATGCCGTGATCGTGGACGCCAAGAACAAGGAGGCGGAGCGGTTCTACAAGCACTTTGGCTTCGAACCGTTTCCAAAAAAAACTTCGCGCCTGTTTCTGCCGCTGGATGTATTCGTCAAGGCCGGCTTGTGACGCTACTGCAGCGCGCTCAGCACGTTCGCGAAATCGTCGGTCCAGAGCTTTGCCTTCGGATCGGCATCGAGCCGCTGCCAATGCGGATCGGTGGCGACGGCGCCGAGGTCGGCGGGCGTGCGGGCGACGGCGACCCAGCGGGAGAGGCTGAGGATCGCGAAGTCGGTGCCTTCCTTCGGGTGGAAGTTGCGCTCGTAGGCGACGAGGCCGACCTCCGGCGCGATGCGCGCGATGATGGGGCCGAGATTGAAATAGCGGTTGGTGATGTGGACCATGATGACGCCGTGCGGCTTCAGCGCGCGCAGATAGGCGGCGAACGCTTCGCGGGTCATCAGGTGGATCGGGATCGCGTCGGATGAGAAGGCATCGAGGATCAGGATGTCGAAACGCTGCGGGCCGGCGCGCTCCAGATTGAGCCGCCCGTCGCCGAGCACGACCTTGGCTTGCGGCGCGCAGGTGGACATGCCGCGGAACAGGCCGGAATGGACGGCCATTTTTTCGACCAGCGGATCGATCTCGTAGAACGTCCAGGACTGATCGGGCCGCGCGTAGCAGGCCTCGCTGCCGACGCCGAGGCCGATGGCGCCGATGCTTTGTGCGCGTGGGCCGACGCTGCGCATCACATCGCCGAGCGGGCCTTGCGGCGCATAGTAGGTGAGGGGCTGCGGCGCGCCCTTGATGCGCTCCACGCCATGGAGCGTCGTGCCGTGGAACATGATGCGGTAGCCCGCGTCGCGATCCTCGGTGACGGCGTAGGCGCCGTAGAAACTGCGTCCGCGCCAGACGAGCGAGCCGTGGCGCATGTAGAGCGTGTGCAGCGACTGCGAGGCGAGCAGCAATGCCATCGCGACGAGCAGCAGGTTGCGGTGTTTCGGGCGCAGGCCCCACACCGCGAACATCGCGACCAGCCAGAGCGTCAGGCAGAGCGAATAGAGCGTGCTGAATTGCGCGAGCGGTTCGACCAGCACCACCAGAACCGCGGCGGCGAGCAGCGCCATCTCGGCGGGTTTCAGGCGCGGTGTGGACGGCGCGAAGATGCAGACCAGCGCGAGGGCGAGCGGATATTCGATGATGCTGGCGAAGATCAGCGGCGAGACCAGCGCGGTGAGCGCGCCACCGATCACGCCGCCGAGCGACATGAAGAGATAGAATTCGGTGAGCCGGTCGGCCGCGGGTTTGAGCCGCGCCATTTCGCCGTGGCACGCCATCGCGACGACGAAGAACGCCGCGAAATGCGTCACGACCGTGAGCGTGAGCGATACCGGCCCGAGCCAGAACCCGCCCGCGACCAGCGCGACGGCGAAGGGCAGCGCGCGGATCATCCAGCGATGCGGGATCGGCGGATGGCTGGCGAAGACCAGCACGAAGGTGAGCAGATAGAGCGCCAGCGGCGCGATCCACAGCAAGGGAAACGACGCGACGTCGGTCGTCACGTAGCCGGTGACGCCGAGCAGCAGGCTGGAAGGTAGCGCCGCATAGGCCAGCCATGTCAGCCGCGTGCGCCAGGCAATCGGTGCGGACGTCGCGCGCGCGACGGTGCGGACCGTGTCGCCGCGCCCAAGGATTGCGAAGGCGCTGGCCGCCGCGATGGCGCAGGCGAGCGCAAGGTAGCCCCAGGCCCAGAGCTTGGACTGATGGCTCAAGGTGATGTTGGGTTCGATCAGGAACGGATAAGCGATCAGCGCGGCGAGGCTTCCCGCGTTGCTCGCGGCATAGAGGAAATAGGGATTGTCCGCCCGCTTGTGGCCGCTGACGGAGAACCAGTTCTGCAGCAGCGGTGCATTGGCCGAGAGCGCGAAGAACGGCCAGCCCAATGTGCTGGCGAGGACGGCGAGCAGCGGCAGGACCGGCGAGGCGTCCGCGGGCGGCGCCCAGTTCGCGTTCAGCGCGATGGGCAGGAAAGCGGCGCCGATCGCGATGACCACCAGATGGGCGAGCATCTGCGTGCGCGGCGCGGCGTAACGCGCCAGGACGTGGGCGTAGGTGTAGCCGAGCAGGAGACTCGCCTGGAAGAAGACCAGGCAGGTGTTCCACACGCCCTGCGATCCGCCGAGCCGTGGCAACAGCAGCCGCGCGAAGAGCGGCTCGATCCAGAACAGCAGGAAGGCCGAGGCGAACAGCGCCAGCCCGAACACGGCGACGATGAGCGCACCGGAGCCGTCCAGCACGCGCCGCAAGGGGTTCGAAGACGGGGGCAGGGCCTCGACGCTCATCGGCCCAGTTTCGGCGGAAAGTGCTGAACAAACCGTTCCGCTAGTCGATGGCCCGGCCGCGGGTTTCGGGCACGAAGAACAGCGTCACGAAGAAGCCGATCCCGGCCACGATCACCGGATACCACAGCCCGGCATAGATATTCCCTGTCGCCGCCACGATGGCGAAGGCCGTGGCCGGCAGGAAGCCGCCGAACCAGCCGACCCCGATGTGATAGGGCACCGACAGCGCGGTGTAGCGGATGCGCGTCGGGAAGAGCTCCACAAGGGTCGCGGCCTGCGGGGCGTAGAGCAGGGCCGAGGCGACGATGAAGTAGAGCAGGATCAGCACCGCGCTGCGCACGTCCTGCACGTTGACCGTCGCCGATGTCGGATAGCCGGATGCGGCGAGCGCAGATTTGAGTTGGGCCTCGAACGTCTTGCGCGCAGCGTCGAGCCCCTTGGCGTCGAGGCCGTTGCCGTTGGGTGCGATTACGTTCGCACGGCCGACGTGGATCACTGCGTGCGCGCCGGCGGGACCTGCGGCGTTGGTGTAGGGGATGCCGCCGGCTGTCAGCGCGCTCTTGGCGATGTCGCAGGAGCTTACGAATTTCGCCTTGCCGACAAGATCGAATTGCAGCGAGCAGGTGTCCGCATCCGCCGTCACCGTCACGGGCGCGTGCGCCGCCGCGTTGGCGAGCATGGGATCGGCCGCCGCGGTGAGCATCTGGAAACCGGGAATGAAACCCACCGCCGCGAGGAACAGTCCCGCCAACATCACGGGCTTGCGGCCGATAATGTCCGACAGCCATGCGAACAGCATATAGAGCGGCATGCCGACCAGCGTGACGACGAGGATGAGCAGGTTGATCTGGCTCGGCTCGACCTTCAGCACACGTTCGAGGAAGAACTGGGTGTAGAACTGCGCGGTGTACCAGACGACGCCCTGGCCCATCAGCAGGCCGAACAGCGCGATCAGCATGAGCTTGAGGTTTTTCGGCTGCGTGAAGGTCTCGGTGAGCGGCGCCTTGGAGGTGCGGCCTTCTTCCTGCATCTTGCGGAACAGCGGGGACTCTTCCAGGCTGAGCCGGATCCACAGCGAGATGCCGAGCAGCACGACCGACAGGCCGAACGGGATGCGCCAGCCCCAGTCGGCGAACGCGTCCTCGCCCATCCTCTCGCGCGTCACGATGATCACGACCAAGGCGAGCACCAGCCCCATGCCGGCGGCGGCCTGGATCCAGCCGGTCGAGAAGCCGCGGTTCCTGGCGCTGGAATGCTCGGCGACATAGATCGCGGCCCCGCCATATTCCCCGCCGATGGCGAAGCCCTGCAGCACGCGGATGATGACCAGCGCATAGGGCGCGGCGACGCCGATGGACGCGTAGTCCGGCAGCAGCGCCACGGCGAAGGTGGCCAGGCCCATAGCGGTGATCGTGACGAGGAAGGCGCGCTTGCGGCCGACGACGTCGCCGATCCGGCCGAACACCACGGCTCCGAACGGCCGCGCCGCGAAGCCGGCCGCGAAGGTCAGCAGGGCCAGGAGATAGGCCTGGGACGGGTTCACGGCGGAGAAGAAATGCTTGGCGATGATCGCGGCGAGGGAGCCGAAGATGAAGAAGTCGTACCACTCGAAGACGGTGCCGGCGGCCGATGCAGCCACCACGAGCCCCATATTGGCCTTGCGTGCCTCTATTTGCGTCATCCTGCCGTCCTCCCGCACGGCTAAGAGCTACCGAGTGCAGGGGACGGCGGCAAGCGGGCAACCACTTGCGGCGGAAACGATGTCGCGACAATTTCATAGTGGCCCGCGCGCAGTTGACGCTATAGTTTCCTTAAGGCGTGGGGTGAAGGATCCATGGGCAAAGTTCCCGTCGGACGGACGATTTCAGGTGGCTACCGGTTCCTGGCTCTGCGCCCCGGCGCGGTGCTCGGGATGGGCTGGCTGCCGGCTGCCTTCTATGCGGCAGGGGTGTGGTTCTGTCTGCAGCGGCTGGGCGCGGCGATGCTGGTGGCCGTGCCATCCAGCGCGACATTCAACGAATTCACCGCCGTGGATTTCCTCCTGGCGGTCGTCGTCAGCGCCGTGCTGATACCGACCATGGCGGTGCCCTTCGCAATGATCGCGCTGGGCCGCTCGGACGAGCACGCGGTCGCGCATTTCGTCTATGGCAAACGCGAATTCAAGCTGTCGCTCGCGCTCGCGGGGTATTTCGCGCTCACCATCGCGGTGCTCGCCGCCGTCGCGTTCATCGCGCAGTTTGCGATCGGCGTCGGCCTGCCAAAGCCGGGCGAGCCGCTCTCCGGCTTCGCGATGCCGGCCGAATGGTATGGCGTGCCGCTGGTGCTGTGGCTGAACGGCGCCGCCGCGATCCTGCTCTTGATCGTGTCGCTGTTCCTGTCGGTGCGGCTGGGCTTTTACCTCGCGCCGCTCGCCGCCGCGGACGAGCATGTCACGCTCGGCCGGTCCTGGGCGCTCAGCCGGCGCAGCTTCTGGCGCCTTGCGGTCGTGCATGTGACGCTTGCCGTTCCGGTGATGCTGGTGCTTGCCGGCGCGATCTATGCCGTCGAGGGCGACACGCTGGTGCCGGTGCTGCGCGCCGGATGGACCGGCGTGCCCTCCGAAGGGATGAGCGCGCTCTATCGCCTGCAATACGAACACGCCAGCGCGCTGGCCGGGATCTGGGCCGCGATCACGGTGGCCGCGAGCGCCCTATTCACCGGTGCTGCCTCCACCGCCTATCGCGTCGTGGTGCTGGGCGAGGAAGAGGCCGCCGCTCCGGTGGCCGCCGCTGCGCCCGTGCCCACCCGCACCGAACCGGATTTCGAGCCCGCCTGGGCCGCCGCCAAAGCCATGGCCGACGCCAGCCCGCGCTGGCGGCAGGCGCCCGTCGAACTCCCTCCCGAGGACCACGCACTCGCCTCCGAAGCCGCCGCGATGACGCATGTCGAAGCCGAACCGGTCGCGGAGACTTACGCTGCCGAGGCGCCGGTCGAACACGAGGCCGCACCGCCGCAATACAGCGAAGCCCCGGCCGAAGAACCGGCGCCGGCGGAATACGCCGCGGAGCCCGCGGCCACACACGCCGCACTGTCCGATTTCATTCTGCTCCCGCCGGAAGCCCTACAGGCGGCATCTGCCGAACTCGCCGCCTCACCGCTCGACCCCGCCGGCACCCACGCCGCCCTGCGCGAAAAGGCCGGGCAGCTGGGGGAATAAGCCTGTACCCATTGCCAAATATTGACATTCGCCGCCCGGTTAGCTAACCTGTTAGCTAATGACCGTCGTCAAGATCCACGAAGCGAAAACGAACCTCTCCCGCCTCATCGCGCGCGCGGAAGCGGGCGAAGAAATCGTGATCGCGCGCGACGACAAGCCTGTGGTGCGGCTGTCCGCGATCGACACTCGCGACGTTGAAGCTTCGCGCGCGAATTACGAGTTGGCGGAAGACGCCGCGCCTTACGAGCATCTTTCGCCCGAATTGCGCGAGCGTATCACCGTCGATCCCGCCATATGCGGCGGACGTCCGTGCATTCGCGGCATGCGCATCCGCGTCAGCGACGTGGTGGGCATGCTGGCGGCCGGGATGGAGCGCAAGGAAATTCTCGCCGACTATCCCTATCTCGAACCCGCCGACATAGACGCCGCACTCGCCTATGCCGCCGGCAGCACAGGCCACCGCGTCATCCGGACGAGCTGATTGCGCTTCCTGATTGACGCGCAACTCCCGCCGAGACTCGTCGCCACGTTGCGCGATGCGGGACATGAGGCGGAGCACGTTTTCGATGTAGGGCTTTTCAAAGCCCCAGACATAGAAATCTGGCGCTATGCCGGGCGAATCGGCGCAGCAATCGTCACCAAAGATTCTGACTTTGTCGCGATACGCGATACCGCAACGGGTGGGGCCACCGTCGTCTGGCTGCGATTTGGAAATACGACAAACGAAGCTTTAGAACGCCTGCTTATGAAGGCGCTGCCAGAAATTGTTACGGCGGTCGAGGCGAATGAAACGTTGGTAGAAGTCCGCTGAGCTTTAACGTCACTCCGCCGCCTTCATCCGTTTCGGTGGCGCGATCTTGTCCACCGTGCGGCCTTTGAGCAGCGGCTTGAGGTATTGACCGGTGTAGGATCGCGCCACTTTCGCGACGTCCTCCGGCGTACCGGAGGCGACGATCTCGCCGCCGCCGTCGCCGCCTTCGGGGCCGAGGTCGACGATCCAGTCGGCGGTCTTGATGACTTCGAGATTGTGTTCGATCACCACCACGGTGTTGCCGTTGTCGACGAGCTCGTGGAGCACTTCGAGCAGTTTCTTCACGTCGTGGAAATGCAGGCCGGTCGTCGGCTCGTCGAGGATGTACAACGTGCGGCCGGTGGCGCGGCGCGACAATTCCTTGGAGAGCTTCACGCGCTGGGCTTCACCGCCGGACAAGGTCGTCGCCTGCTGGCCGATGGAGATGTAGCCGAGGCCGACGCGCTTAAGCGTTTCCAGTTTCTCGCTGATCGAAGGCACGGCGCGGAAGAGCTCGGCGCCGGCTTCGACCGTCATGTCGAGCACGTCGGCGATGGAGTTGTCGCGGAATTTCACGTCAAGGGTTTCGCGGTTGTAGCGCTTGCCCTTGCAGACGTCGCATTGGACGTAGACGTCCGGCAGGAAATGCATCTCGATCTTGATGACGCCGTCGCCCTGGCACGCCTCGCAACGCCCGCCCTTCACGTTGAAGGAGAAGCGTCCCGGCTGGTAGCCGCGCGCCTTGGATTCCGGCAGTTCCGCGAACCAGTCGCGGATCGGCGTGAAGGCGCCGGTATAGGTCGCCGGGTTGGAGCGCGGCGTCCGCCCGATGGGCGACTGGTCGATGTCGATGATCTTGTCGAGGAATTCGAGGCCCTCGATCTTGTCGTGCTCCGCGGCGTGTTCGCGCGCCTGGTTGAGGCGGCGCGCGGCGGCCTTGAACAACGTCTCGATGATCAGCGTGGATTTGCCGCCGCCGGAGACGCCGGTGATGCAGGTGAGCGTGCCGAGCGGGATCTGCGTGCTGACGTTCTTGAGATTGTTGCCGCGCGCGCCGATCACTTTCACCCAGCGATCATGCGCCGCCTTGCGCCGCTTCGCCGGAATGGGGATCTCTTCGGTGCCGACGAGATAGCGGCCGGTGAGGCTCTTGGGATTCGCCATGATGTCGGCGGGCGTGCCCTCGGCGATGATGTGGCCGCCATGGATGCCGGCGCCCGGGCCCATGTCGATCACGTGGTCGGCGGTGCGGATCGCCTCCTCGTCGTGCTCCACCACGATCACGGTGTTGCCCATGTCGCGCAGGCCGCGCAGCGATTCCAGAAGCTTGGCGTTGTCGCGCTGGTGCAGGCCGATGCTCGGCTCGTCGAGCACATAGAGCACGCCCGTGAGGCCGGAGCCGATCTGCGAGGCCAGCCGGATGCGCTGGCTCTCGCCGCCGGACAGCGTGCCGCTGGCGCGGGCGAGGGTGAGATAATCGAGCCCGACATTGTTGAGGAATTTCAGGCGGGCGCGGATTTCCTTCAGGATGCGGGCCGCGATCTCCTGATGCTGCTTGGTCATCTTCTTGTCGATGTCGCGGAACCAGCCATCAACCAGCTTGATTGATTGCTCGCAGACCTGACCGATATGCAGCCCGCCGATCTTCACGGCGAGCGCTTCCGGCTTCAGGCGATAGCCATGGCAGACGTCGCAGGGGCTGGTGTCCTGGTAGCGCTCGAATTCCTCGCGTACCCAGGACGAGTCCGTCTCCTTGTAGCGCCGCTCCATATTCGGGATGACGCCTTCGAAGGACTTCTTCGTCTCGTATCTGCGCAATCCGTCGTCGTAGATGAACTTGATCTCATCTTCGCCCGAGCCGTGGAGGATGATCTCGCGCGCCTTCTTGGGCAGGTCTTCCCAAGGCTCGTTGAGCGAGAATTTGTAATGCCGCGCCAGCGCCTCCAGCGTCTGCAGGTAATAGGGCGACGAGGATTTCGACCACGGCGCGATGGCGCCCTTGCGCAGCACGAGAGTCTCGTCCGGCACGACCAGCGCCGGATCGAAATAGAGTTGCGTGCCGAGCCCGTCGCAGGCGGGGCAGGCGCCATGCGGATTGTTGAACGAGAACAGGCGCGGCTCGATCTCCGGGATCGTGAAGCCGGAAACCGGGCAGGCGAACTTGGACGACATCATCATCCGCCGCGGGCTGCCGTCTTTCTCTTTCTCATCGGCGAATTCGGCGATGATGAGGCCGTCGGCAATCCCCAGCGCCGTCTCGATGGAATCGGGCAAACGGTTGCCGAGATCCTTCTTCACCGCGATGCGGTCGATCACGACTTCGATGTCGTGCTTGATCTTCTTGTCGAGCGCGGGGACATTCGCGATCTCACAATACTTGCCGTCCACCTTGACGCGCTGGAAGCCCTTCTTCTGTAGCTCGGCGAATTCCTTGCGGTATTCGCCCTTGCGGCCGCGCACCATCGGCGCGAGCAGGAAGAGCCGCGTGCCTTCGTCGAGCGCCAGGATGCGATCGGCCATCTGGCTGACGGTCTGGCTTTCGATCGGCAACCCCGTCGCCGGCGAATAGGGAATGCCGACGCGCGCGAAGAGCAGGCGCAGATAATCGTAGATCTCGGTGACGGTGCCGACGGTGGAGCGCGGATTGCGTGAGGTCGTCTTCTGCTCGATGGAGATGGCGGGCGACAGGCCCTCGATATGGTCCACGTCCGGCTTCTGCATCAGCTCCAGGAACTGGCGCGCATAGGCGGAGAGGGATTCCACATAACGGCGCTGGCCCTCGGCATAGATCGTGTCGAAGGCGAGGGAGGATTTGCCCGATCCCGAAAGCCCGGTCATCACGGTCAGCGTGTCGCGCGGGATCTCCACGTCGACATTTTTCAGATTGTGCTCGCGCGCGCCGCGAATGATGAGGTTCTTGAGCATCTCTTGTCCCGAATGGCGAAACGCCTAGCTTTGTCCATCGGGCGGGGCAGGGGCAAGCGCCCGGCTCCCCATCGTGCCGTATGAACAAATCACGAACGTGATATCCGACTCGTCTGGGCCTGTCCAGCGGCAAAGTTCCATCGCGCCCTGCGGCGTTTTTCCGGTTTTGCGGATAGGAAGGCTTGAGCCACAGATAGAAATCCGATGACCGATTTTCAACCGCATCCTCCCGGCGCGCGCTACCGGCCCGACATAGACGGGCTGCGGGCGCTCGCGATCCTGCCGGTGCTGTTGTTCCACTATCGGGTTCCCGGGTTCACCGGCGGCTTCGTCGGCGTGGACGTATTCTTCGTGATTTCGGGCTACCTGATCGCCTCGCTCATTTATGGCGAGATGCGGGATGGGCGGTTCTCCATCCTCACTTTCTATGAGCGCCGCATCCGCCGCATCTTCCCGGCGCTGTTCGCGCTCCTGGCCGCGGCGACGGTTGCGGCGTGGTGCATCCTGTTCCCGGCGGATTTCGCGCGCTATTCGCACAGTCTTTTCTACACCGCGTTCTTCGCCTCGAATATCGGGTTCTGGCGCGAGCTCGGCTATTTCGACATCGCCGCGGAGCAGAAGCCGCTGCTGCATCTTTGGTCCATCGCGGTCGAAGAGCAGTTCTATGTCCTGTTCCCCGCGATCCTGCTTCTGGTGTCGGGCCGGTCGAAGGCGCGCGCGCTGGCGGCGGTTTCGGTTATCCTCGTTGCGAGTTTCGCCTTCAGCGTCTACGCCGTTCATGCCGGGCCCGCTTTCGCGTTCTACATGCTGCCGTCGCGCGCGTGGGAGCTGATGCTCGGCGCCGTGCTTGCCATTGGCGGCTTCACCGCGCCCGGCAACCGGGTGGTGCGCGAGGTGCTGGCTGTGCTGGGCGTCGCAATGATTGCCGCCAGCGTTTTCGCTTACACCAGGACGACGCCGTTTCCGGGTTGGGCGGCGTTGGCGCCATGCATGGGCGCGGCGCTGGTCATCTATGCGGGTCAGGCGCGCACGGGCGTGACGGATGTGCTCAGCACGCGGCCGCTGGTGTTCATCGGGCTGATCTCCTATTCGCTCTATCTCTGGCACTGGCCGCTTTTCGTGTTCTCGCGCTCTGTGCTCGGCCGCGACCTTCATCCGTGGGAGACCGCCGCTCTGATGGCGGCGGCGTTCGCGCTGGCCGCGCTGTCCTGGCGCTTCGTGGAACGTCCGTTCCGCGCGCGGAGCTTCAAGCCGCCACGCTGGAAATTGTTCGGCGGCGCGCTGGCGGCGATGGCGCTGGCGGCGGCGTGCGGCGCGGCCATCGCGGTCGATCATGGCGTGCCGCAACGCTACTCGCCGGCGGTGCAGCGCATCCTGGCAGGGGTACACGACGTGGATCCGCGCGCCGTCACCTGTTTCGGCATGACGGGAGCCGATGTGAAGGCCGGCAAGCTCTGCCGGATCGGCGATCTGTCGGCGAAGACGGCAAGCTTCGTGCTGTGGGGCGACTCGCACGCGGGCGCGATCCTCCCCGCCATCGATGCGATCGCAAAGCGCGAGCATCGCGCGGGCTATTTCGCCGCCACCGATTCCTGCCCGCCGCTGCTCGGCGTCAGCCGGCCCGACACCGCCAAGTGCAAGGGCTTCAACGACGCGGTGATCGTGCTCGCCACCCAACCCCAGATCCGCGACGTGATCCTGGATGCGCGCTGGGCGAAGAACGCGGAAGGAACTTCGTATGGCGACGAGCCGCGGGGCCGCATCCTGCTCTATGACGATGAGGGGCGCGGCCTGGATGGGCCGAGCACGCATGCGGTGTTCCTGCGCGGGCTCACACGCAGCGTCGCGGCGCTGACCCGCGCGAAGAAGCGGGTAATCCTGATCGGTTCGGCGCCGGAGATCGGCTGGGCGGTGCCCATCGTGCTGGCGCAGATGCGTCTCGCCGGCGACACCCGCACCATGGATATCCCGCTCGCGGTGCATCTGAACCGCCAGCGCGAGGTGATGGCGGCGTTCGCATTGATGCGGGCGAAGTACCATGTCGAGGTCGTCGATCCCACCGACGTGCTCTGCACCGCCAATGTCTGCCGCGTGATCCTGAACGGCGCCCCGCTCTACCGCGACGAGCACCATCTGAGCGCCACAGCGGCGCGAATGCTTATTCCCGAAATCGCCAAAGTGTTCTAAGCAGAGCACAGGATCGTATTGTTGTGATCCAAGAGTGAGTCTCCCCCACCCATGAGCAAATCGTTCCAAAGCCATCAGGAGCCGGACGCCACGCAGCGCTTGCTCCCTGTTGCGCGCCGGGACGGACAGATCCACGAACCCGGGCAGGTCGCGGTGAAGATGCGGAGCTTCCGCTATCTCACCTGGGCGGTAGGGCGGGGAGCCGTGAAGCTTTTCCCGCCATTGCGCAAATTCATGCCGATCTACGATTCCGTGACGCGCTACGTGGATGCGGGCTCCGCCGAATTCGTGGAAGAAGACCAGAGCCTGCTGCTATCCGCGGCGGAGCAGGCGCATTCAGCGCGGGCGCGCATTCCAATCCCGCCGGCGATCCATCGCTCCGTCGCGCTCGTACGGCTCGACAATGTCAGCGTCATGGGCGCGACGGGCGCCATCATCGACGAGGAGCGCCAGCGGTTGCTCACCCGGCGGGACGGCCGCGGCCGCACGACCTACCATGACTTCCTGGCCGAGCCGAGCACACCCGTCGATCATCGCAGCGCGGCGTATTCCGCAACCCGGTATTTCTCGATGGTCGGGCCTTATCGCAGCCATCGCCATTTCTATCATTTTCTAATCGAGCGGCTGCCGCGGATCCGGTATCTGCTCGAGACGTTTGCCTTGGGGCGCGAGCGGCTCGTCGTGCTGACCAATGAAAAACTGCCCGCGTTCCAGAAAGACGTGTATGGCTTCATCGCCGGGCGCCATCCCAACGTGTCGTTCGAGGCCGTGCCGCATCGTGAACGCTGGCGCCTGAAACAGCTTTACGTCATCGACGATTTCCAGCCCATTCCATCCACGCGCGTCCGGATCGATCCCACGTTCATGATGCCTGAGACGGCCGCGTTCATCCGCGACCTGGTTCTGGACGGATATGGCATCCACGCCAAACCGGCCACCCGGCGCATCTACGTGACGCGCAACGACACGCGCAAGCGTCGTCTTATCAACGAAGATGCGCTTCTGACCGCCTTGGCCCCATACGGTTTTGAAGTCGTGGCGCCCGGGACTTTGAGCTTCCGCGAACAGGCGGCGACGTTCGCGGACGCGGCCATTATCATGGGGCCGCACGGCGCAGGGCTGACCAACATGATCTTCGCCGCGCCGGGCGCCGACGTGGTGGAGATATCGCCTGCCGACAAGGTGACGGTCGCCTATCCCATGCTCGCCAAATGCAGCGGCCATCGCTACACTGGGCTGATAGGCACCCCCGGTGACCGGGAGGAGCATTTCAGCATCGATGTCGCCGAAGTCCTCGCGACACTTCAGAAGATCGAAGCGGCGCCCGGGCGCTGAGAATTCTGGGGATTGACCGAGAACATATTGAGAACATATATGGTGCAGGCCCACGCCTGGGCGCTAGGATATGGACTCAAAACAAGGACAAGAACATGGCGGGCAGCGTCAACAAGGTGATTTTGGTGGGCAATCTGGGCAAGGACCCAGAAGTGCGGCGGATGACGAGCGGCGAGCCGGTGGTCAACCTGTCCGTCGCCACCAGCGAGAGCTGGCGCGACAAGGCGAGCGGCGAGCGCAAGGAGAAGACCGAGTGGCACCGGGTGGTGATCTTCAATCCCAACCTGGCCGAGGTCGCGGAGAAATATCTGCGCAAGGGCTCCAAGGTCTATCTCGAAGGCCAGCTCTCCACCCGCAAATGGACCGACAAGGACGGCGCGGAGAAATACTCCACCGAAGTCGTGCTGAACCGTTTCCGCGGCGAGCTCGTGATGCTCGACACGCGCGGCGGCGAAGGCGGCGGCGATCGCGCACCGCGTAGCGGCGGCGGCGGCGAGGCGCCTGCCAGCTTCGACCGCAGCAGCGAGATGGACGACGAGATTCCGTTCTAGCCTATGCGATTTTTTGGGCGATTTTCGGGGGCGCTGGGACTGCTGCTGCTTGCGGCGTGTTCGTCGGCGGGCGAGCCGGCGGACGGCTTTCTCAATCCGTCGGTGGCGTCGGCCTATCTGCCGCTCTCGGGCGCGCGCGACATCGTGCTCACGGGCCGTGGCGCGGGCGTGGTGATCGGCAGGGGCATCGCCGTCACCAACGCCCACAATGCCAACCTGGTCGATGGCGAGACCGTGATCGGCACGTCGCTGCAATACGACCTGCTGTTTTTCCACACGGCCATCGGCACGCCGCTGGTGGCCGCCAAACCGTGGACGTCCGAAGAAGTCATTGCCTATGGCCAGGGCACCGACGGCTCCCTGCGCATGGCGCGCGGGCGGGTGACCTCGCTCGACGCGGCGGTGACGGCGCGCTGCCCCAGCTGCGGCATCCAGCAGGCCTTCACCTTCGAGGCCGATGCAGGGCCCGGTTTCAGCGGCGGCCCGGTGGTGGACGCGACGGACGGCAAGCTCGTGGGCATCGTCTTCGGCTTCGACGACCGGAAGGACGGCGGGCGGCTGATGTACGCCTACGACATGGACCGGGTGGAGAAGGAACTCGCCTTGGCGCGGGGTCTTTCGCACTGACGTTTCGCTGGCGGAATCGGCACGCAAACTGCTAGAATCGCAGCAGATTCAGTTGGCCTTCATCCCGAGGTTTTGATTTGACCGACGAGCCGGAAAACGGCGCGCCGCCCGCCGGCGGAAACACGTTGCCCATCGCGATCGAGGACGAGCTGAAACGCTCCTATCTCGATTACGCGATGAGCGTGATCGTGGCCCGCGCGCTGCCCGATGCGCGGGACGGGCTCAAGCCCGTGCACCGGCGCATCCTGTTCTCGATGCACGAGAACGGGCGCGACTGGAACAAGCCGTATCGCAAATCCGCGCTGATCGTCGGCGACGTCATGGGCAAATACCATCCCCATGGCGACCAGGCGATCTACGACACCTTGGTCCGCATGGCGCAGGACTTCTCCATGCGCGCGCCCTTGATCGACGGGCAGGGCAATTTCGGCTCGGTCGACGGCGACGACCCGGCCGCGATGCGTTACACCGAAGTGCGCCGGGCCAAGATCGCGCATTCGCTGACCGACGATCTGGACAAGGACACGGTCGAGTTCCGCGACAATTACGACGCCACCGAGCAGGAGCCGGTGGTGTTGCCGGCGCGCTATCCCAACCTCCTGGTCAACGGGTCGAGCGGCATCGCCGTCGGCATGGCGACCAATGTGCCGCCGCACAATCTGGGCGAAGTGATCGATGCGTGCCTGGCCTATATCGACGATCCCTCGATCACCATGGACGCGCTGACCGAGATCGTGCCCGGGCCCGATTTCCCGACGCGCGGCCTCATCATCGGCAAGCAGGCGGCGCGCGCGGCGCTGGCGCGCGGCCGCGGCTCGGTGCTGATGCGGGCGCGCTGCCATGTCGAGGAGATCCGCAAGGATCGCGAAGCCATCATCGTCACCGAACTGCCTTATCAGGTGAACAAAGCGCGCATGCAGGAACGCATGGGCGAGATGGTGCGCGACAAGAAGCTCGAAGGCATCTCCGACATCCGCGACGAGAGCGACCGGCACGGCATGCGCGTGGTGATCGAGCTCAAGCGCGATGCGTCGAGCGACGTGGTGCTCAACCAGCTCTACCGCTTCACCGAGATGCAGACGAGCTTCGGCGTCAACATGCTGGCGCTGAACGATGGTCGCCCGATGCAGCTCAATCTGAAAGAGCTGATCGGCATCTTCACCCATTTCCGCGAGGAAGTGGTCACGCGGCGCACGCGCTTCGAATTGCGCAAGGCGCGCGACCGCGGCCACATCTTGGTGGGCCTCGCCGTTGCCGTGGCCAATATCGATGAGATCATCGCCTTGATCCGCCGCGCGCCGGACGCCGGCGTAGCGCGCGAGCAGTTGATGGCGAAGGACTGGCCGGCGAAGGATACCGCGCCGCTCGTCGCACTGATCGCCGATCCGCGCCACGTTGTGTCGGCGGAAGGCACCATTCGCCTCTCCGAAGAACAGGCCAAGGCGATCCTCGATCTGCGTTTGCAAAGGCTGACCGGCCTCGGCCGCGACGAGATCGCGGAGGAGGCGACCAAGCTCGGCGTCGCGATTGCAGACTATCTCGATATCCTGCGCTCGCGCCCGCGCGTGCTGGAGATCGTGCGCACCGAGCTGCGTGAAATCCGCGACGAATTCGCGACGCCCCGCCAGACCGAACTGGTCGATGGCGACGTCGAGATCGAGGACGAGGCGCTGATCGAGCGCGAGGAAGTCGCGATCACCGTCACCCATGCGGGTTACATCAAGCGCACGCCCATCGCCGAATATCGGGTGCAGGGCCGCGGGGGCAAGGGCCGCGCCGGCATGGCGACGCGCGAGGAGGATTTCGTCACCCACCTGTTCGTGGCATCCACCCACGCGCCGATGGTGTTCTTCTCCTCCACCGGCATGTCCTACAAGCTGAAGGTCTGGCGGCTTCCAGAGGCACGCATCCAGGGCAAGGGTAAGGCGATGGTGAACATCCTGCCGCTGGCCGAAAAGGAGCGCATCACCACCATCCTGCCGTTGCCGGAAGATGAGGCGCAATGGGAAAAATTGAACGTCGTCTTCGCCACCAAATCGGGCGACGTGCGGCGCAACGAGCTTTCCGATTTCGCCAACATCAACCGCGCCGGCAAGATCGCGATGAAGCTGGAGGAGGGCGACAAGATCCTCGGCGTCGAGATCTGCACCGACCGGGACGACGTGCTCCTCACCACCAAGCTGGGCAAATGCATCCGCTTCGCCGTGACGGACGTGCGCGTCTTCAAGGGCCGCGATTCCACCGGCGTGCGCGGCATCAAGCTGGCGGACGGCGACGAGGTGGTGAGTCTGTCGCTGCTGCGCCATTCCGATTCCACGGCCGCCGAGAACCGCGCCTATTTGAAGCAGGCGAGCGCCGCGCGGCGCGCCGCGACCGGCGAGGATGAGGGTGTCGTCGAGGACACGGACGATACCGACGAGAGTACCGAGGAAGCGACGCTCACCTCCGAGCGTTACGCCGAGCTCGGCGCGCTGGAGCAGTTCGTGCTTGCCGTATCGGAGAACGGCTTCGGCAAGCGCACATCGTCGTATGAGTATCGCGTCACGGGGCGCGGCGGTTCGGGCATCGTCGCGATGGGCATGGGCAAGAAAAACACCGCCATCGTCGCGACCTTCCCGGTCGAAGAATCCGACGATCTCATGCTGATCAGCGACGCGGGCCAGACGATCCGCGTGCCGGTCAGCGGCATCTCCCACCAGGGCCGCGGCGCGCAGGGCGTCACCGTGTTCCGGGTGGACGAAGGCGAGCGCGTGGTCTCGGTCGAGCGGATCGAGGAAGTCTCCGAGGGGGAAGAAAGCTGATGGCGAAAGCAATCCATCGCATCGGGCTTTATCCCGGAACGTTCGATCCGGTGACGCTGGGCCATCTCGACATCGTCAGGCGAGCGCTGAAGCTGGTCGACCATCTGGTGATCGGGCTTGGAACCGGCTCCGGCAAGAACCCGATGTTCTCGCTGGAAGAGCGCGCCGAAATGTGGCGCCACGAAGCCGCCGCGCTGATGACGGGCGGGGGAACGATCGACGTCAAACCGTTCAACGATACGCTCCAGGTGGATTTCGCGCGCCAGATCGGCGCCAGCGTCATCATCCGCGGCCTGCGCGCGGTGTCCGACTTCGAATACGAATTCCAGATGGCCGCGATGAACCAGCGCCTGAACGCGGAGATCGAACAGGTGTTCCTCATGGCCGACGCGCGCAACCAGGCGATCGCCTCGCGGCTGGTCAAGGAGATCGGCATGCTGGGCGGCAATGTCGCGCTGTTCACGTCCCCCTATGTCGCGGAGCTTCTGGTGAAGCGCTGCGCCGAAAAGAGAAAGAAATAGAAATGGCTTCCGATACGCTCACGCTCGAATTGAAGACCGGCACAGTGAAGATCAAGCTGCGCCCCGATCTCGCGCCCAAGCATGTCGCGCGCATCACCGAGCTTGCGAACAAGGGCTTCTACGACGGCATCGTCTTCCATCGCGTGATCCCCGACTTCATGGCGCAGACCGGCGATCCGACGGGCACCGGCTCGGGCGGCTCGGAGCTTCCCAACCTCAAGGCCGAATTCTCCGCCGAGCCGCACAAGCGCGGCACGCTCTCGATGGCCCGCTCGTCCAGCCCGGACAGCGCCAATAGCCAGTTCTTCATCTGCCTCGGCGATGCGCCCTGGCTCGACAAGCAATATTCGGCCTGGGGGCAGGTGGTCGAAGGCATGGAACACGTCGATGCCATCAAGAAGGGCGGCGAACACAACAACGGGGCCATCAGCGGCCCCCCCGACAAGATCGTGAAGATGCGGGTGGAGTAGGAACAAGAAGGGATTCACGCGGAGCCGCGGAGACGCGGAGTTCGTGCAGGCGATCTCCACTGAGTTCCTTTTTGTCGTCCGCGAAGCGGAAAATTCACTATCGATTTTCCCGCTTCGCGGCGATGAAGGTTAGTGCCGCTCTTCATCGCCTGAACCTCCGCGTCTCCGCGGCTCCGCGTGAATCCCCTTCTTTTGCGACAGTTTGAGACAGGAATTACGCAAGATTTAGTCGCCTCGTTAGGCCGGGCCCGCGAAAATGGCGGGTGAGGGCGTGTGAAAACGAGGCAGTCCATGATCAAGAGAATTCTTCCCGTCATCGCGCTGGGCGTGTTGTGCGCCAGCGCCGCATGGGCGCAGTCCGCGCCGCCGCAGGATGGCGCGCGCCATCAATGGATGGAGGCGCACAAGGGCGACATGGCGCAATGGCACGCGCGCATGTGCACCGACATGTATGCGCATCACGTCGGCATGGTCGCCGAACTCGGCGCCCGGCTCGATCTCAGCGAAAGCCAGCGTCCGCTGTTCGAGCGCTGGAAGACCGCGGTGCTCGACAACGCCAAGTCGCGCGAGGGCGCATGCGCCGCGCACACCGCCGATATGAGCCATCGTCCCTCGCTGCCCGAGCGCGAGGCGCATATGCGCGAGATGCTGAAGGATCGCCTGGCCGCTATGGACGCGCAGCAGCCCGCGCTCGATGCGCTCTACAATGCGCTGACCCCGGAGCAGAAGACGGAACTCGACCATATGGGCCACGGCGGAATGCGCGGTGGCATGCATCATGGGATGCATGGCGGCATGCACCATGACGGCGGCGATCACATGCAGCCGCCGCCCGATCAACAGGGCTAACGTCGCAAACGGCAATATTTGGTGTCTCCCCCGCGCCATCCTCATGGTTGTCGCGGGGGGCATCGCGCCGTAAAACCGGGGCTCCCCCAACCCGGAGCGTTGATTTGTCAAATCCCTCATCTGGTCCGATCGCGTTCATCGATCTGCAGGCCCAGCGCAAGCGCCTGGGCGAGAAGCTCAACCAGGAAATCCTGAAGGCCGTCGAAGGCGGCGCCTGGGTGATGGGCCCGCAGGTGGCCGAGATCGAGAAGCGCCTCGCCGAATTCGCCGGCGTCAAACACGCCATCGCCTGCGCCAACGGAACGGACGCGCTCCTGATCGTGCTGCGCGCCTGGAATGTCGGGCCGGGGGACGCGGTGTTCGTGCCAGCCTTCACCTTCGCGGCGAGCGCCGAGGTCGTGGCGCTGGTCGGTGCCGAGCCCGTCTTCGTGGACGTGCTGGAAGACACTTACAACATCGATCCCGCCAGCCTCGAAGCCGCCATCGCGATGGTGAAGCGCGAGGGGCGGCTCAAGCCGCGCGTGGTGATGCCGGTCGATCTGTTCGGCCAATCCGCCGACTACGATGCGATCGAGCCCATCGTGAAGCACGAGAAGCTGCTGATGCTGTGCGACGCGGCGCAAGGCTTCGGCGCGCTCTATCACGGCAAGCGCTGCGGCGGCATGGGCGATGCGGCGGCGACGAGCTTCTTCCCCGCCAAGCCACTCGGCTGTTACGGCGACGGCGGCGCCAGCTTCACCAACGATGACGGCCTCGCCGATCTGCTCCGCTCGATCCGTATCCACGGCCAGGGCACGGACAAATACGAGAACGTCCGCATCGGTGTGAACTCGCGGCTGGACACGATCCAGGCCGCGATCCTGATCGAGAAGCTGGGCATTTTCGAGGACGAGATCGAAAAGCGTGACGCGATCGCCAAACGCTACAACGAGAAGCTCGGCCGCTCCAACCGCATCCGTGTGCCGCGCGTGATCGACGGCGCGCAATCGACCTGGGCGCAATACACGATCCAGGTGGAGAGCCGCGACAAGCTCGCCGCCGACCTCAAGGCCAAGGGCGTGCCGAGTGCGATCTATTACCCGACGCCTTTGTCGAAGCAGAAAGGCTACGCCCATTTCCCAAGCGCCGGCACGCCGGTGAGCGAGAAGATCGGCAAGACTGTCATCAGCCTGCCGATGCACCCCTATCTCGACGAAGCCACCCAGGACCGGATCATCGAAGCGGTGCTGGAGAGCGTCGGCTCTTAGACCGGGATGGACGTCTCCCTCTTCGATTTCGAATTGCCGGAAGAGCTGATCGCGCTCAGGCCCGCGTCCCCTCGCGATTCGGCGCGCATGCTGGTCGTGCATGCGGACAGCACGCTGGAACATCGTCACGTTCGTGACTTGCCGGACTATCTGGCGCGGGGCGATGCGCTGGTGATGAACGACACCAAGGTGATCCCGGCGCGGCTTTATGGCCGCCGCGCGCCCCGCCCCGGCATCACGGGCGACGGCGCCAAGATCGAGGTGCTGCTGCATAGGCGCCTCGCGCCCAACAGATTCGCGGCCTTCGCGCGGCCCGCCAAGAAACTCGCGGCCGGTGACCAGGTTCATCTCGGCCAGATGCTCGAAGCCATTGTCGTGGCGCGGGGCGAGGCGGGCGAGGTCGAGCTGGAATTCGAACTCTCCGGCGCCGGCCTCGACGCCGCGATCGCGCGCGAGGGCGAGATGCCGCTGCCGCCCTATATTGCCGGCAAGCGCAAAGCCGACGCGAGCGACACGTTGGACTACCAGACGATCTTCGCGGAGCACGAAGGCTCCGTCGCCGCGCCCACGGCCGGCCTGCACTTCACGCCCGACCTGTTCGCGCGGCTGGATGCCAAGGGCGTGGCGCGCGAGCGCGTGACGCTGCATGTCGGCCCCGGCACGTTCCTGCCGGTGAGCGCGGACGACACGCGCGAACACAAGATGCATTCCGAACGCGCCCTGCTCGATGCCGCGACGGCCGCGCGCCTCAACGCGGCTAGGCGCATCGCCGCGGTCGGCACCACCTCGCTGCGCACCCTCGAAAGCGCGGCGGACGAACACGGCATCCACGAATTCTCCGGCGACACCGACATCTTCATCACGCCGGGTTACCGTTTCAAAACCGCGCAGATCCTGCTCACCAATTTCCATTTGCCGCGCTCGACCCTGTTCATGTTGGTCGCCGCCTTTGCCGGATTGGAGACGATGAAGCGGGCTTATGAAGAGGCGATCCGCGAAAAATACCGCTTCTATTCTTATGGCGATGTCTGTCTGCTGTTTCGTGCTATAGACCGGCCATGACCATCATCGACACCAATGCGATGGAGCTGCGCGAGAAACGGCCGGGCTGGCGCGGACACATTTTTCATTCCGCGACCATGACCTTCGCCCATTGGGACTTTTCCAAGGGCGCGACAATCCACGCGCACGATCACGAGCAGGAAGAAGTCTGGCACGTGATATCCGGCGAGCTCGAAGTGACGTTCGGCGGCGCTACCCATCACGCCGGTCCGGGCATGGTAGCGATCATCCCGGCGCACACCGCGCACGAGGTGACGGCGCTGAGCGACGGCAAGGCCATTGTGGCGGACTATCCGCTCCGCAAGGGGTTTTGATCGCCGCATGTTCCGCTTCGATCTTCACGCCACGGACGGCGCGGCGCGCACCGGCACGATCACGTTGCCGCGCGGCGAAATCCGCACGCCGGCGTTCATGCCGGTCGGCACGGCCGCGACGGTGAAGGCGATGCTGCCGGGTAGCGTGCGCGAGACGGGTGCCGATATCGTGCTCGGCAACACCTATCACCTGATGCTGCGGCCGGGCGCCGAGCGCATCGCGCGGCTGGGCGGCCTGCACGCATTCATGGGCTGGGAGCGGCCGATCCTGACCGATTCCGGCGGCTTCCAGGTGATGTCGCTCTCCGACCTGCGCAAGATCACGGAGGAAGGCGTGCGCTTCCGCTCCCATATCGACGGCAGCGAACATTTTCTCTCGCCCGAGCGCGCGATGGAGATCCAGCGCCTGCTCGGCTCCGACATCCAGATGGTGCTGGACGAATGCCCGCGCCTGCCCGCAAGTGAAGCCGAGATCGAGACATCGCTCGCGCTGTCGATGCGCTGGGCGAAGCGGTCGAAGATCGCGTTCGGCGAGCAGCCGGGCCATGCCTGTTTCGGCATCGTGCAGGGCGGCGTCTATCCGCATCTGCGCCAGCGTTCGGCGGAGGCGCTGCGCGAGATCGGCTTCGACGGTTACGCGGTTGGCGGCCTCGCAGTCGGCGAGCCGCAAGCCGAGATGTTCGAAACCTTGGACGCGGTGGTCTCGCATCTGCCCGCCGGCCGCCCGCATTATCTGATGGGCGTCGGCAAGCCGGACGATATCGCGGGCGCGGTCTTGCGCGGCATCGACATGTTCGATTGCGTGCTGCCGACGCGCGCGGGCCGCACCGCCCAGGCCTATACGCGCGAAGGCCCGCTCAACCTGCGCAACGCCCGCCATGCCGAGGACCCGTCGCCGCTCGATCCCGCCTGCCGCTGCCCGGCCTGCGCCAAATTCAGCCGCGCCTATCTGCACCACGTTGTGAAGGCGAACGAGATCATCGCCTCCATGCTGCTGACCTGGCACAACCTGACTTACTACCAGGACCTGATGGCGGAGTTGCGGACGGCGATTACGGAGGGGAGAATCACCCAACTTGTGGGCGAAATCGCGCAGATCTATGCGCGTGAGCCTGATTTACCCTCCCCTTGAGGGAGGGTCGAAATTTGCATGGCAAATTTCGGGAAGGGGCTCACTCCGGACATTTCCGTGTGCGTTTCTTTCAAGCTCAGGCAGTTCGGAATAAGCCCCTTCCCGAAAAATCCTCTGGATTTTTCGACCCTCCCTCAAGGGGAGGGTAAAGGAGGTTGCCTTTCGCTGCTCATGCCCTATGTTCCGCCGCCTTTCGGGCCCGTAGCTCAGTGGTAGAGCATTTGACTTTTAATCAAAGGGTCGATGGTTCGAAACCATCCGGGCTCACCAAATTCCCGAAGCGCGCATGTCCAACCCTCCCCTTTAAAGGGAGGGTTGGAATCGCAACTCAATGGAACACCTCGAACAGCCCCGCGCCGCCCATGCCGCCGCCGATGCACATGGTGACGACGGCGTATTTGGCTTTGCGGCGGCGGCCTTCCATCAGGGCGTGGCCCGTCAGGCGTGCGCCGGTCATGCCGAAGGGGTGGCCGATGGCGATGGAGCCGCCGTTGACGTTGTACTTCTCCGGATCGATCCCGAGCGTGTCGCGGCAATAAAGGCACTGGCTCGCGAAGGCTTCGTTCAATTCCCACAGGTCGATGTCGCTGACCTTGAGGCCGTGGCGTTCGAGCAAGCGCGGCACGGCGAAGACCGGGCCGATGCCCATCTCGTCGGGCTCGCAGCCAGCGACGGCCCAGCCCTTGAACAGGCCCATCGGCTGCAGCCCGCGCTTCTCGGCTTCCTTGGCTTCCATCAGCACCACCGCGGCGGCGCCGTCGGAGAGCTGGCTCGCATTGCCGGCGGTGACGAACTTGCCGGCGCCTTTGACGGGCTCCAGCTTGGCGAGGCCTTCGAGCGTCGTCTCCGGGCGGTTGCATTCGTCGCGGTTGACGACGTAGTCGACGAGGCTTTCTTCCTTCGTCTCCTTGTTCACGACCTTCATCTTGGTCGCGACGGGGATGATCTCGTCCTTGAACTTGCCGGCCTGCTGGGCGGCGGCCATGCGCTTCTGGGATTCGACGGAGAATTTGTCCTGGTATTCGCGGGAGATGTTGTAGCGCGCGGCCACGACGTCGGCGGTGTCGATCATCGGCATCCAGAAATCGGGATACATCTCGGTCAGCTTCGGCTCGCGCCCGCCGCCGCCGCCGCCCTGATAGGTGATCGAGTCCACGCCGGAGCCGACCAGGATATTCGCGCCGTCGTCCTTGATGTAGCGCGCCGCGATGGCGATGGCGTTGAGGCCGGACGAGCAGGCGCGGTTCACGGTGACGCCCGAGGTCGTGACGGGCAGACCCGCGAGCAGCGCCGCGCCGCGCGCGACATTGCCGGAAGCGGCGACGCAACCGGCGACGACGTCTTCGATTTCTTCCGGCGCGACACGCGAACGCTTCACCGCCTGCTCGACGGCGGCGCCGAGGATGGTGACGTTTGCGGTGTTGTTGAACCCGCCGCGGGCGGCCTTGGCGAGCCCGGTGCGGGCGTATGAGACGATGACGGCTTCACGCATGTTTCTCTCCGGTTTAAAACTCGATGTTGTTGCGCATTTTCGGGTGGGGGGCCGAACATCCGTCTGGAGCGGTCCCCCACCCGAAAACCTTCGCGCTACGCACGAAGGTTTGTCGACCTCCCCACAAGGGGGAGGTGCGGATTCATTTCAAATCCTGGAACCGCTTCCCCTCCGCAACCATCTTCTCCAGCAGCGCACTCGGCTTGAACACATCCCCCATCTGCGCCTGCCATTCCTTCATCTTGGCGAGGACCTTGTCCAATCCCACCGTGTCGCCGTAGAACATCGGGCCGCCGCGATAGACCGGCCAGCCGTAGCCGTTGATCCAGACGATATCGATGTCGGACGAACGGATAGCTTTGCCTTCTTCCAATATCTTCGCGCCTTCGTTGATCATCGGATAGATGCAGCGCTCGACGATCTCTTCGTCGGTGATCGAGCGCGAATTGACGCCGCTTTTCTTGCGGAACTCCTCGATGATCCCAGCGGTGATGGGCGAGGGCTTGTTGTTGCGGTTCTCGTCGTAGTCGTAATAGCCGGCGCCCGTCTTCTGGCCGCGGCGGTCGAGTTCGCATAAGCGGTCGCGGATCGTCTCGCCCTTGCTCTTCTCCTTGACCCAGCCGATGTCGAGACCGGCGAGGTCGCTCATCTGGAACGGGCCCATCGGGAAACCGAAATTGTAGAGCGCGCGGTCCACATCCCACGGCATCGCGCCTTCCATGACCAGCTTCTGCGCCTCGCGCTGGCGCTGGCTCAGGATGCGGTTGCCGACGAAGCCGGGCGCCACGCCGACGAGGGCGGCGATCTTGCCGATCTTCTTGGCGATCTGCGTCGCGGTGGCGACGACGGTCTTGGAGGTCTTCGCGCCGCGTACGTTCTCCAGCAGCCGCATCACATTGGCGGGCGAAAAGAAGTGCATGCCGATGACGCTTTCGGGCCGCGTGGTGGCCGAGGCGATCTCGTCGATGTTGAGATAGGACGTGTTGGAGGCGAGCACGGCGCCCTGTTTGACGATCTTGTCGAGCTTGCCGAAGACATCCTTCTTGATGTCCATGCGCTCGAACACCGCTTCGATCACCATGTCGCTGTCGGCGAGGTCGTCGAGGCTGAGCGAGCCTTTCAACAGGCCCATGCGCTTCTCGACGTCGTCCTGCGTCATGCGGCCTTTCTTGGCCGTGTTCTCGTAGTTGCGGCGGATGACGGCGAGGCCGCGATCGAGCGCGTCCTGCTTCATCTCCACGATCGTCACGGGGATTCCGGCATTGAGGAAGTTCATCGAGATGCCGCCGCCCATCGTGCCCGCGCCGATGACGCCGACCTTGTTGACCGGGATGGTGGGCGTGTCGTCCGGCACGTCCGGGATTTTCCACGCCTGGCGCTCGGCGAAGAACACATAGCGCTGCGCGGCGGATTGGTTGCCGGTCATCAGCTCCACGAACAGCTTACGCTCGGTCTTGAGCCCGTCCTCGAACGGCTGGTTCACGGCCGCTTCGATGCACTGGATGTTGTATTCCGGCGCGAGGAAGCCGCGGAACTTGCGGGCGTTTTCCTTGCGGAATTTCTCGAAGATCTCCGGTTTGCCGCGCGCGGCCTCCACCTTGGTGTTGTTCTCGCGCACCTTCTTCAGCGGGCGGTTCTCGGCGACGATCTTCTTCGCAAAGGTCACGGCCGCCTCGCGCAATTTGCCTTCCGGCGCGAGCTCGTCGACCAATCCGTTCTCGAGACATTGTCTGGCGCCGACATGCTTGCCGCTGGTCACCATGTCGAGCGCGCTTTCGACGCCGACGATGCGCGGCAGGCGCTGCGTGCCGCCCGCGCCGGGGAGCAGGCCGAGATTGACTTCGGGCAAGCCGCACTTCGCGCTCGGCACGGCCACGCGATAATGCGCGCAGAGCGCCACTTCCAATCCGCCACCCAGCGCGGTGCCGTGGATCGCGGCAATCACGGGCTTGGGCGAACCTTCCATCACATTCTGGACTTCGAACAGGCTTGCACCTTTCGGCGGCTTGCCGAACTCACTGATGTCGGCGCCGGCGATGAAGGTCTTGCCCTCGCAGATCAGCACGATCGCCTTGGCGGCGGGGTCGGCGATGGCCTGTTTGAAACCCTCCGCCAGCCCGTCGCGCACGGCCGCGCCCAGCGCGTTCACCGGCGGCGAATTGAGCGTGATGACGGCGACGTCGCCGTCCCTCGAAAGATCGGTCACCGCATTGATGGCGGTCATGGTCGTGCCTCGCCCGTTGGTCTTTTTTTGGTCTTTGATGCGCATAGCATCATGGTTGGCGCGGCCAAGTCCAGCGCTTCGAAGAGGCGGCGCCGTCGCGTCAGGTGAAGTTGGCCGTACTCAGCGCGCCTTCCGCGTTGAGGGCGATTACGATATCGTGCCCCGCTTGATAGCCTGCGGTGCCGTTGAGATCGACGATCAGGAAGGTGTCGCCGTTGTAGTCGCCGGAGGTGGGCGTGAACTCGACCGCGTGATGGGCGGCGAGATGCGTCGCGTTGATGGCCGCGGCGAGATTGCGGTCGAAATTCGCCGTGGTGAGCGTGCCGGACGAAACCGTCGAGTCGATGCCGGTGACGGCCGTCGGCATGTTGAAGACGTCCCGGTCGGTTTCAAAGGCGCTGACCGTGTCGAAATTCACGCCGGTGGAGTCCGACGCGGCGTGGTAGACCAGCGTGGCTGAAGACGGGAAAAACGGAGACAGCATAATGGTGTCGGCGCCGCCGCCGCCGGTGAAGGTCAGGAAACCCGCGGCCTGATCGACGCTGTCATCGCCGGCGCCGCCGATGAGCGTGATGGGTGTCGTGCTGGAGCCGCCATCGACCGTGAATGCGATCGTTCCGTCCGTTTCCGCTGAGCCATCCACTGAACCGGTGCCGAAAGCTTGAATCGCCATCTGCTGGCCGGCGGCGATCAGATTGTTGTCGAGCGTGACGTTCGAATCGGTGAGATCCAGGGTCTGGATGTTCTCGATCATGCTCGAGGACAGCGTGCCGTTGAAGGTGATGCCGAGGACGTCGCTGCCCCCGCCGCCATTGATGAAGTCGCCGCTGGCGAAGCCGGTCCAGCCGATGTTGTCGGCGCCCGATCCGGCGATCAGGCTGCTCGCCGCCGTGGAGGTGAGGCTATAGGAGCCTCCGCCGTCGCCACCTGTGATGTGGAAGCTGTCGAACGTGTAGAGGTTGAAGCTCGTAAACGTCGTGAGCGAGGAGGCGTCGATGGTCGCCGTATGGCCCGCGACCTTGGTTCCGTTGTCGTTGATGTCCATGCCCTCAGGACCGGTGCTGCCGACATTGCCCTGGAAGGTGAGATTGTAGTCGAAGCCGGCCTGCAGATAGATGATCGAAATATTGCTGAGATGGCTCGCGTTCAGGACAAGCCCGGCGGAATAGTCGCCTTCGAGCGAAATGGTGGTGAAGTGGCTGCCGTGAACCACGTCGTCGTCCGTCAGCGCCGCGCCGAACACCACAACCGTCTGGCCCTTGACATCGCCGGTGACCGTATCGTTGCCGCCCTCGGTCTCGTCGATGGTCGTTTGCCATCCGGCCGTCTGCACGTCGATCGTGTCGTCGCCGGCGCCGCCGGTGACGGTCACCGGCATTCCGTAATTGGGTGCGCCGTTGGTGGTGAAAGTGAAATCATCGCCCGCGCCCAGCGCCGAGGCGTCGATGGACTGGAGGGTGCGAAGGCCGTTGGAGGTGTCGCCGAGGTTGAGATGGATGTTGTAGTCGTGGCCGGCGGCGAACACCATATGATCGATGTGGCTGAGCTGATGAATGTCGAGCGCGGTCACCGCGGAGTAGTCGCCATCGAAGATGATGGTGTCGCTGCCGCCGCCGCCGTCGATCTTGTCCAAGTGGGTCAGCGCGGCGCCGACGTTGAAGGTGTCGTTGCCCGTGCCGCCGATCGCCGTGTCGTTGCCGCCGTGGCTGAGGTCGAAGATATTGTTGCCGTCGCCGCCCCTCAGCGCATCGTCGCCCGCCCCGCCGATCAGCGTGTCGTTGCCGGCGCCGGCGCTGATGCGATAGGAGCCGTCGGTTTCCGCCGAGGCGTCGAAGGTGACGTAAAACGCCGAGGTGAGCGCCTTGGCGTTCACGTTCATGGAAGCGCCGGCGGCCAGGTTCGCGTCGTTCATGACGAGGTCGTAGCTGTGGCCCTTGGCGAGCGTCATGTATTCGATGCTGGAGAACGTGGTGGCGCCCAGCGTCAGGCCGGTGGAGTAGTCGCCGGACAGGATGACGCGGTCGTCGCCCGCGCCGCCCTGCAGCGTGTCGGCCGCGGTGAGCGCGCCGGCCATGCTGAACTGGTCGTTGCCGGCGCCGCCGTCGGCAGTGTCGTCGCCGCCCCTGGCCAGGTTGATGATGTCGTTGCCGCCCAAGCCGACGAGCACGTCGTTGCCCGCGGAACCCGCGATCGTGTTGTTGGCGGAGAGCGCGGAGGTTTCGAAACCGGTGAGGTCGTCGTCGTGGACGAAGCCCATGAAGGCGGACGCCGTCATGCTGAGGCCGGCGAACGCGGCGGGCGAGCCGGGACCTCTGCCGATGTCGAAGCCGTGGACCGTGCCGGTGGTCGGGAAGCCGTCGCCGTCGAAGCCGCCGAAGCCCGTTCCGATCAGTCTGTAGACCACCCCGTCCGCGCCGGTGACCTCTATCTCCGTCGCGCTGCTTGCGGTGATCGTGCCGCCGCCGAAATCGGAGAGGTCGATCGTGGTCATGTCGAAAGCGTTGGCGCCGGCGATGAAAGTCGTCATGGCTCATGCTCGCGGGTTGGAGGCAGCGCTTTTTTATCATAAGGGCGCGCGCAAGTCAGCGTTCGGCGTGGATCGTATGGCGTTACGGTCAACTCGCCATGCCGAGCGCGATGGCGGTCTCGCGGCTTTGCACGACGGGCACGATTTCGAAGCCCATCAGGTCCTGCCATTCGGCGACCCAGCGCTGGAACTGGCTGACGTCGTCGGCCTCCATCAATTGGAAACAGCGGGTGAGATCGGCCGACACCCAGGAGTTCACGAATTTCAGCCCGTCCGGCATCTGGCGGCCGCGTTCGCGCAAGCGGTCATAGACGGCCTTGCCGTCCTGGTTGCGGAACGTCTCTATCACCATGAACATCATCGCGAATTCTCCTCCTAGGGCGTGATCCACTTCGATCCCAGCGGATCATGCCCTAGATTCCTTGTTTGTCGCGCGATCTGGCGCGAACCGGTCCACTTCGCGGGATCGCGCTTTAGGCGCGGCCCAGCGCCAGATCGCAGACGTAAGGGTTGGTTTTGCGCTCCCAGCCGAAGGTGGACATCTGTCCGTGGCCGGGCACGAAGCGCATGTCGTCGCCCAGCGGCCAGAGCCGTTCGGTGATGGAGCGGACGAGATCGGCGTGATTGCCGCGCGGGAAATCCGAACGCCCGACCGAGCCCGCGAACAGCACGTCGCCGACGAACGCGATTCGATTGGCCTCGTTGAACAGCACGACATGGCCGGGCGTGTGGCCCGGACAATGGCGCACGCCGAAACGGAGATCGCCCACTGTCACCACGTCGCCATCGGCAAGCCAGCGGTCCGGCAGGCAGTTCTCGGCCTCGGGGAAACCGGGATTGCGGGCGTGACTGGATAGACCCTCCAGCAGGAACATATCGTCCGGGTGCGGCCCCTCGATGGGCACGCCGAAGTCGCGCGCCAGTTTGGTGGCGCCGCTGGCATGATCCAGATGGCCGTGCGTGAGCAGCACCTTCTCCAGCGCAACCCCATGGGATTTAATGACGTCCTTGAGCTTTTCGACCTCGCCGCCGGGATCGATTACCGCGCCCCGGCCGGTCGCCGTGCACCAGACGAGCGAGCAGTTCTGCCGGTAGGGCGTCACCGGAATCACTGTGGCTTTCAATGACGGCTCGGTCATACTGGCTTTCTAGGCGGACCCGACGGGTCCGTCGAGGTTCGGACATGCTTTTGCCCGGTCCCATTAACCTACGGCAATAATCTTGCTTGCAGGGTGGCGCAGAGGCGAAAGTTGGGTGGCGAATGTGTCTGGGCTGCAACAGGTTAAAGCGATGATTCCGTTGATCCCCCTTGCCCATCTGATAGGGTTTCGCTGGAAATTTGGCGTTGGGCGGGCTTATCCGAGCCCGCGATGATTGGGGGGTCTATGCGCATCCGGTTCCTGATGATTGCCACGGCGGCGGCCGCAATGCTGTGCGGTGCGTCTGCTCAAGCGCAGATGATGACACAGTCGATTTCCCTGGACGTGAAATCCCTCTTCACGCCGACGCAGTACGATGCGGACGGCTCGGTCTACGGCGTGCGCGCCCACGGCCAGGGCACGCTCCCGGTCATCAGCTACGGCCTCGCCGGCGGCACGGCGCCGCTCTCCGCTTCGCTCACGCCCGATCCCTGCAACTCCTCCGGCAACTTCCCGGGCGGCTGGTGCCAGTCGGCGCATTCCGTCGCCGCGAACCAGTTCGGCTGGAACTTCAGCGCTGGCGGCGCGGGCGTCATCATCGGCATGGTCGACACCGGCATCGATCTCAACAGCCCCGAATTCCTCGACAGCTCGGGCAACAGCCGCGTTCTGCAAGGCTATTGCGTCACCAGTGCGGTCAACCCCTGCACCTCCAGCTGGGACAAGCACGGCGGCGACACCACGGTTTTCCCGGGCGCCGACTCCACGCACGGCACGCACACGGCCGGCATCGCGGCTGGCCTCAATGTGGGCATCGCCTACGCGGCCGATATTCTTCCGGTGAAGGTCTGCTCCTCCACCGCCGACTCTTGCGATGGCGTGGATGAAGGCATCGTCTGGGCTTCCCAGCACGGCGCCAGCATCATCAGCGTCTCCATTGGCGGCCCGGTTCTCGGGAGCAGCGACATTACCGCGTTCCAGACGGCGGTCGCCAACGGTTCGCTCCTCGTCGTGGCCGGCGGCAACTCCGGCAACAAGGATCCGTCCGGCGGCTTCCTCGCCGGCGGCGCGCTGGCGGACGGTGTCCGCGGTTCGATGATCGTGGTCGGCGCCACGGGCTGCAACGGCCCGAACCCGAACGTTCCCACCAATTGCGCCAATGGCGGCCTCGGCGGCATCGCCAGCTTCAGCCAGACGCCGGGCAATCGCTGCGAGGTCCATGAAGGCCAGCGTTACTGCCTCAAGGACTATTTCGTGATGGCCCCGGGCGTCGACATCTGGTCGTCGGTCGGCAACGGCACGAACCCGAAGGCCAGCTACAACTACCTGTCGGGCACCTCGATGGCCACGCCGTATGTCTCGGGCGTCGCCGCCGTGATCAAGGGCGCCTCGCCCTTCCTGACCTCGGAAGAAGTGGCCGACATCATCTTCAACACGACGGACGATATGGGTGCCCAAGGCATCGATCCGGTGTATGGCCGCGGGGCGGTCGATATCACCAAGGCGATGTCGCCTGCGGGCTCTCCGGCTTCGATCAAGGTCGCGACGGGCGGCACGGTCGGCGCGCCAGCCTCCGTGACGGGCGCTTCGGGCGCCACGACCAGCCTGGTCAGCGGCGCGCTGTCGGTTGCGATCCGCAACAGCACTTTGCTCAAGCATGTCGAAGTGATCGACGCCTACGGCCGCGCGTTCACCGCGAACCTGACGACGGCGGCCTACAATCCGGGCGTCGATCTGGGCAGCTACTTCTTCTCAAGCAACTTCACCTCCGTCACACCGTTCGTCTTCGCGGCGCAGAGCCCGATCGGCAATCTGGTGGCGACGGGCTATGGGGTCGATACCACGACGCCGCGGCTGATCTCCGGCCAATTCCTCACCGCCGACCGCAACAGCTACTCCGTCGAAGACCTGAACGTGACGGCGACGCTGGCGCCGGGTGTGGACGTCAACATGGGCTACAACACGCTGATGTCCGGCCAGTTCACCGGCTATGACATCAACTCGAGCGGCGCCTATGACGGTCTGTTCACGCAGGCGAGCGCCGTGAATTCGCCCTATGCCTCGCTGACCGATGGCGGCAGCTTCATCGGCGCCAAGGTCTCGCTGGCCGACGACCTCAGCCTGCACTTCGGCACCTCGATGCTGACCGCGCAGCATGGCTCGTTCGAGGTTCCGGTGTTCTCGTACGCCAACCAGCTGATCGGTCCCCAGGCGCAGTACAGCCAGCGCAATGCGCAAGCCGCCCTTGTCGGCGCGGATTGGGACTTCGCCTCCTGGGGCGGCCTGGGCGTGATCGCGACCCAGACCTCCGAGCAGAACGGCGTCCTGGGCGGCCTCAACTCGGGCTCGCTGGCCTCGGCCAACAACGCCAACACTTCGGCGGTCGGCATGTCGGCGCGCTTCGGCTTCGGCGACGGCTGGGTGACGACGATGTCCTTCAGCGAAGGCATCACGCAACTCGACCTGAAATCCTCCGGCCTGATCTCCGATGCGGACACGCTTCACAGCCGCGCCTATGGCGTGGCCGTTGCCAAGCATGGCCTGTTCGACGACAGCGACTCGCTGGGCTTCGCGGTGAGCCGCCCGGTGCAGATCTACGCCGGCGGCGTCGAGCTGCAGGCCGCGACGTCGATTGACCCCACGAACAACGATCTCATCCTCGGCAAGGAGCATGTCTCGCTCGCCAGCTCGACCCCGGAAACGGACTTCGAACTGGGTTACGTGACCAGCTTCATGAACGGCGCGCTGTCGCTGCAGGCCAATGCGGGCTACCAGGCCAACGTGGCCGGCCAGAACGGCCTCAACGGCGTGACCGTGCTCAGCCGCGCGAAGCTGAACTTCTAAGCCTCGCGGGCAGCCAATCGGAAAAGGGCCGGAGGCAACTCCGGCCCTTTTTCTTTGTCCCGCAAAAGATTGCACCCCGCGCCCCGCCTCGCTACAACCCCGGCCTTCCACAATCCGAAAGCGAAGCCCATGGCCGGCCCCCAATACGTCTATGTGATGAAAGGTCTGTCGAAGACCTATCCCGGCGGGAAGCAGGTGTTGAAGGACATCTGGCTGAGCTTCTATCCCGGCGCCAAGATCGGCATCGTCGGCGTCAACGGCGCGGGCAAATCCACGCTGATGAAGATCATGGCCGGTCTCGACAACGAGTTCACCGGCGAGGCCTGGGCGGCCGACGGGATCAAGAAGGGCTACCTGCCGCAGGAGCCGCAACTCGATCCGACCAAGACCGTGCGCGACAACGTGATGGACGCGGTGGCCGGCAAAAAGGCGCTGCTCGACCGCTACAACGAGATCGCCGCCAACTATTCCGACGAGACCGCCGAGGAGATGGGCAAGCTCCAGGACGAGATCGAGGCCAAGGGTTTGTGGGACCTCGACTCCCAGATCGACCAGGCGATGGACGCGCTGCGCTGCCCCGAGGGCGACGCCGACGTCTCCACGCTCTCCGGCGGCGAGAAGCGCCGCGTCGCGCTGTGCAAGCTGCTGCTCGAAGCGCCCGACATCCTCTTGCTCGACGAGCCGACCAACCATCTCGACGCCGAATCGGTGGAGTGGCTCGAGCACACGCTGCGCGAATACAAAGGCTGCATCATCCTCGTCACCCACGATCGCTACTTCTTGGACAACGTGACCGGCTGGATCCTCGAACTCGACCGCGGCAAGGGCATCCCACACGAGGGCAACTACTCGTCGTTCCTCGTGGTGCAGGAAAAGCGCCTCAGGCAGGAGAGCAGCGAAGACGCCGCGCAGCAGCGCACCATCGCGCGCGAGCGTGAATGGATCCAGCAGAGCCCGCGCGCGCGCCAGGCCAAATCCAAGGCGCGCATCAACTCCTATGAAGAGCTGCTCGCCAGGTCGCAGGAGCAGCGCGGCACCGCGGCGCAGATCGTCATCCCCGTCGCCGAGCGGCTGGGCTCGCTGGTCGTGGAAGCCGACGGGATCGGCAAGGCGTTCGGCGACCGGCTGCTGTTCGAGAACGTGAATTTCAACCTGCCGCCGGGCGGCATCGTCGGCGTCATCGGCCCCAATGGCGCCGGCAAGACGACACTGTTCCGCATGATCACCGGCCTCGAAAAGCCCGACACCGGAACGCTGCGGATCGGCGAGACGGTGCAGCTGGGCTATGTCGACCAGTCGCGCGATTCGCTCGATCCCAACAAGACCGTGTGGCAGGAAATCTCCGATGGGCTCGACGTGCTGGAGCTCGGCAAACGCACCATGCAATCCAGAGCCTATGTCGGCGCGTTCAATTTCAAGGGCGGCGACCAGCAGAAGAAGGTCGGTCAGCTATCGGGCGGCGAGCGTAACCGCGTGCATCTGGCCAAGATGCTGAAGTCGGGCGCCAACCTCTTGCTGCTCGACGAGCCGACCAACGATCTCGACGTCGAAACCCTGCGCGCGCTGGAATCGGCGCTGGAGGAATTCGCCGGCTGCGCCATCATCATCAGCCATGACCGCTGGTTCCTCGACCGCATCGCCACCCACATGCTCGCCTTCGAAGGCGACAGCCATGTCGAATGGTTCGAGGGCAATTACCAGGACTACGAAGCCGACAAGAAGCGCCGCCTCGGCATCGACGCCGACCAGCCGCACCGGATCAAGTACAAGCGGTTCGCGCGGGCGTGAGGATCAGCGCGATTTTTGCGCGGTGGTGAGGTCTTCCAGGTGCTGCGCCAGCGCGCGGACGTCGTTGTTGTGGTCGGCGAGGAAGGAGACGAACTGGTCGCGCTCCTCCAGGGACAGCCAGATGCCTTCGACGCTGACATCCATCAGCACCAGCCTGCCGCCGTCGTCCAGAACGCGGAAGTCGATCCTGGTGGGGCCGCCGCGCGACATCTGGCCCGGCGGATCCAGCAGCACCGTGTTGACGACGAAATCGCCGGCGGCGCGTTGCTGCGAGCCGGTGACCTTCAGGACTTGGCCGTCATAATGCGACAGGCGTGAATTGTAGACCGACACCGCGTAGTCGTGGAACGCCTGCACGAACGCGTCCTTGTCTCCTTGCGAGGCGGTGCGGCCGGCGGGCCCCAGGGTGAACAGCGCCACACGGCGCAGATCGGTCAGCGATTCCAGGAATGTGCGGAACTGGTCGCGCTTCTGATCGGGCGCAAGCGCGTGATCGTTCAGGATGCCCAAACCGCGCTGCACGTTGGTCTGGATGAAATCTTCGGCCGGCGTCGCGGCTTGCGCGAGGCCCGTGCCGGCGATTGTGATTGCCAGGGCGAAGAGTACGGCTTGCGCGAAACGGACCGGCAGGGCGCGGAGAAAGGTCATCGGAACTCCTCAACTGCGCCCCTCTTCAGCCACGTTAGGGCCGGATCTGCATAGCGTCCAGCATGTTCTCGGGTCTGGACCGCGTACCAGCCGCTTAAAGCTGCCCCGTCGCCCGCACCTTCTGCGCGCGGCTCTTGAGGTCCGCGATCAGGGATTTGACGTCGTTGCCGTGCTGGGCGAGGTAGGAGGTGAACTGGTCCTGCTCTGTGATGGCAAGGTCGAGGCCCGCCACCGTGATGTCGGCGACGAGGAAGTGGCCCTCGGTTCCAATCACGCGGAAGTCCACTTCTATGGGCTCCTGGTTTTTCGGCGCGTTGGGGTCAATCAGCACGGTGGTCACGATATAGTCGCCATTGCTGCGCTGGATCGAGCCGGTCACTTTCAGCGTCTGCCCGGAATATTTCTGGAACTCGGTCTCGTAGACGGCGAAGGCGAATTCGCGGAACGCGTCGATGAACTGGTCTTGCTCGGCGGGCGTCGCGGTGCGCCGGGACGGGCCCAGCGTGTAAAGCGCGATGCGGCGCAAATCGGTCAAGGCCAGCAGGAACGTGCGGAACTGCGCGCTCTTCTGCTGGGCCGGAATGGTCTTGTTGTTCAGGATCGTCAGGCCCTTCTGCACATTGACCTGCACGAAGGTCTCCGCCGGCGTTGCGGCGTGCGCGGCCGTCAGGGTCGCGAAAGACAGTACGGCGGCCAACACCAGGGAAATGGCAATGTCGAGCCGGGCGAGACGGGTGATGATGCGGGTCATGGCGTATCCTCGCGAGCGTGCGGTTCGATGATCGGTTTTACCTGTGTCAAACTCGTGGCGGCTCAAAAGTCCGGCATGGCGTTGGGATCCGGCTTGCCGTTGCGGATTTCATTGTTGCGATGCTGGCGGTAGAGGCTGCGCAGCGAGGCGTAGTAATCCACCGAGCTGCGCTCGATCCCCTCCAGCTCGCCGATGCTGCGCGAGCGCAGGTCTATCGCCGTGGCCACTTCGCGGCCGGCGGACCAATAGAAGTGCCCACGAATGTGGATATAGGTCGTGGGGTCGAAGAAGATGTCCACGATCTGGCCGGTCGCGTCCCGCGGCGGATCAGGTCCGAAGAAGGGCAAGACGAGGTAGGGGCCTTCGCCGACGCCCCAGGTGCCCAGGGTCTGGCCGAAATCCTCGGTGTGGTCCGGGATGCCCCAGTCCGATGCGATGTCGAAAAGGCCGCCGACGCCGACGGTGGTGTTGACCGTGAAGCGGCCGATGGTCTGGCCGGCGCGGGTGAACTCGCCCTGCAGCAGGTCGTTGGCGAAGGTTACCGGCAGGTCGAGGTTTTCCAGGAAATTGTGGACGGAATTGCGCGCCGGCTCCGGCACCACGTCGACATAGGCTTGGGCGGTCGGCAGCAGGACATGCTTGTCGAAGCCTTCGTTCATGTCGAAAATCTTGCGGTTCATGGGCTCGAGCGGGTCGTTCGCGGCCAGCGCGGCCTGGGCCTCCGCCGGAGGCATCTCTGTGCTTGCGCAGCCCGCCAGCGCGAGCCCGCAGCCCAGAATTACAAGCGCGGTAATGCCCCTCATCGCGTCAAACGCCTTCAGCCAATGTCTTCCGTCCATAACGCACGGACCGGTTCCCCGGATCACCCGCAGCGCGTATTCGTCGCGACGCCGGGAATCGTGCGCTACGATGTTAACTAGGGTTAGCATATTTGCATTCAAGCAACAGCGGGCCCGCGCCTGAACTTTCTGAAATGCTGTTGCCATCGTGTTTGCGCCACAGGCGTGCGCCACCATTGCATAATCATATAAAGATATGTTTATATGCATCATGGCGACGACGGCAATAGACAGGCTCTTGGCCATGTTGCGGGCGGCGGGTGACGCCACCCGGCTGCGCCTGCTGCTGGTCCTGCGGGAGGCGGAGCTGACGGTGAGCGAGCTGACCCAGATCCTGGGCCAGAGCCAGCCGCGCGTCTCCCGTCACCTCAAGCTGCTTTGCGACGCCAACCTGCTGGAGCGGTTCAAGGAGGGCAGCTGGGTGTTCTATCGGGCTGCAGACCGGGGCGATGGCGCCGCCTTGGGCGCCGCGCTGGCGGCCTTGGCGCCGCTGGACGCACTGGAAACCGACCGCAAGCGCCTCGCGCAAATCCGCGAGGCCCGCGCCGCCGAGGCCGCCGCCTTTTTCAAGGCCAACGCGACGGAGTGGGAGCGCATCCGTTCGCTCCACGCGCCGGATGCCGAGGTCGAGGCCGCAATCCTGCGCCTCCTCGAAGCCGCACCCATCGAAAGCCTGCTCGATGCCGGCACCGGCACGGGGCGGATGCTGGAGCTTCTCGCGCCGCATATAAGGCGCGGCGTCGGCATCGATGTCAGCCCGGAAATGCTCGCCATCGCGCGCGACCGCCTGGCGCGCGCCGGCGCCAATCACTGCCAGGTGCGGCTGTCGGACGTGTACCGGCTGCCGTTCGCGGCGGAGGGGTTCGATGTCGTGCTGTTCCATCAGGTGCTGCATTATCTGGACGATCCGCAGGCCGCCGTCGCCGAAGCCGCGCGCGTGCTGAAGCCGGGCGGCCGCATGGTGATCGCCGATTTCGCGCCGCACGAGCTCGAATTCCTGCGCGATGAACTCGCCCATCGCCGTCTGGGCTTCTCCGACCGCGACGTGCAGGGCTGGTTCCATGCCGCGGGACTGAAGCCCGTCGCCACCGAAGCGATTGCGCCGGGCGCCGCGCATCCGGGCTCCGGTAAACTCACCGTCAAGCTCTGGGTGAGCGTTGCGACGCACGCGACACGCGCCCGCGCGAAGGAGGCGGCATGAGCCTGCGCCGCCTGGCGCGCGATACGCGCCCGCTGAAAGTCTCGTTCGAGTTCTCGCCGCCCAAGACCGCGGAGGCGGAGGAGAATTTGTGGCGCGCGATCCGCCGCCTCGAACCGCTCAAGCCCGATTTCGTTTCGGTCACCTATGGCGCCGGCGGCTCGACGCGCGATCGCACGCACGCCACCGTCAAGCGCATCGTCGATGAGACGACGCTGTCGCCCGCCGCGCACCTGACCTGCGTGGCGCATACGCAGGACGAAATCCGCGAGATCGTGCGCGGCTATTGGGACGCGGGCATCCGCCACATCGTGGCGCTGCGCGGCGACATGCCGGGCATGGCGGGCAAGTATGAAGCCCATCCGCAAGGCTATGCTTCCACGCCCGACATGATCGAAGGCATCCGCAAGATCGCGCCGTTCGAGATCAGCGTCTCGGCCTATCCCGAGCGCCATCCGGATTCGGTGTCCGAAGAGCATGATGTCGAATTGTTGAAAGCAAAGGTCGGCGCGGGCGCAACGCGGGCGCTAACGCAATTCGGCTTCGACACGGAGGCGCTGGCGCGCTTCCGCGACCGGGTGGCGCGCGCGGGCGTCAATGTCCCCATCGTGCCGGGCATCATCCCGACGACGAACATCAAAGGCATCGCGCGCATGGCAGCCTCCGCCGGTGCGGGCGTGCCGGACTGGTTGATGCAACTCTATGACGGGCTCGACACCGATGCCGACACGCGCAAGCTGATCGCGGCCACCATCCTCGCCGAACAGGTCGAGGAATTGCGCTCCGAGGGCTTCGACCAGTTTCATTTCTATACGTTGAATCAAGCCGACCTCACATTCGCGGCATGTTGCCTGCTCGGAATGCGGCCGGCGGAGAGCAAGGCATGAGTTTCGACAGAACCGCCCGAGTCGCCTGGATGAAGCAGGAAGCGAAGAAGCGCATCCTGCTGCTTGATGGGTCGTGGGGCGTGATGATTCAGGGCTACAAGCTCAGCGAGGCCGATTTCCGGGGCGAGCGGTTCGGCAACCATCCCAGCGATCTCAAGGGCAACAACGATCTGCTCACCCTGACCAAGCCGGAGATCATCCAGGATATCGGCCGCCAATATCTCGAAGCCGGCGCCGATTTCATCGAGACCAATACGTTCAATTCGATTGCGATGTCGCAGGCCGATTACGGGCTGGAGCATCTGGTCGGCGAATTGAACGAGGCCGGCGCGCGGCTGGCGCGCGAGCTTTGCGACACGATGGCGACGTCGTCGCGTCCCCGCCTGGTCGCCGGCGTGCTGGGGCCGGCGAACCGTACGGCTTCGATCTCGCCGGACGTGAACGATCCCGCCTTCCGCAACGTGACGTTCGACGATCTGCGCACCACCTATGCGGATGCGACGCGCGGGCTGATGCGCGGCGGCGCGGACGTCATCATGATCGAGACGGTGTTCGACACCTTGAACGCCAAGGCCGCGATCTTCGCGGTGCAGGATGTGTTCGACGAGATGGGCGAGCATCTGCCGGTGTGGATCTCCGGCACGATCACCGATCTTTCGGGCCGTACGCTGACGGGCCAGACGCCCGAGGCGTTCTGGCATTCGATGCGCCACGCCAAGCCCTTCGCCATCGGGCTCAACTGCGCGCTCGGGGCCCGCGAGTTGCGGCCCTATGTCGATGAGCTTTCGCAGGCCGCCGACACGCTGGTGAGCGCGCATCCGAACGCCGGATTGCCGAATGAGTTCGGCGGCTACGACCAGTCCGCGGAGATGATGGCGGAGATGATCGGCGAGTTCGCGCGCTCCGGTCTCGTCAACATCGTCGGCGGCTGCTGCGGAACGCGGCCCGAGCATATCAAGGCGTTCGGCGAAGTGATCGCGGGCGTGACGCCGCGCGTCATCCCAGAAAAGCCGCGTTACATGCGCCTGTCCGGGCTGGAGCCCTTCACGCTCACGCCCGAGGTCAATTTCGTCAATGTCGGCGAGCGCACCAACATCACGGGCTCGGCGAAGTTCCGCAAGCTGATCGCCGCCAACGACTATGAAGGCGCGATCGATGTAGCGCGCAGCCAGGTGCAGAACGGCGCGCAGATCATCGACGTCAATGTCGACGAGGGCCTGATCGATTCCGAAGCCGCGATGCGCCGCTTCCTCAACATGATCGCGGGCGAGCCCGACATCGCGCGCGTGCCGGTGATGATCGATTCCTCCAAATGGACGGTGATCGAATCGGGTCTCAAGTGTGTCCAGGGCAAGCCGATCGTCAATTCGATCAGCCTGAAGGAGGGCGAGGAATCCTTCATCCACTATGCCAGGAAAGTGATGCGCTACGGCGCCGCCGTGGTGGTGATGGCGTTCGACGAGACGGGCCAGGCGGACACGTACGAGCGCAAGGTTTCGATCTGCCGCCGCGCCTATGACGTGCTGGTGAACAAGGTCGGGTTTTCGCCGGAAGACATCATCTTCGATCCCAACATCTTCGCCGTCGCCACCGGCATCGAGGAGCACAACGACTACGGCCGCGCCTTCATCGAGGCAACCAAGACGATCCGCACGGAAATGCCGCTCGCGCATGTCTCCGGCGGCGTCTCCAACTTCTCGTTCTCGTTCCGCGGCAACGACACGGTGCGCGAGGCGATGCACTCCATCTTCCTGTTCCACGCCATCAAGGCGGGGATGGACATGGGCATCGTCAATGCGGGGCAGCTGGGCGTCTATCAGGACATCCCGACGCCCTTGCGCGAGGCGATCGAGGACGTGCTGTTCAATCGCGGCACCAGCCAGACCGAGCGCCTGCTCGAAATGGCGCAGACCTACAAAGGCGGCGCCGCCATCGCGCAGGTGGAAGACGCCGCCTGGCGCGCGCTGCCGGTGAACGACCGGCTCAGTCATGCGCTGGTGCACGGGATCGATGCGTTCGTGATTGCCGACACCGAAGAGGCGCGCCTTGTTGCCGACCGTCCGCTCGATGTGATCGAGGGCCCGTTGATGAGCGGCATGAACGTGGTCGGCGACCTGTTCGGCTCTGGAAAAATGTTCCTGCCGCAGGTGGTGAAATCGGCGCGGGTGATGAAGAAAGCGGTGGCGCATCTTCTGCCCTTCATGGAAGCGGAGCAGGCGAAGAACCAGACCAAGGAACCGGCCGGCAAGATCGTCATGGCGACGGTCAAGGGCGACGTGCACGACATCGGCAAGAACATCGTGGGCGTGGTGCTGCAGTGCAACGGCTACGAAGTGATCGATCTGGGCGTGATGACGCCGACGCAGAAGATTCTGGACGTCGCGCGCGAGGTGAAGGCGAACATCATCGGACTCTCCGGCCTCATCACGCCGTCGCTGGACGAGATGGTGCATGTCGCCAATGAGATGGAGCGGCAGGGCTTTGATATCCCGCTCTTGATCGGCGGGGCGACGACCAGCCGGGTGCACACCGCCGTCAAGATCAATCCCGGCTATACGCGCGGGCAGACCGTCTATGTCACCGACGCGTCGCGCGCCGTGGGCGTGGCGTCGAGCCTGCTCAGCAAGACGCAGAAGCCCGATTTCGTCGCCGGCATCTTGAAGGAATACCAGGACATCGCGGTGCGCCACGCCGCCGCGCGCGCGCCGGGCCGCCGCCTGACGCTCGCGCAAGCCCGCGCCAACGGACCGAAATTCGACTGGGCGGGCTATGCGCCGCCGATGCCGAGCTATCTCGGCACGCGGCAATATGGGCCGTACGATCTGGCCAAGCTCGTGCCCTATATCGACTGGACGCCGTTCTTCCAGACCTGGGAACTGGCCGGGCAATATCCTTCGATCCTCGACGACGACAAGGTGGGCGAGGCGGCGCGCGGTCTGTTCAAGGACGCGCAGGCGATGCTGGAGAAGATCGTCGCCGGCAAATGGCTGGTCGCGAAGGGCGCGGTCGGATTCTGGCCCGCCAATGCGGTGGGCGACGATATCGTTCTTTATGGCGACAAGGCGCGCAAATTCCCGATCCACACGCTGCACACGATCCGCCAGCAGATGGCGCGGGAGAGCAACAAGCCGAACATGGCGCTCTCCGATTTCATCGCGCCCGCGGGCACGCCCGATTACATCGGCGGCTTCGCGGTGACGGCGGGGCTGGGCGAGGAAGCGCATATCAAGCGCTTCGAGGCCGATAAGGACGACTACAGCGCGATCCTCTTGCGCGCACTTGCCGACCGTTTGGCCGAAGCCTTCGCCGAACATCTGCACGAACGCGTGCGCCGCGAATTCTGGGGCTATGCGAAGGACGAGGCGCTGACCGGCGCCGACCTGATCGCCGAGAAATATCGCGGCATCCGCCCCGCGCCCGGCTATCCCGCGCAACCGGATCATACGGAAAAGGGCACACTGTTCGCGCTGCTCGACGCGGAAGCGCGCGCCGGGATCACGCTGACGGAGAGCTTTGCCATGTGGCCCGGCTCGTCGGTGAGCGGCTTCTACTTCTCGCACCCGGAGAGCCGCTATTTCGGCACCGGCAAGATCGAGCGCGACCAGGTCGAGGATTACGCCCGCCGCAAAGGTTGGGACAGGACGACCGCCGAACGCTGGCTCGGCCCGATCCTCAACTACGATCCGAAAGCAAAAGACGCGGCATAACTACTTCAGCGATGCCGCCCAACCTTCCGCCCAATCGTGCAGCGGCATCAGCAGGTGCAGCAATGC
>DATATK010000181.1:0-5672 GCA_036268825.1 Rhizomicrobium sp. | reverse complement strand
CAGCAGATCGAGGATTCCATCGCGCTGAAAGGCGTGGAGCATTTCGTCTCCAGCCAGCCGCAATATTCGCTGCTCTACCGGCGCATCGAGAAGAAGGTGATCCCGATCAGCGCCGCGAACGGCATCTCGCAGATCGTCTGGTCGCCCATCGCGCAAGGCGTGCTCTCCGGCAAATATCTGCCGGGTGCGAAGATTCCCGATCACACCCGCGCCAGCAGCGACAGCATGGGCGGCTTCATCAAGTCATGGCTCGAAACGCCGGTGCTCGAAGCGGTGCAGAAGTTGAAGCCGCTGGCGCAGGAAGCCGGCTGCACGCTCACGCAATTCGCACTCGCCTGGGTGCTGCGCGAACCGAACGTCGCGTCCGCCATCGTCGGCGCGAGCAAACCCGAACAGCTTGACGAGAACGCGGGCGCGTCCGGCCTCAAGATCGATCCGGCCCTGTTCGCGAAGGCGCAAAGCATCGTCGATGGCGTAATGCCGGCGCGTTGATCGCCTTCAGGCGGCCGGCGGCAAAGCCAGATCGAATTCGACCGTGATGCGCGGCCCCGCGCCTTCGAGGCGGCGTTCGCCGCGCGGCTGCCACGAGGGATGCAGCAGCATCATGCCCGATTGCGGGCGGATCAGTTCGACCTGTCCGGCCGTCCCGCCTCCCGGGATGCGGAAAGCCAGATTCGGCGCCACCATCGCGGGCAGGGCGCCGCGCGGATCGGCCAGTTTTACCTCGCCGCCGAGAGTTTCGTCGTCGGATTTGCCGTAGCCGTCGTCCACGAAATAGACGCCGGACCACACCGCGCCGGGGCGCGCGGCCATCTCCAGATATTCACCCTTCTGGCGCACCGAAACGCACGCCGAGATCGCCCATTGGAGGCTGACGCGGCCACCGCTGCGCGTGGCGGTGAGATTGTCCGCCTGCTCGCGCAACACGCGAAACAATGTCTCCGCGTGAAGGCCGCCCCATGCGCCGAAATCCGTGGCGCTTCTCCACCCTTGGCCGTAATGGCCGTTGGTGCCGTTGCCGTTCATCTTTTCGAGCACGGTTGTGCGCAGCTCGGAATTCACATCCTGCGCGACAGGCAGAAAGTGAACGCAAACCGGAGTCGCGAACGTGCTTCGGATTTGTGGCTTCGGGGTAGCCATTTGCTTTTACTCGATGACGATATTGGGCGCTCGGCGCTGAGGCGCTTTTATTTTTACGGCGACTTGCTCCGCGATTGCAAGGAAGCTTTGCGCCTCTCTGCTATCGGGCCGCAGTGCAACAATCGGCGTGCCCGCGTCGGATGTTTCGCGGATGGCGGGAACGAGCGGAATTTCGCCGAGGAACGGTGCGTCAAGCTCGGTGGCTGTTGCGCGCGCGCCACCGTGACCGAAGATATGCGTGTCGTGTCCACAATGGGGACACACGAACACGCTCATGTTTTCGACGATGCCGAGGATCGGCACATGCGTCTTGCGGAACATCGCAAGCCCTTTGCGCGCATCGATCAGCGCGATGTCCTGCGGCGTGGAAACGATCACCGCGCCTTTCAGCGGAACGCGCTGCGCCATCGTGAGCTGTGCGTCACCGGTGCCCGGCGGCATATCGACGACGAGCACGTCGAGCGGCGCCCATGCGACATCGTTGAGCATCTGCGTGATCGCGGATTGCACCATCGGTCCGCGCCAGATCATCGGCTCGTCTTCCTTGACGAGGAATCCCATCGACATCGCCTTGATGCCGTAACGCTCGATGGGTTGAAGCTTTTTGCCGTCGCTGTTCGGCTTCTCTTTGATGTCGAGCATGCGCGGCACCGAAGGGCCATAGATGTCGGCGTCCAGCAGCCCGACTTTCAGGCCCAGTTTCGACAGGCCCAGCGCCAGGTTCACCGCCACGGTGGATTTGCCCACGCCACCCTTGCCGCTGGCGACCGCGATGACGCTGGAAACGCCTTCGATTCCAGCGGTTTGCTGGGGCGGATGCGGCGCGTGGCGGGCCGGCGCCGACTCGACCTGTGCCGTCAGCACGGCCGTCACGGACAGCACGCCGGGCATCGCCGACACGGCGTCCTCGCAGGCCTTGCGCAGCGGTTCGGCCGTGCGGCCGCGCGCGGCGGGCACTTCCAGCGAGAAGCCGACATTGCCGTCGCGCACGACCACGCCTTGTATGAGGCCGCTTTCGACCACATTTATTCCCGTAACCGGATCGACGATCCGGCTCAGCGTCTTCAAGACGTCTTCCCGCGTAACCGCCATGTTGTCTTCTTAGTCCCGCGCCGTTCGTTTGCGCATGTTTCCCGTTGAACCTATAAGCACGGCCTATGCCCTGGAACAATCAAAGCGGAAATAATAACGGCGGCGGCCCCTGGGGACGCGGCCCTACAGGCGGCGGCAGCGGCAATCCGCCGCCCGATCTCGAAGAGCTTTTGCGCCGCAGCCAGGATCGCCTGAAGCGCTTTGTGCCGCGCGGCGGTGGCGGCTTCACCGGCGCGGGCCTCGCCATCATCGCACTCGGCATTGTCGCGGTGTGGCTGCTCAGCGGAATCTATGTCGTCAATCCGAGCGAGCAGGGCGTGGTGCTTCGCTTCGGCCAGTTCGTGGCGCGCACGGGTCCGGGCATCAACTATCACCTGCCGTGGCCGATCGAGACCGTTTATACGCCCAACGTCACCGCGCAGAACCAGATCAACATCGGCTACCGCACGGATGCGGATGCGACGGACGAAACGCCCGTCGGCGACGTGCCGCAGGAAAGCCTGATGCTCACCGGCGACGAGAATATCGTCGACGTGAACTTCACCGTCTATTGGGTGATCAAGGACGCCGCGAACTATCTGTTCGACGTTTCCGATCCCAACGCCACCATCAAGGCGGTGGCCGAAAGCGCCATGCGCGAAGTGGTGGGCGAGAACCAGATCGAGCCGATCCTCACGCAGGATCGCGGTCCCGTGCAGGACCAGGTGCGCGAGCTCATGCAGAAGACGCTGGATTCCTATCACGCGGGCGTCACCATCACCGGGGTGAACATGCAGAAGGTCGATCCGCCCGGGCAGGTGCTGGATGCCTATCGCGACGTGCAGGCGGCGCGCTCCGACCAGGAGAGCATGCGCAACCAGGCCGAAGGCTACGCCAACAAGATCATTCCCGAGGCGCGCGGCAACGCGGCCAAGATCGTGCAGGACGCGCAGGCCTACAAGCAGCAGGTGATCGCGGAAGCAAGCGGCGAGGCGGCGCGCTTCACCTCGGTCTATGACGAATACAAAAAGGCGCCGGAAGTCACGCGCCGGCGCATATATCTCGAAACCATGTCGGGCATTCTGGCCGGCACCAACAAAGTCATCATGGACGACAGCGCGGGGCGCGGCGTGGTGCCCTATCTTCCCCTGCCGGGATTGAAGACGCCGGAGAGCGTCACCGTCACCGCGCCCGCGAACGGAGGCCAGCAATGAGCCGCGCCGTTCTCCTGGGCATCGCGATCGTCGTGCTCGCCGTGCTGATCGTCGGCGGGTCGAGCGTCTATACCGTCAACCAGACGGAAGAGGCGCTGGTCACGCAGTTCGGCGCGCCGCAAGCGGTCGTCACCGATCCGGGCCTGCACTTCAAGACGCCGTTCCTCCAGCAGGTGCACTATTTCGACAAGCGCCTGCTCAATCTCGACGGCGCCGCCGAGGAGGTCATCGCGCAGGACAAGAAGCGGCTGGTGGTGGATGCCTTCGCGCGCTGGCGTATCGTCGATCCGCTGCGCTTCTATCAGACGCTTGGCGACCAGCAGACCGCCTACATGCGCCTGACGCCGATCCTGTCGTCGGATGTGCGCCGCGTGTTGGGCGCGCAGAATTTCTCCGCCGTGCTTTCCGAGAAGCGCGCGCAGCTCATGGTCGATATCCGCAACGACATGAATCAGGACTCCGCCGGCTTCGGCATCCAGGTCGCCGACGTGCGCATCCGCCACGCCGATCTGCCGCAGCAGAACAGCGACGCGATCTACAGCCGCATGATTCAGGAGCGCAAACGCGAAGCCAACGAGTTCCGCGCCGAGGGCGAGGAGATTTCGCAGCGCGTGAAGGCGCGCGCCGAGCGCGAAGTCACCGTTCTCACCGCGGAAGCGACGCGCGAATCCGAAATCCTGCGCGGGCAGGGCGATGCGGAGAAGACAAAGATCCTCGCCGATGCCTACGGGCAGGACGCCGATTTCTTCGCGTTCTATCGCTCGATGCAGGCGTACAAAGACTCGCTCGGCTCCGACAACACGACGATGGTGCTGTCACCCAACAGCGAATTCTTCCGCTATTTCGGGCAATCGGGCAGCGCCGGACCGGCGCCCGCGAAGCGCCGCTAGTCGCACCGGATAACGCGGTTCAGGGAACGGTGCCGCTCGTGCTGTTGGTGCCGTTGCTCCCGTTACCGCCACCGCCTGAAGCGGCCGCAACAATCAGCGCAACCGTGAGCACGCCAACCACGACATAGGTTGTCGTGCCGCCGGCAAAGATATCCTGAGCAGGCTGAACACCCGCGGCAGGCCCCGGCGCGAGGTTGTCCTGATGTGCGGATGGTGCCGCCATGGCTCCAAAAGGAGCGAAGGCGAGCGCGGCGCTTACAAGGATCGTAGTCAATTTGCGTTTCATTGGATTCCCCGAGAATCAAAGCGAAGTGCACGTCAGGCTACGCCCAACCGATACCCATGTCGCGCGCATAGGTTAGGTTCGCGGTCTATCCGGGCCGCCGCACCAGCCTCGCTCTTGCCCGTTTTCAGGGCTGGGAACGGCGCCCGCATGGCGGCGCCCACGATCGCGCGCGTGCTGCAATCGGTGGGGTTTGCCCTTGTTCTGTGGGCTTTTCAGGCAACCCTCCGGCAAAAATAAGGGGCGGACCTTGCGCCGGTTCGTTCATACTATATGTGCAGAATTGCTCCGCGTACGGGGCGTTTTCGAGGGTCGGCTTTTATGGCGTTGCTTGGATTTTTGCGGCCCGCGCTTCGCGGATTGGCGTTTGGCCTCGTGGCATTGATGGCGCCGGCGGGTGGCGCGTCCATCGCCATGGCGCGGCCTGCCCCCGATTCCTTCGCCGATCTCGCCGGTCAGTTGCTGCCGACGGTGGTCAATATCTCCACCACCCAGACCGTGAAGGCGGACGACGCGGCGACGCAGATCCCCGACCTGCCGCCGAACTCTCCGCTGCAGCAGCTTTTCAAGGACTATCTGGAGAAGAACAAGAACCTGCCGCATCACGTCACGTCGCTGGGTTCCGGCTTTATCATCGACCCCAGCGGACTCATCGTCACCAACAATCACGTCATCGAGGATTCCGAGCAGATCACGGTGACCCTGAACGACGGCACCAGCCTGCCCGCGAAACTCGTCGGCCGCGATCCGAAAACCGATCTGGCGCTTTTGAAAGTGAAACCGGCGAAGCCGCTTCCCGCCGCGCATTTCGGCGACAGCGATCATGCGCGTGTCGGCGACTGGGTGATCGCGATCGGCAATCCGTTCGGTCTCGGCTCGACGGTGACGGCCGGCATCGTGTCGGCGCGCAACCGCGATATCGCCGCCGGCCCGTACGACGATTTCATCCAGACCGACGCGCCGATCAATCGCGGCAATTCCGGCGGCCCGCTGTTCGACATGAACGGCAATGTCGTTGGCATCAATTCGGTCATCTATTCGCCGACCGGCGGATCGGTCGGCATCGGCTTCTCC
>DATATK010000180.1:0-9723 GCA_036268825.1 Rhizomicrobium sp. | reverse complement strand
ATCACCTATATGCACGGTCTTACGCCGGCGACGAACGTCTCCGGCGTCGCGACCTTGATGGGCGACACGTTCACCGCCCAGATCGCCGGCGGCGATGTCGGCCGGATCAAGGCCTCGGCCGGGCAGGTGACCATCGCCAACCTGCATATCGACAACGCCATCGCCGACATCACCGCGCATATTTCCGGCAGCCTGCCGGACGTGCTCGCGCTGATCGACGAGAAGCCGCTGCAATATCCGACGCGCTTCCATCTCAACACCAAGGGCGCGCGCGGCGCCGTCGAGTCCGATCTCGCATTCAAGGTGCCGACGCGCCACGACGCCAAGATCGACGAGGTCGGCATCGCGGTGAAAACGAACGTGACGGGGCTCGCCATCGCGCTCAGCGAGCACACCAGGATCACCGACGGCAGCGCCGTTTTCATTATCGACAACAATTCGCTCCATGCCACCGGCCCGGTGACGATCGCCGGCGTGCTGATGAACATCGACTGGACCGAGACGTTCAAGGACGCGCCTATCACCACCCGCGTCACCGCCAAGGGCGCGCTGGACGATGCGGCGCGCGAATCCTTCGGCTTCAAGCTGGGCGATTTCATATCGGGTCCCGTCGGCATCAACGCGCTGCTGCTCGGCCGCCGTGGCCAGCTGCAGACGGTGCAGGCGACGCTGGATCTGACGCCCGCCAGCGTCGGCTACGACCTGATCAACTACAAGAAGCCGCCGGGTATACCGGCCGGCGGCACCGCCAGCGCGAAGTTCGGGCCGGACGGAGGCGTGCGCACGGCGGACTTCGCCATCACCGGTCCGGGCCTCGCCGCCAAAGGCACAGCGCTGCTCAACGCCACCGGCGATCTCGTGCGGCTTGACGCACCGATGGTGAAGGCCGGGCCGAACAACGACTTCGCCGTCACGATCCTCGAAGGCCAGACCGTGGGCATCACGCTTACGGGGCATTCCTTCGACGGCTCGGCGCTCGGTAAGCACAATCCGGGCGTCTCCACGCCGGGCCCGGCCAAACCGCAGGTCATGGATTCCAACGATCCGTTCCATGCCAGCGTGAAGGTCGACCGGCTGGTGCTGCAGGACGGCGTGACGCTCGCGCCGTTCACGCTCGAACTGAGCGGTGTGGGGCACAGGCCGCAATACATGTCGCTCTCCGCGCAGCAATCCAAGACCGGGAAACTCACGGGCTCGCTCGTCAGCGACGACAGCGGCCGCCGGGTCACGCTCAGCGCCGATGATGCGGGCCTTTTGATGAAGGGCATGTTCGGCATGGACAGCGTGCGCGGCGGAACCCTCGCCGTCACCGTGAAGCTGCCGCCGATGGCGCAGGCCGCGCGAAACGACGCCGGCACGCCCGATTACACCGGCGTGCTCCAGCTTCGCAACGTGCGCGTGCTGAACCAGCCGTTCCTGACGCGGCTGTTCACGGCCGGCTCGCTCGAAGGCTTCGCCAACCTGATGCGGGGCGAGGGCGTGGCCATCGACAAGCTCGACGTGCCGTTCACCACCCATGGCGACGTGATCGATATTCATGACGCACGGGCCTCCGGCCCCTCTATCGGCATCACCGCCGACGGTTATCTGGATCGCCGCAACAACACGCTCGCGCTCAAGGGCGCGGTGGCTCCGGCATATGGTTTGAACAGCGTTCTCGGCGCGATCCCGCTTCTGGGCGACGTCCTCGTCTCCAAGAAAGGCGAGGGCGTGCTCGGCATGACCTACAGCGCGACCGGCCCATTCGATGCGCCGGAGGTGAGCATGAACCCGCTCTCCGTCCTCGCCCCCGGCATCCTGCGCCGCATCTTCGAGGGCAAGACGCCATCCGCCCCCGCGCAGGCGAACACGGTGCTGCCCGCGCCGGAAAAGCAGCAGTGAATTTTGCGATGCGCTCCGGACAGAGTCCGGGCTTCACCCGGAATCCGGTTTTTCGCTAACGGAAGTCGAGGATGCGCATTCGAAAGCTCCTGTTTTGCTTGCACGCGCCCACAGCCACGCTTGTCATGGCCCGCGAATGCGGGCCACCCAGGTGACGCTGGCGAGGTGCAAGAGATGTGAACCGGATATGTCCTGCAGAACCCAGCTGGGTGGCCCGCCTTCGCGGGCCATGACAGCGAATTTGGGAGCGAGAACTCTTCTACCGTCCGGACGTGATTCGAGAGATGCTGACAATATGCCTGACCAGCGTGGCGCTGTCAAGCAAATGTAGGAAAAATTTGGGCCGGAAAACCGGGATTTGTGCAGACGGGCGAATCGCGGGGAGTTTTGGCGGGTAGACCCGGACCCCCTCCGTCATCCGCGCGGGCCGCGCGGCTGACACCTCCACCGCTATCGCAGGGGAGGATAAACGCGGCTCGTTTTTCTACGATTGCGCTTTGTTATCCTCCCCCGTTTACGGGGGAGGTGGATGGCGAGCGAAGCGAGACAGACGGAGGGGGTAAGTCGCGAACTCAAACCACCTTCACCAGCACATGCTTCTTCTTTCCGCTCGACAGCTTGATCGCGCCGCTTGAGCCCGCGTCGTTCGCGGCGACCGTCGCCGTCGGATCGCTCACGGTCACGTCGTTGACCTTGAGGCCGCTGTTCGCGATCAGCTTGCGCGCTTCGCCGTTTGACGCGGTCAGTCCGCAGCGGACCGCGAGCGTCAGCACGCCGATAGGAAATTCGCTCGCGGCGATCTCGATGGTCGGCAAGCCCTCAGCTGCCATCCCCTGCTCGAATGTCTGCCGTGACGTCTCGGATGCAGCCTCTGCGGCGGCGCGGCCGTGGAGGAGGGCGGTGGCTTCGGTGGCGAGCGTTTTCTTCGCGTCGTTCAGTTCGGCGCCCTGCAAGGCTTCGAGCCGCGCGATCTCGGCGATGGAGAGGTCGGTGAACAGGCGCAGGAAGCGGCCGACATCCTTGTCTTCCGTGTTGCGCCAGAATTGCCAGTAGTCATACGGGCTCACCTGGTCGGCGTTGAGCCACACCGCGCCCGCGACCGTCTTGCCCATCTTGGCGCCGGACGACGTGGTGATCAGCGGCGTGGTCAGGCCGAAGAGCTGGACGTTTTCCATGCGGCGGCCGAGGTCGATTCCGCTCACCACATTGCCCCACTGGTCGGAGCCGGAGGATTGCAGGCGGCAGCCGTAACGCCGGTAGAGCTCCACGAAATCGTAGGCCTGCATCAGCGAATAGTTGAATTCGAGGAACGACAGCGGCTGCTCGCGCTCCAGCCGCAGCTTCACGCTCTCCATCGCCATCATGCGGTTGACGGAGAAATGCTTGCCCACCTCGCGCAGGAACGGGATGTATTCGAGCTTGTCGAGCCAGTCGGCATTGTCGACCATGATCGCGTCGCTCGGACCCTCGCCGAATTTGAGCAAGTGCTTCACGCCGGCGACGATATGGTTCTTGTTCTCCTGGATCTTTTCCGGCGTCAGGATCAGCCGCGTCTCGTCCTTACCGGACGGATCGCCCGCCTTGGTCGTGCCGCCGCCCATCAGCAGGATGGGGCGGTGCCCCGCTTGCTGCAGCCGTCGCAAGGTCATCAGCTGCACCAGGCTGCCGACATGCAGGCTGGGCGCCGTGCAATCGAAGCCGATATAGGCGGTGACGCGCTCCCTGCCGAACAGCGCGTCGAGGTCCTCCGGCGCGGAGCAGTCGTAATAGGCGCCGCGCTCCACGAAGGTGCGGAGGAAATCGGAGCGGAAATTCGGCGCGGCGTTCATGTATAGTGCCCTTCGAAACGGGCCGGGTGTGTAGCACGGATGCCAGACGTTCAAAAATCGGTTCAGAAAGTCATCGGCCTGATGAGCGGCACCTCGCTTGACGGGATCGACGCGGCGCTGGTGGAGACCGACGGCGAGGATATCGCCATCCCAGGCGCCACCCTCGCCACCGCCTACGACGCCGAAACGCGCGCCATATTGCGGGCGGCGCTGGATGAGGCGCGCGGCGTGGCCGAAGGCGCGCCGGTGCCGTGGTCCATCCGCGAGGCCGAGCGGCGGCTGACCGAGGCCCATGCCGAGGCCGTGAAGGCGCTGCTGCAGAAGGCCGGGCTTTCGCCCCGCGACGTGGCGCTGATCGGTTTCCATGGCCAGACCATCCTGCACCGGCCGCACGACCGCTGGACCTGGCAGATCGGCGATGGTGCGCTGCTGGCGCGGCTCACCGGGATCGACGTCGTCAATGATTTCCGCTCGGCGGACGTAAAGGCGGGCGGGCAGGGCGCGCCGCTGGTGCCGCTCTATCATGCGGCGCTGGTGCGCAAATCCGGCATGTTCGCCAAGCCGGTTGTGCTGGCGAATATCGGCGGCGTGGCGAACGTCACCTATGTCGGCGAAAGCGAAATCCTCGCTTTCGACACCGGCCCCGGCAACGCGCCGATCGACGATTGGGCGCTGGCGCATACCAGGAAGCCGGTCGACGAGGACGGTGCGCTCGCGCGCAAGGGCAAAGTGGACCACGCGGTGCTGACGAAAATGCTGGCGCACGAATTTTTCGACGTCGTACCGCCCAAATCGCTCGACCGTTTGGATTTCACCGCCGATGCCGTGCGCGGCCTGTCGCCGGAGGATGGCGCGGCGACGCTCACCGCCTTCACCGCCGCCTCGCTCGCCCGCGCCCGCGAACATTTCGCCGATCCCGCCAACACCTGGATCGTCTGCGGCGGCGGGCGGCACAACCCGGTGATGATGGCGGAGCTGCGCGCGCGGGTGAATGCGCCGGTCCTGTCGGCGGAGGACGCCGGCTGGCGCGGCGATTTCATCGAGGCCGAAGCCTTCGCCTATCTCGCCGCGCGCTCGGTGAAGGGCCTGCCGCTCAGCCTGCCCACCACCACCGGCGTGCGCGAACCGATGACGGGCGGGAAGTTTCACAAGTCATAATTTGCGTCCCCGCAAAACGGCAGAGGCGAAAAGCGCTCGTCAATGCTGTGCCGCCGGCGCAGCCAGTTGCATCAAGCCGGTCTTGTTATCCGGATCGATGCGCTGCAGCTCCTTGATGTCGGCATCGGCGAGGTCCTGCTGACCCATTTCGTGATACAGGCGGGCGCGGAAGGCATGGGCGTGGGCGTCGTCCGGATCGAGCTCAACGGATTTGCTGAGATCGGCGAGTGCGGCATCGGTGTTATGCTGGATCAGTTCGATCGCGCCGCGTCCGCCTATGGGGCTCGCCTCGCGCGGCGCCAGATCGACGGCGATGTTGAAATCGGCCAGCGCCAGATCGTATTTGCGCAGATGCGCATAGGCCGAGCCGCGATTGAAATAGGACTGCCAGACTTTAGGATCGGCATCGATGCCTTTGCCGGCCGCGATGACGGCCGCGTCGTATTGCTGGAGCTCCAGATCGGCATAGGCCACGTCGGCCCAGGCCTCGGCGAGATCGGCGCCGATGACGCCGGCATCCACGACCGAGAGGCAGGCCTTGACCAGCAAGTTCGGGTCTTCGTTCGTGCGCGCGGTGCAATATTTGAACGCGTCGCGGATCTGGCGGTAGTTCTCCTGCGCGGGCGCCTGTGTAACGGCAAGCACGGCCGCGACACCCAACAGAAATGCAAGTTTCAGCTTCATTTTGGCGGCGCGTCCGTTCGCGGCTGGAGGTTCAGTTTGTTGTCGGAATTAAGGCGGCGCACCGCGGCCTCGGACGCGCTGGCGCCGAGAATGCCGATCAGGGCAGCGCCGGCGAAAAACTTGATCGTCATGGCAGTTCGCCTTTGTCGTTGGGTTGGTCGACGCCGTAGCCCGCGAACTCATCGCCGATATAGGGGGCGTGAGCGAGGGCGGTCGTGACATCGTCCTTGCCGCCGCCGGCATCGCCCGCGCGAAGCTTGACGATGCCGCGCATATAAAGCGACGGCCATTGACGCGGAGACGCGTTAAGCGCCGCATCGTAGCCGTCGAGCGCCTTTTGCAGATCGCCGCGCCTGTAGTGCGCGAAGGCGAGCGAATCCATCATCGGGGGATCGGCGGGATGGAGCAGGAGCGCGGCTTCGCAATCGGCAATAGCCGCGTCGAGTTCCTTGCCTGCGATGGCGCGAACCCAGCAGCGGGCATTCAAATCTGTCGCCTTGTCGCGCGCATCGTCTTTCGGCGCCAGTCCCACGGCTTTGTTGGCGTCGGCCAATGCGAGATCGTATTTGCCGTCCTGCGCGTAGACCTGGGCGCGTTCGTTGAGAAACGGTTCCGATTTCGGGAACAGGTTGAGCGTCGCCGTCAGGATGGCCTCCGCGTCGGCATAGCGGCCCGCAAGGCGGTAGGCTTCGGCCAACAGAAAGCGGCGGCCGGCAGTGCCCGCCTCTCCGCCAGAGCCTTCATCGGCATAGAGCGCGCAATATTTGACGCGTTCGGCCGGCGCGAGATTGGGTTCGGTGCATTGAATGCCGGCGAGATCAAGCCGCGCTTCGGCATGGCCGGAGCCAAGGACCGCCGCACCCATTGCCAGCGCAAATAATGCCCGCTTCATGTGCCCCCCGGGGATAAGAGCATCTCAATACGATATTCGGGCCCACTGTTACAATCGCCGGCAGTCAAGGATTGTAACTGCGTAAGCATAGCAAATGATCATTAAAGCAACCGGTCTTGGGCTGCTAGCCGGCGGAAGGCTTCACGCCGTAACCGGCGAATTCGTCGCCGATATAGGGTGCGAGGCGCTTGGCCTTGTCGATATCGTCCGCACCGGCGGCGCCCTTCGCGATGCCGCGCAAATAGAGCGCAGCGGCACTCCTGGAATTGTCGTCGAGCGCGGCAGAGCAATCGGCGATGGTCGCGCTCATGTCTCCGCGCTTGTAGTCGATCAGCGCGCGCGCGATCAGGACCGCGAAGGATCCGGGGAAGAGCTTGAGGGCCGCATCGCAATCCGCCGCGCCGGCATCGAGTTCCTTGCCGGCCACGCCGCGCACCCAGCAGCTTTGCATGTCGGCAACCGCCGGATTGACGTCGTCCTTGCGGAGCATCGCGATATCGGCCATCGCCAGATCGTATTTGCCGTCTTCGGCATAGGCGGTGGAGCGCTCGAGCAGCGGGTTCGGCCATTTGGGATAGTTGATCACCAGCTGCGTCATCGATGCTTCGGCATCGGTGTAGTCGCCGGCGAGGCGATAGGCGTAGCCCAGCGCATATTGGGTGTTGTGAAGATCGGCGCCGACGAGGCCGTCATTCAGATAGCGGGTGCAGGCGGCGACGCGGTCTTTCGGCGCGATGCTCGGATTGACGCATTGCGCTTCCGACAGTGTCAGCCGGTCCGCGCTCGCCTGTCCCGCGAAGAGCGAAATCGTTGCCGCGCCGATCGCCAGCGCGAAGAGTGCCCGTTTCATGGTGGATGTTCCCCGGAATTTGGATGTGCAGAATACAGCATTCCGCGCCGCGCGAACAGTCACGGCGTGTGTCGCTAATTGGATTTCCCAGTAGTTGCCGCGGTTCAGCGGCCTTCGCGCGGGCCGCTCATCATGCGGGCGACATATTCGCGGACCGACTCCACCACTTCGCCTTCGTGATGGTCGAAGAAGTGGTTGGCGCCCTCGATCTTATCATAGGTGATTTTGATGCCCTTCTGCGCGGACAGCCGGTCGACCAGCTTCTGCACATCCGGCTCCGGCACGACCTGGTCCTTGGTGCCGTGCACCATCAGGCCGGATGCGGGGCAGGGCGCGAGGAAGTTGAAGTCGTACATCGAGGCGGGCGGGGCGATGGAGATGAAGCCGGTGATCTCCGGGCGGCGCATCAGAAGCTGCATGCCGATCCACGCGCCGAAGGAGATGCCGCACACCCAGACCGAGGTGGGGTTGGGGTAGAGCGTGTTCATCCAGTCCAGCACGGCGGCGGCGTCGGAGAGTTCGCCCGCACCGCTGTCGAATGTCCCCTGACTCCGGCCGACGCCGCGGAAGTTGAACCGCACCGTGGTGCAGCCCAGGCCGTGGAACATATGGAAGAGATCGTAGACCAGCGGGTTGTTCATCGTGCCGCCGAACTGGGGGTGCGAGTGCAGCACCAGCGCCATCGGGGCTCCGGGCGCCTTCTGGCGCTGGTAGCGGACTTCGATTCGACCGGCGGGACCGGGAAGGATGATGTCGGGCATTGGGCGCGTTCCAAGCTGGCAGGAGGGGAATTGGGGCTATCCGCCGCAGCAAATAACTCCAGTTATTTCAATGGCTTAGAAATTGACGCCCTGCCATGCGCGCCGAATTCTTGACCATGGGGCTCGGGAAATCTATATGCAGCGCAGTAAGAACCCATTTGCGCCCTGACTTGCAGCCGCACCTGTTAACACGGAGCGACCCCCGAAAAGCAAGGAAAAGGCGCATCGACCGATCGGGAGTATTCCCATGAGACTCAGCACCAAAGGCCGCTATGCCGTGATGGCGATGGCCGACCTGGCCGGCCACGAAGGCGCGGGCAAGCCGGTTTCGCTGGCGGAGATCGCCAAGCGGCAGGAGATTTCGCTCTCCTATCTCGAACAGCTCTTCGCCAAGCTTCGGCGCGGCGGGCTAGTGAAAAGCGTGCGTGGACCCGGCGGCGGCTATCGCCTCAGCCGCGCGTCCAGCGAAGTGCGCATCGCCGACATCATCCTGGCTGTGGACGAGCCGATCACGGCCACGCGCTGCCATCCCGGAAGCCCGATGGGCTGCACCGGCACGGCGACGCGCTGCGTGACCCACGATCTGTGGGAAGAGTTGGGGCGTCAGATCCATGTGTTCCTGTCGTCGGTCTCGCTGGCCGACGTGGTGGAGAAGCGCATCCTCGGGCGCACCCGGCCCTGCGAAGTGAAGTCGGGCGAAGTGAAAAGTGAAACGAAGGGCGACGTGAAGGCGGATTCCGCGCGCGAAGCGGCCTGATGCTCTACCTGGACCACAATGCGACTGCGCCTTTGCGCGACGAAGCCCGCGCGGCGATGCTGCGCGCGCTCGATATCGGCGGCAATCCCTCATCGGTGCACGCGGCGGGTCGCGCCACGCGCGCGATGGTGGAAGAGGCACGCGAGCAGGTCGCCGCTTTCGCTGGCGCCAGCCCTGGGCAAGTCATCTTCACCAGCGGCGGCGCGGAAGCCAATGCGCTCGCGTTGCGCGGCGCGATCATGGGCGCGGCCGAAGCCGAAGACCGCATCACGCGCCTGTTCGTGGCCGCCACGGCGCATGACAGCGTGCGCGCCGTCGCGGCCTCGCTCGCCGACACTTTCGCCGGCGTGAAGCTGACCGAGATTCCGGTGACGGAAAGCGGCCGCATCGATCCTGCCGTGTTCCGCTCGCTGCTGATGAACGGCAAGGGCCGCGTTCTGGTGTCGCTGATCTTCGCCAACAACGAGACCGGCGTGATCGAGGATATCGCCGCGCTCGCCGCTGTGTTGCGCAACGAAGGCGGCGAGGATTCGCTGCTGCATGTCGATGCGGTGTCGTCCGGCTATAGCCCGATCCGGTTCCTTGCCTGGGGCGCGGATTATCTCTCGCTCTCCGCCCACAAGATCGGCGGCCCGCAAGGCGTGGGCGCGCTGGTCGCGACGGAGGACGCGCCGCTTGCGCCTCTCTTCAACGGTGCGCAGGAAAAACGCCGCCGCGCGGGCACCGAAAACGTCTCCGGCATCGCGGGATTCGGCGCCGCCGCGCGCGCGTTGCAGGCGAATTTCGACGCGGAGAGCGCTTCCGTCGCCGCCATCCGCGACGGCTTCGAGCGCGAACTGCACGGCATCGCGCCCAACGCCGTGATCTTCGGCGAAGACGCATTGCGCCAGAAGAACGTCTCGTGCTTCGCG
>DATATK010000179.1:0-10315 GCA_036268825.1 Rhizomicrobium sp. | reverse complement strand
CAGAACGCTATTGCCGCGCATACGCGCACCCCATTGCGGGATAATCCGCGGAAGGAAGCCGTCCATGCGTGGCAATAGCGTTCTGCTCATCATCGGCGGCGGGATCGCGGCCTACAAGTCCCTTGAACTGATCCGGCGCCTCAAGGAGCGCGGCGCCAGCGTGCGCGCGATCCTGACCCATGCAGGCGCGGAGTTCGTCACGCCGCTCTCGGTCTCCGCGCTCACCGGCGAAAAGGTGTTCCAGGATCTGTTCAGCCTGACCGACGAAGCGGAGATGGGGCATATCCAGCTCTCGCGCTCCGCCGATCTCGTCGTCGTCGCGCCCGCCACCGCCGACCTGATGGCCAAGCTCGCGAACGGACACGCCAACGACCTCGCCTCCACCGCGCTGCTCGCCACCGACAAGCGCGTGCTGATGGCGCCCGCGATGAATGTGCGGATGTGGAACCATCCCGCGACACAGCGGAACCTGAAGACGCTCGCGAATGACGGCGTGATTTTCGTCGGCCCGAATGACGGCGAGATGGCCTGCGGCGAATTCGGACCCGGCCGCATGGCAGAGCCCAACGAGATCGCAGACGCCATCGCCGCCGCGCTCGCCGTGCGCGGGCCATTGTCCGGCACTACCGCGCTCGTCACCGCCGGGCCGACGCGCGAGCCGCTCGATCCGGTGCGCTTTCTCTCCAACCAGTCTTCCGGCAAACAGGGCTACGCCATCGCCGATGCGCTCGCGCAGGCGGGCGCCGCGACCACTTTGATCTCCGGCCCCGTCGGCATCGCCGCGCCGTCCGGCGTGAAGCTCGTGAAAGTCGAGACGGCGCGCGAGATGCTCGCGGCCTGCGAGTCGGCTTTGCCCGCCGACATCGCGGTGTTCACCGCCGCCGTAGCCGACTGGCGCCCCGAAACCGTCGCCAACCGCAAGCTCAAGAAACGCGACAATGCGAGCGCGCCCGATATCAAGCTGGCGCAGAACCCCGATATCCTCGCCACCCTCGCGCACGGCGCACGCCGGCCGCGTCTGGTGATCGGCTTCGCGGCGGAGACGGACGATGTGATCGCCCACGCCAAGGCCAAGCTCGCCAGCAAAGGCGCGGACTGGATCGTCGCCAACGATGTCTCGCCGCAGACCGGCGTGATGGGCGGCGAGAACAACACGGTGCATCTTGTCACCGCCGCGGGCGTCGAAGACTGGCCGCAACTCGACAAACGTGAAGTCGGCCGCCGCCTCGCGGCGCGCATCGCCGAAGCGCTGAAGGGCAAAGCGGCATGAAACTCGCGATCCAGCGTTTGCCCAACGGCCTTGACCTGCCGCTTCCCGCCTACGGCACCGAAGGCGCCGCCGGGCTCGACCTTCTGGCGGCCGCCGAACTCGACCTCGCGCCCGGCGCGCGCGCCGCGGTGCCCTGCGGCATCGCGATCGCCCTGCCTGCGGGTTACGAGGCGCAGGTGCGGCCGCGCTCCGGTCTCGCGCTCAATCACGGCGTCACGGTACTCAACGCGCCCGGCACCATCGATTGCGACTACCGCGGCGAGGTGAAGGCGATCCTGATCAATCACGGCGACACGGCGTTCCAGATCACGCGCGGCATGAAGATCGCGCAGATGATCGTGGCGCGCGTCGAACAGGCCCATCTCGAAGAAGCATCGAGCCTCCCCGAAAGCGGCCGCGGCGCCGGCGGCTTTGGATCAACCGGCTACCAAGTGAAAACGGCGTGACCATGCTCAAGCTCTCCCGCAAAACCCTCCTTGCGCTCGAAGCGGTGATCGACATCGCGTTCAATGCGCGCCCCGAGCCGGTGCAGGCCAAGGAGATCACCGCGCGCCAAGGCGTGCCGCAGCGCTACCTCGAACAGGTGATGCAGCAGCTTGTGCGCGCCGGCGTGCTCAAGGGCGTGCGCGGCCCTCGCGGCGGCTATCGTCTCGCCCGCGAGCGGCGGCGCATCTCCATCGGCGACGTCGTGCGCGTGGCCGAAGCGATCGACGACGGCGAGACGGAGAGCGCCGAACCCCGCTCCGAACTCGGCACCCGCATCGTCACGCCGCTGATCGCGACCCTGCAGGACGAAGTGATGGCCAAGCTCGACGCCATCTCCATCGAGGACCTGTGCCAGCGCGCCCGCAACGCCGGCGTCGATTGCGGCGGCGGCGCCAGCGCGGACTTCACGATCTAGTTTCCCTGTCATGGCCCGCGAATGCGGGCCACCCAGCTGGAACAAATTCGATATCTCAGGACAAAACTTTGCTAGAACGTCGAACAGCGAACAAACGTCACCTGGGTGGCCCGCATTCGCGGGCCATGACAGGGTTGAATTAGGAGAGACCGTTGTCTTCCACGCACAAACCCGGCCGCGGCCGTATCTACAATTCCATCACCGAGACCATCGGCGACACGCCGCTGGTGCGCCTGGCGCGGCTGCCGCAGCAAGCCGGCTGCAAGGCGGATGTCCTGCTCAAGCTCGAATTCTTCAATCCGATCTCCAGCGTGAAGGACCGCATCGGCGTCGCGATGATCGAGGCGCTCGAAGCGCAGGGCGTCATCACGCCAGGCAAATCCACCCTCGTCGAACCGACCAGCGGCAATACCGGCATCGCGCTCGCCTTCGCCGCAGCCGCCAAGGGTTACAGGCTGATCGTCGTCATGCCGGACTCCGTCTCCATCGAGCGGCGCAAGATGCTCGCGCTGCTCGGCGCCGAACTGGTGCTGACCGAAGGCCCCAAAGGCATGCGCGCGGCCATCGCCAAGGCGCAGGAGATCGTCGCCGCCACGCCCGGCGCGATCATGCCGCAGCAATTCGAGAACGCCGCCAATCCGGACATCCATCGCCGCACCACGGCCGAGGAAATCTGGAACGACACCGAAGGCAAGGTCGACGTCGTCATCTCCGGTGTCGGCACCGGCGGTACGATCACCGGCATCGGCCAGGTGCTGAAGGCGCGCAAACCCAGCGTGCGCATCATCGCACTGGAGCCGGAAGATTCGCCCGTGCTCTCCGGCGGCCAGCCCGGCCCGCATCCGATCCAGGGCATCGGCGCCGGCTTCGTGCCCGCGATCCTCGACCGCTCGGTGATCGACGAAGTGATCACCATCGGCAACGAAACCGCGTTCGACATGGCCCGCAAAGCCGCCCGCCTCGAAGGCATCCCGGTCGGCATCTCGTCCGGCGCCGCCATCGCCGGCGCGCTGGAAGTCGGCGCGCGGCCCGGCATGGAAGGCAAAACAATCGTCGCGATCATCCCTTCTTTCGCCGAACGCTATCTTTCCACGGCTTTGTTCGAGGGGTTGTGAAACTTTGTTGCGTTATTGAACCTCGAAATTCGAAATCTGCAGCGCGACGAAATTTTGTTGCGTTATTGAACCCGCGTTTTTCGAATCTTCGCGTCATCCACCCGACCACAGGAGACTCCCATGAAACTTTATTACGCCCCCGGCGCCTGTTCGCTGTCCCCCCATATAGTGGCGTTGGAAGCGGGCATTCCGATCGAGCTGGAGAAGGTCGATATCAAGGAACACAAGACGGCATCCGGCGAGGATTTCTACAAGATCAATCCGAAGGGCTATGTGCCGGCGCTGAAGCTGGATGACGGGCGGTTCCTCACCGAAGGGCCGGCCATCGTCCAGTACCTCGCCGACCAGAAGCCCGGCGCCAACCTCGCGCCCGCCAACGGGACGTTCGAGCGCTACGAGCTCCAGGAATGGCTCGGCTTCATCAATTCCGAGATCCACAAGAGCTTCAGCCCGCTATTCGGCGCAGCGTCCGACGATGTGAAGGCCGACGCCAGGGCGAAGATCGCCAAGCGCTTCACCTATGTGGACGGCGAGCTCGCGGGAAAGCATTTCCTGATGGGCGAGCAGTTCACCGCGGCGGACGCGTATCTGTTCGTGATGCTGACCTGGGCGCACCATTTGAAGATCGCCCTGCCCGCCAACCTCACCGCCTTCTTCGGCCGCGTCGCCCAGCGCCCGTATGTCCATCAGGCGATGAAGGACGAAGGCCTGGTGAAGTAACGCCGCCGCGCGTAGCGCCGCAACCGGCGCAGCAGCAGCGCGAACAGGGCGGCATCGAATGCGGCGTAGGCGAATTGCGTGCGCGATACGCCTACGCCGTAGGGGAACCAGATGCCGGCGACATGCAAGGCGCTGAGTTCCTGCGCGAACAGGCCGATGGCGATGAGGATGACGGACGGCAGCGCGAACCAGCCGTCCTCGCCCCGCCGCATGATGCCGCAGATCGTGATGAACGTGAGCGCCAGCACGAAGAGGAATCGCTCGCAGGCGACAGCATCCAGTAGCCCGGCGATCGCCGGGTGCGGGAACACGGTCCAGAACATCGAGCGGCTCAGCAGCACCGAGAGCATGTAGACCGCCGTGAGCGCGCCGATGGCAGTGGGGAGCCACGTGGGTTCGCGCAGGCGGAATTCGGCGCGCCACGTCATCAGCCACGCACCGAGGATCATTGGATCAAGGAACACGCTGCGCAGAAGCACGAATTGCAATGCACTTTCGTCCTGGGTCCAGAAATAGAAGGCCTGGTTGAGGCGCGCGGCGGCCGTCAGCAGCAATGCGGCGATCAGCCAGGGATAGAACATGTCAGTTCGGTCGAACGGGATCAGGCTGAACGCCATCAGCGCGAGCAGGAGAAAGAAGACCGGCTCGACGATCTCGACGACGTAGCCCTCCACGGTCTGCAGCCATTGCAGCCTGTAGCGCCCATCGACGCCGCTCGCCGTGCCGAGCGCGGGGGCGATGTGGATGCCGCCGGCATCCGGCGCACCGGCCGCCGCGCCCATCCAGACACGGAACGCGATGACGCCGGAACGGAACCGCGGCGGCAAAGCAAATTTGCGCGGCTGGATGCTGGTGACGACGGGTTGCTTGCCGGAGAAAACACCGTCGCTGCCCAGCAGATGGCCATCGAGAAAGACTTGATAGGCGCTGTCGACATCCGCCGGTCCCGCCAGCGCCAGCGCGCCTTGGGCATTCACCGACACGCGCAGGCGATACCACGCGTAGCCCGCGTAACCGGAATGCCCTCTCGCCGACCAGCCGGGCACGTAGCCGGTCAGGCCGACATCGTCGTCATGCGCGCCGGGCGGCGCGGTGAGATCGACCGTCTCCCATTTGGAATCGTCGAAATTCGGATCGGCCCAGCGCGGATCGTCGCCGGTGTGGAATTTCCAGGGCCCGCCGAGCGACACGACGGATTGGCCGAGGGTGATCGTCGCCGCGGCATTTTGCGGGAACAGCGCCGACGCCACGAGCAACGCGAAATACAGCCACGCACCGCGCATGCGATCAGCGCCCCTTCAGCCAGTGCGCGTAGGGCGGCGGCAGGACCATTTCGGGGTCGGCCACGCTTAGCGCCTTGGCCGCGTGATAGGGCCAGTTCGGATCGGCGAGCATGGCGTGGGCCAGCATGATGAGGTCGGCGCGATCCTCGCGGATGATCGCGTCGGCCGCGGCGGCATCGGAAATGAACCAACCCGCCGCCGTCGCGATCTGCGCTTCGCGGCGCACGCGCTCGGCGATTGGCACCATGAAGGACGGTCCCCACGGCACGCCCGAAATGTCCGGCGTGTTGAAGCCGAGGCTGACGTCGATCACATCCAGGCCCAGCGACTTGAAGCGCTTCACCAGTTCGATGGATTCCTCCAACGGCTGGCTGCCTTCCTGGAAATCGCTGACGCCGAGACGCACCGCGAGCGGCAGGTTCGCGGGCCAGACTTCGCGCACGGCGGAAAAGGTCTCGATGAGAAACCGGCTGCGGTTCTCGAAGCTACCGCCGTATTCGTCGGTGCGCTTGTTGGCGAGCGGTGAGAAGAAGCTCTGCGCCAGATAGCCGTGCGCGAAATGCAGCTCCAGCCACTCGAAGCCGACGGCGTGGGCGCGCTTCGCCGCCGCGACGAAATCGCCGCGCACGCGCACGATATCCGCCTTGCTCATCTCATGCGGCACGCGGGGCAGGTTCGCGCCGAACGCGATGGGCGACGGCCCGATGGGCTGCCATGCGCGCGGATCGTCCGGCGCCATGTGATTGTCGCCTTCCCAGGGGCGGTTCGCGGAGGCCTTACGCCCGGCATGCGCGATCTGGATCGCTGGCACGGCGCCGTGGCCCTTGAGGAACTTCACGATAGGCGCGAATTTCTCCGCATGTCCGTCCGTCCAGATGCCGGTGCAGCCGGGCGTGATGCGCCCTTCCGGCGACACCGCCGTCGCCTCGACATGGATCAGCCCCGCCCCGCCGATGGCGTGCGCGCCCAAGTGCACCAGATGCCAGTCGTTGGCGTAGCCGTCGTCGGCCGAGTACTGGCACATCGGCGAGACTGCGATGCGGTTCTTGAGCGTGACGTCTTTCAGCGTGAAGGGATCGAAGAGCGAAGGCATGGGATATCCTGTGGTGAAGACAAATCTTCACCCTCCCTCAAGGGGAGGGTGATTTTATTACCTCCGCCAGCACATCCGGCCTGTCGGTGCAGATCGCGTCGATGCCGGCGGCGATCAAGGCGCGCATGGTGGCGGTGTCGTCCGCCGTCCACGCGCCGACCTTCAGGCCCAGCGAGCGCGCTTCGGCGATGGCTTGCGGCGTCGCATCGCCATAAGGCGGAAACCAGCCGTCGCCGCCCGCGTCCTTGATCGCTTTCAAGATCGAACCGCCATGGCTCACCGCATCGAAGCCGCCGGCCCAAGGCGATGTGCCCGTCGCCGCCCAGTGGCGCAGCATCTGCAGCGCAGGTTCCGCGGGCGGGTCGTCTTGCGGCGGCGGCTGACCGTCACGGAACCAGCTTTGCGCCAGCGTCGTGAACCAGCACTGCACGCTGGGTTCGATTGTCTTGGCGTGCAGCAGGCCGGGCCAGTCGAAGCCCACCAGTATGGCACTGCCCAGATAGTCGGCATCCTTCAACACTTTGATCGCCGCTTCCGCCACCTTCTCCGGTGGCGCCGTCATCGAGCGGTCGGCGAAAGACGTCTTCAACTCCACGAACAGATGAAACGGCTTGGGAGAAAGCTTGGCGAGTTCGATTACCTCGGCGAGCAGCGGGATGCGCTCGTTCTCCGCCGGGATCAGGTCGGGATGTTCGCGCGCGTAATCGCTGGCGGGATCGGGCTCGCCGATGCTGTAGGTTACCAACTGCGCCAGCGTGAGGTCCAGAATCCTGGGCGTCGGCGCCACGAGATATTTGTGATCGGGCCCGCGGCACAGCGCGGGTTTCAGCCGGTAGTCGTGGAAAACGATCAGTTGGCCATCGGCGGTGAGCTGCACGTCGAGTTCGGCGCCGTCACAGCCGCGCGCGACGGCGTCTGCGAAAGCGGCCAGCGTATTTTCCGGGCGCAACCCCGCGCCGCCGCGATGGGCGATGTTCCAGGTGTTTGTCATGGAGAGTGAGATAGCAGAAAGCAGAATCGGCGTCACTTCGTCCAGTCGTAATAAAACAGCCCGCCCAGCACCCACACGGCGCTGCGGTCCGGCGACTGCACCGGCAGGCCCAGCACCTCGAAATGCAACTGGGTGCGGCCTTTGGCGACCAGCTTCACGTCCAGGATGCTCGGCGTGTCGGTCTGGACGATGTTCACCATCGCGTCGCGGTGGCACTCGAAAGATGTGCGGTCGAAAAGTTCCGACAGCTTCAGCCCCGTGATGTCGCAATCGAAACGGCGGATCAGGGCCGAGCCCGCGAGGCGGACGCGGAAATCGCGCGCGCCGTGCTGCGGCTCGTAGATGATCAGGTTGCGCAGCACCGAGGCCAGCGAGCGCGATGGCACGTCGCGGTTGACGACGAAGCCGTCCTTCGCGCGCCGCTTGCGCCAATTGTCGAACAGCAGCCGCGCGCCGAAATGGATGGGCTCCGGAATCCGTACGCGCTTTTCCTGCGTGTCCGCCGCGGCGGCGTCGACGCCGCGCCATACCAGGCCGAGAGCTTGCATTTCATTTCCTTGTGAATTGTGACTTGGCCGCCCGGCCCGGCGCTTGTCACAACCGCGGTGAGTTCTAGGTTGCGCCCATTTCGGAGCAATTAAAAGAACCGCTAAGGCTTTAAGACAGATTGTAGCGAATACAAGCTGTCCGGTTTGTAACGTTGCGGCCGCCTATTCCCGCGGACGGTTCTTGCCGATGAAGCCGAACATGTGGCCGGCGACGTTGCGGATCTGGATCTGGTCGCTGCCTTCGGTGATGCGATAGCGGCGGTGGTGGCGATAGATGTGCTCGAACTGCTTGTGGCGCGAATAGCCCCAGCCGCCATGCACCTGCATCGCCCAGTCGGCCGCGTTGCAGACCAGCTGGTTGCCGCGATAGTTGCACATCGAGACCTTGTCGGAGAGGTAGAGCTGGATCTCCGGCCCGGTCATCCGGTCCATCTCCCAGGCAGTGCGGTAGATCAGCCAGCGCAGCATCTCCGCTTCGGTGTTGAGTTCCACCAGCGGCCACTGGATCGCCTGGTTGCGGCTGAGCGGCTTGCCGAAAGGCTTGCGCATGTTGGCGTAATCGACGCTCTCGTTGATGCAGTATTGCGCCGCGCCGAGGCCGCTCGCCGCCTGGCGGATGCGATTTTCGTGAACGAAGTGGCGCGCCAGCACGAGGCCGTTGTCGACCGGGCCGAACACCGCGCTGTCGGGCACCCAGACATCCTTGAACGAGACGCGGGCGTGGTCCGTCGGCATGTTGAAGGTCCACAGATATTCTTCGATCTTCACGCCCTCGGCATTCATCGGCACGATGATGCAGGTGAGCCCGCGCGCCTCGCCGTCCTTACCGCTCGTGCGGCAGAACACCATGTCGTGGCTGGCGACGTGCACGCCGGTGTTCCACATCTTCTCGCCATTGATGCGCCAGCCCGCGCCGTCCTTCACCGCGCGCGTTTCCATCCAGGTGGCGTCCGAACCGTGTTTGGGTTCGGTGAGGCCGAAGGCGAGGCGCACCGTGCCGTTCAGCATGCCGGGAAGCACCGTCTTCTTCTGCTCCTCGGTTCCGAAGTCGCGCATCATCAGGACTTGCGGGAAATTGCCGACGACGGAAGTTTCGTTCTGCAAGTCGTTGAACAGGCCGAGGCCTTTGGCCGCCAAGTGTTCGCGGATCATCGCCATGGCGAGATTGCCGATGTTTTTGCCGCCATATTCCTCCGGCAACGCCAGGCGCAGGAAGCCGGCCTTGTCGGCGAGGCGGCGCATCTGGCCGAGCAGCGCTTCCCAATCCTTGCGCGGCAGGCCGCCGCCCTCGAAATCGGTGCGCGCCCATTCGCGGCGATGGTCGAAGAAACGATCGTTATCGTCCTGATGCTGCAGCGGCATGATCTCGGCCTCGATGAACGCATCGATACGGCCGAGAAGCTCGGTGATCTCTTTGGGGATCGTGAAGTCCATGGCAGTTCCTCCGATATCTTTGGCGGAACTGTAGCGAAGTGACCGGGAAGCGAAAGCCCCGGTGGACGCGCGGGCATGTCAGAGCGGTCGTGCGGCGCGCTTTGCCGCGGCGGGCGCGTATTCGGGCGGCAGTGCACTTATGGGCGTGATCACCCCGCGAGCGATGCCCTGAAGCATCCAGGGCGTGAACTGCGCCATGGAGGTCGTCATGTTGATGTTGCCGATCATGCGGATATGCGGCGTCGTTATGGAAGAGTCTGCGCCGCCGAGCTTGCACCAATTGACAAACGTGCTCGCGCCCCACGTGCAGTTTGTCGGCGCATCATAATCGCTGAACGACGCCGTGACCCACCAGACGGATCCCTTGCCGGACGGGTCGTTGTGCGTCGCGTTCGTGTCCATCGAAATCTGCCCGGGACCGTTCGTATAGATGCCGCCGAAATTGCCGTTCCAGCTGGCCATCAAATTGTAGGCTGGCTCAAGCGGAGGCAAGCCAGCGATCTGCATGAAGATATTCGTCTTGGTCGGAACGTAGGTGAAATCGTCGACCCGGACCGTCAACTGGATTTCGCAATTGACGTCGATGGCATCGGCCGTCTCATGACAAAACAGCGTCGCTTCATGCTTTGCGATCGCGGACTTAGTAAAAATCGGATCGCTTTCGGCGCCCGCCGCAGTCTTCCCCTCGATCGACAGCGACACCAACATCGTAAAGGGCCAGCCCGCGCTTTCCTGCGCAAAGACAGGCCCGGCAAACAACGTAGCAAGCGCAACGCCCACGGCTATTGCAGAGATTCTCATGAAAACGTTCCCCCTTCTGTGTCCAGGAAAGCCAAAATACCGTGAGTTTACATCACAGCTAACCGCATCCCTTACGGGAACACAAGCTATTGGCGTCATGGCTAGCAGCGTTTATTTGAAAAGTTGCCTTGCTACAGCCCGACCAGCCGCTTTGACGAT
>DATATK010000178.1:0-14054 GCA_036268825.1 Rhizomicrobium sp. | reverse complement strand
AACACCATGTCGATGCTGCCGCCCTGGATGAAATGGATCGCCTGGGGCAACCCGTTCTACTACCTCGTCAACGGCATCCGCCACGCCATGATCGGCTATACCGACGGCGCCAATCTCCTGCCCATCGGTGTCGCCGTGACGCTCGGCCTGATGGTGGTGATGGGCGTGACGGTGTGGCGGCTGTTCTCGGTGGGATACGGTTTGAGAGAGTAGCGGCTTCTGTTTTCCTCCCCCGTTTACGGGGGAGGGGGACCGCTCTTGCGGTGGAGGGGGGAGCCCCAATCGCAGTTTGGTAAGATCGGGCACCGAGGCCGCCCCCTTCGTCTGCCGCGCGGGGCCGCGCGGCATCCACCTCCCCCGCTTCGCAGGGGAGGAAAACAGGAGATCATATGCCCCAGCGCAACGCGACCTGTGCCGTGATCGGGGCGGGGGACTATATCGGCTCCGCCATCGCCAAGCGGTTCGCGGCGGAGGGTTACACGATCTTCGCGGGGCGGCGCACGGCGGAGAAGCTGGAGACGCTCAAGCGCGAGATCGAGGCGGAAGGCGGCGCCTGCGTCGCCCGGGCGCTGGATGCGCGCAAGGAAGACGACATCACCGCGTTCCTGAACGCGGCCGACGCGCATGCGCCGCTGGAAGTCTGCATCTTCAATCCCGGCGCGAACGTGAACTTCCCGCTGCTCGACACCACCGAGCGCGTCTTCCGCAAAGTGTGGGAGATGGCGTGCTATGGCGGTTTCCTCACCGGGCGCGAGGCGGCGCGGCTGATGCTGCCGCGAGCCAAAGGCACCATCCTGTTCACCGGCGCGACGGCCAGCCTGCGCGGCGGCATCGGTTACGCAGCGTTCGCCAGCGCCAAATTCGGCCTGCGCGCGGTGGCGCAGAGCATGGCGCGGGAACTGGGGCCGAAGAACATCCATGTCGCCCACCTGATCATCGACGCCGGCGTCGATACCGCCTTCGTGCGCGATCGCATCAAGGCGCGCGGCGGCGATCCCGATCATCTGCCGCCCGACACGCTGATGGAGCCGCAATCCGTTGCCGACGCCTATTGGTATCTGCACGCCCAGCCGCGCGACGGCTGGACGCACGAACTCGATTTGCGGCCCTATGGGGAGACATGGTGATGGCGAAGGTGGAATTCCTGTTCGATTTCGGCAGCCCCAACGCCTATTTCGCGCACAAGGTGATCCCCGGCATCGAGGCGCGCACCGGCGCGAAATTCGACTACGTGCCGGTGCTGCTGGGCGGGTTGTTCAAGCTGACGAACAACAAGCCGCCGATGGTCGCGTTCGGCGGCATCCGCAACAAGATGGACTACGAGATGCTGGAAACGCGCCGCTTCATCGCGCGCCACGGCCTCACCCAGTTCCAGTTCAATCCGAACTTTCCCGTCAACACGCTGACCCTGATGCGCGCGGCCGTCGCGGCGAAAAACGCGGGTGTGCTGGCCGGCTATGTCGATGCCGTGTTCCATCACATGTGGGAAGCGCCCAAGAAGATGGACGATCCCGACGTCATCCGCGCCGCGCTGACGCAGTCCGGCCTCGACGCGGACGCGCTCCTCGCCGCCGCCCAGACCCACGAGGTCAAGCAGGCGCTGCTGAACAACACCGAACAGGCCGTCGAGCGCGGCGCCTTCGGCAGCCCCACCTTCTTCGTCGGCCCCGAAATCTATTTCGGCAAGAACACGCTCGGCGAGGTCGAAGCGGAGATTGTGCGGGCGAAGTAAGCAGGAAGTCGATTCACGCAGAGCCGCAGAGGCGCAGAGGAGAAGTAAGACAGGTTTGCACGCGAAGCCGCGAAGGCGCGAAGCAGGAGATGAGAGAGCCCCTTGGTTTCTTGCGGCCCTTCGGCCGCATCCTCCGCGTCTCTGCGGCTCTGCGTGAATTCCCTTCTTCCCCAAAACCCGCCCAAACCCACCCAAAGGTTAACGCCGCTGCCGGTTCTGCCTTGCTAAGGCCCGAATTCTCTTGCAGAAATCGGTTCTCCGTCGCCCCCACGAAGGAATATCCATGCGCGTCCGTACTGCCTGCCTGATCGCCGTCGCCCTTGCCGCCGTTTCGCCGGCCGTCGCCGCGCCGGACCAGCCGTCCGTGCTGGGCACCTTCCAGAACTGGGCCGCCTACACGAGCGGCACAGGCGACCAGAAGGTGTGCTACGCGCTGGCCACGCCCAAGTCCTCCATGCCCAAGAAGAAGCGCGACAAGATCTATTTCCTCGTCAGCGACTGGCCCGGCCGCCACGCCAAGGGCGAGATCGAGGTCGTGCCCGGCTACAAGTACAAAGACGGCAGCGAAGTGACCTTGCAGGTCGGCGCGCAGAAATTCACGCTGTTCACGAAGAACGACGGCGACAGCGGCAGCGCCTGGATCAAGGACACCGCCGACGACCAGCCGATCATCAACGCGATGCGCGGCGGCGCGCAGGTCGTGGTCTCCGGCGTCTCCAGCCGCGGCACCACGATCAGGGACACCTACTCGCTGACGGGTCTCGGCGACGCGCTCGAAAAGGCGCATGGCGCCTGCGGGATGTGACACGAACGTGACCAATCTTCTCGGCCTGTCTCCGGACGACGTGAAAGCCGCGCTGATCGCGGCCGGCGTACCGGAGAAGGCCGCGGCGATGCGCATGCGCCAGCTGTGGAACTGGATCTACGTCCACGGCGCGCGCGACTTCGCGAGCATGAACAACCTGGCGAAGGATTTCCGCAACCTGCTCGCGGAGCGCTTCACGCTGGACCGCCCGGAAGTCGTCACCGAACAGATCTCCAACGACGGCACGCGCAAATGGCTGCTGCGCTGCGGCCCGGGTATCGAATTCGAGGCCGTCTACATCCCCGAGCCCAGCCGCGGCACGCTCTGCGTCTCCAGCCAGGTCGGCTGCACGCTCAATTGCCGCTTCTGCCACACCGGCACGCAGCGGCTGGTGCGCAACCTCACCCCCGCCGAGATCCTCGGCCAGGTGATGATCGCGCGCGACGCGCTGGGCGATTGGCCGTCGACCGCGCCGGGCCGCCGTGTCACCAATGTGGTGATGATGGGCATGGGTGAGCCGCTCTACAATTTCGACAATGTGAAGGCCGCGCTCGCCATCGTCACGGACGGCGACGGCCTCGCTTTGTCCAAGCGCCGCGTCACGCTCTCCACCGCCGGCGTCGTACCGATGATCAAGCGCGCAGGCGACGAGATCGGCTCCAGCCTCGCCATCTCGCTGCATTCCGCGCGCGACGAAGTGCGCGACGTCATCGTGCCGATCAACAAGAAATATAAGCTCGCCGAATTGCTGCAGGCCTGCCGCGATTATCCCGGCGTGTCGAACGCGCGCCGCATCACGTTTGAATATGTGATGCTGAAGGGCATCAACGACTCTCTCGCCGATGCGCGCCTGCTGGTGAAGGCGATCAGCGGCATCCCCGCGAAAATCAATCTCATCCCGTTCAACCCCTGGCCCGGCGCGCCCTACGAATGCTCCGACTGGGAACAGATCGAAAAATTCGCCGAGATCGTCAACCGCGCCGGCTACGCCTCTCCGGTCCGCACCCCCCGCGGCCGCGACATCATGGCCGCCTGCGGCCAGCTCAAGAGCGAAAGCATCAAGGCCCGCGCGAAGGACCGCATGGCGGAGCTGCGCAGCGCCGAGCTGGCGCGGATGCCGTCGTAGTTTCCTCCCCCGCACCAGCGGGGGAGGAAAATCAGCGCTTTGCTTTCTTGTTCTTTGCCAACCGCACGCCGGGCTGATCGCCATTCGTAAATTCAACGCCCGCGTCTTCAAGGGCGCGCTGGAGAGCCGCCATTGTCGCTCTGATCGGTTTGCGCTTGTCGGCTTCGAAGTCGGCGATGGCGCGCGCGGACACGCCGGAGTTTTTCGCCAAGTCTTCTCGATTCATGCCGAGCATTGCCCGTGCGCCACGGCATTGCGCGCTCGAAATAGTCACTGGCAACCTCGCATAAAAGATGCTACTGTTCGAATCAGGCAATCTTGCCGGATTCAGGTTACTAAGGTGACGCGCCATGACCAACATGCGCCACGGGAAGGCGCGCGGGCGGAAACGCCCCAGCGGACGGGAGGAGTTGCGCAAGGCGGTGTTCGGGTTGGCGGACGCGATGGAGCAGTCGCTGCGTCAGGCTTCGCATATCGTCTTCGTGCTCACGCTGCTCGACACGCGCCATGACGACATTTCCGAACCCATCGCCGTCGTGGCCGGGGAAGCGCGTGACAAACTCCACGAGACGAAAACTTCGCTGCTGAAGCTGTCCGGGTGCTGGAGCAATAGCGATTCATTTGGACGGCTCCGCGTGAATCGATCTTTCCGTCTGGTTGAATACGTTCCCTATTTGTGCCATCCTCCACCCAAGCGTGAATCGGCGTGCCGGGCGGAATGTCCGGCGCGGGCGAAATGCTGTTGGATGGAAGGAACGCGGGATGGAGACGAGGGGAGGGGAGGGTGCGGAATCGTGAAAACGAATGCGCCGCGCATTGCGCGACCACAAACTCTTGTATCCCGCTGTGCCGCCCCGCCCGGGGACGGGGCTCGCGATGCGAAATGTTGAAAACAAAGATCAAGATCTTGCGGTTTGGCGATTCCGGCCCACGAGATATAGATCGGCTGTAACAAAGATGGGAATTCCGTGATCGGCCTTTCGAACAAGATCGCCGGCGAGCCGCACGCGCGAAACGTGTTAGGAAGCGGGCGCCCAAGATGAGCAACGCCGCCGTGGACACCGAGATCAAGATCGCCCCGCAGCATGACGCCCGGGCCTATGCCGAAATCTTCCGCAAATTCGGCCGGTTGCACATTCCCAATTTCCTGCGCGAGATCGATGCGCGCCGGATTTTCGAAGCGTTGACGCGCACGCCCTGGCGGCTGGTGCTGATCCATGATGGGCCGCGCGAGATCAGCCAGGAAGCGTGGGCCGCAATGCCGCCGGAGCAGAAGCAGCAGATCGAGACCGAAGTGCTGGAGGCCGCGAAGGTGCGCTTCGAGGGCCGCTATTGCGGGATGCGGTTTTCGGACGACGGCGAGGTTTATCGCGGCGACAGTCCGGAGCTTGTCGCGCTCAGCCGCTTCCTCAATTCCGAGCCGTTCCTGTCCTTCGTGCGCACGCTGACCGGCGCGCCCGATATCGCGCTGGCCGATGCGCAGGCGACGCTCTATCGGCCGGGCGATTTCCTGCATCGCCACAACGACACCTTCGCCGGCAAGAACCGCGTCGCCGCCTATGTGCTCAATCTCACGCCGCGCTGGCAGGCCGAATGGGGCGGGCTGCTCGCCTTCCTCGACAATGACGGCCATGTCGCCGAGGGCTACACGCCTACTTGGAACGCGCTGAACATCCTGAAAGTCCCGCAGTTCCACTATGTAAGCCATGTCGCGCCGTTCGCGACCGAGGGGCGTTACAGCGTCACCGGCTGGCTGCGCAAACGGTGACGGCGCTGGATTTCTGCCCGCCGCTCCCTATAGTCCGGCGCTGTTTTCGGGAGTGACCGTTGTGAAGAAATCGGGCGTCAAGAAAGTGGTGCTGGCCTATTCCGGCGGGCTCGACACGTCGGTCATCCTGAAATGGCTGCAGACGGAATATGGCGCGGAGGTCGTGACCTTCACCGCCGATCTGGGCCAGGGAGGCGAGATCGAACCGGCGCGCAAGAAGGCCGAGATGCTCGGCATCAAGCCGGAGAACATCTTCGTCGAAGACGTGCGCGAGGAATTCGTCCGCGATTATGTGTTCCCGATGTTCCGGGCCAATGCGCTCTATGAAGGCGTCTATCTGCTCGGCACCTCCATCGCGCGCCCGCTGATCGCCAAGAAGCAGATCGAGATCGCGGACAAGGTTGGCGCCGATGCCGTCTCCCATGGCGCAACCGGCAAAGGCAACGACCAGGTCCGCTTCGAACTCGGCTATTATGCCCTGAAGCCCGACATCCGCGTGATCGCGCCGTGGCGGGAATGGGATCTGACCAGCCGCACCAGGCTGATCGAATTCGCCGAGCACCACCAGATCCCCATCGCCAGGGACAAGCGCGGCGAGGCGCCGTTCTCGGTGGATGCAAACCTGTTGCATTCGTCGAGCGAGGGAAAGGTGCTGGAGGACCCGGCTGTCGAACCGGAAAGCATCGTCTACCAACGCACCATCGATCCCATGGACGCGCCGGATAAGGTGACGGTGATCGAAATGGGATTTGAGAAAGGCGACGCGGTTTCGATCGACGGCAAGCCGCTTTCGCCGGCTTCTCTGTTGGCCGCGCTGAACGAACTGGGCCGCGCCAACGGCATCGGCCGTCTCGATCTGGTCGAGAACCGTTTCGTCGGGATGAAATCGCGCGGTGTTTACGAGACGCCGGGCGGCACGATCCTGCTGGCCGCGCATCGCGCGATGGAGTCGATCACGCTGGATCGCGGCGCCGCGCATCTGAAGGACGAGTGGATGCCGCGCTATGCCGAGCTGATCTACAACGGCTTCTGGTTCAGCCCGGAGCGCGAGATGCTGCAGGCCGGCATCGACCGCAGCCAGGAATTCGTCGGCGGCACGGTGCGGTTGAAGCTCTACAAGGGCAATGTGATCGTCATCGGCCGCGCCTCGCCCCATTCGCTCTATAGCCACGACCTCGTGACCTTCGAGGACGACCGCGGCGCCTACGACCAGAAAGACGCCGCCGGCTTCATCAAGCTCAATGCGCTCCGCCTGCGCACGCTGGCGATGCGCAAGAGGAAGCAAAACCAGAATTGACGGATGGTGCCATATATGTTACCAATGATATGACGGCACAACGGGAATATCTTGATGCGAATGGTCGAAGTCCGTTCGCCATCTGGCGTGGCGCTCAAGCGTCGCAAGATGGAGGAGGCGTGAAATGCCCTTGACGCGTGATTTCAAGGAAACCGTCATGGAGGATATGCGGCGTAGCGCTGGATTTCGAGCTGCGATGCTGCGCGAGGGTATCGATGCGCTTTTCGCGCGTGAATACGAAGTTGGCAAGGAGGTCTTGCGCGATTACATCAACGCCACGATGGGATTCGACAGCTTGGCCAAGCAAGTGAAGATTCCTCCAAAAAGCCTCATGCGTATGCTGGGTCCGTCGGGCAATCCACAGATGAAAAATCTCTTTGCCGTCATCGACGCATTGAAGCGTCACGCCGGTATCGATCTGCATCTCGCCGCGGAATAGGCGATGTCCGAGAACGCCCAGCAGATCGAATATTGGAACGGTGCGATCGGCGAGCGCTGGGCGCGGCTGCAGGGGAGCATCGACGCGAGCCTCTCGGAAATCGGCAAGGCGGCGATCGCGTTCGCGGCGCCGAAGGCGGGTGAGCGCGTGCTCGATATCGGCTGTGGCTGCGCCGCGACGACTCTGATGCTCGCCGACGCGGTGGGCGCGGGTGGCGTTGTCGAAGGCATCGACATTTCCGCGCCGATGCTGGCGGTGGCGCGGGAGCGTGCGGCCGCGGCGCGCAGGAAGATCGACTTCATGCAGGCCGATGCGGCGTCGCATGTGCTGACGCCGCGTTTCGACCTGGTGTTCTCGCGCTTCGGCGTGATGTTCTTCGCCGATCCGGCTGCGGCCTTCGCCAACATCGCCGAAGCGCCGTCGCGCAAGGGACGGCTCGCCTTCGTCTGCTGGCGTGGTGTCGGCGAAAATCTTTGGGCCAGCGTGCCCTTCGCCGCCGCGCGCGATCTGGTACCGGAGCAACCGCCGTCGGACCCGCATGCGCCGGGCCCGTTCGCATTCGCCGACGATGCACGCCTGCGCGGCATATTGTCGGCGGCGGGATTTGCGAACATCCGCATCAAGAAGCTCGACGTCCCGATGCTGATGGGCGCGGACGCCGATCAAGCCGCGACGCATGCGCTCAATGTAGGCCCACTCGCACGCGCGGCCACGGGGCTTGATGACGAGACGCGCGCGAAAATCCACGCCCGGGCAAAGACGGCGCTCGCGCAATTCGCGGGCCCGCAAGGCGTCGCTGTGCCGGCGGCGTGCTGGCTGGTGGGCGCGACGCTTTAATCGGCGCTGTCGTCGCTCTTCTTCTTGCGTGCGCGTTTCGTGCCGGGCGCGTCCGGCGGATCGTCTTTCAGCACGCTGTAGCGCATCCAGCCGCGCACGCCGCCGTCCTGCACCTCCGCCCATTTGCCGGAGAGCGCCACCATCTGCACCTGCGCGCCCTTGGGCTCTTTCTTGATCGTCTCCGACGCGTAAGACGGCTCCTTGCGCAGGTCCGAATTGTTGCGGTGGACGTATTTGGTGCCCGTCGCCTTCGCCGCCGCCGCGATCACAGCCGCACCGGCTTCTTCCCCACGATGGCCGCCACGCGCCCGCCGCGCTGGCGCGGTATCCTGGGTCGCATTGGAGGCCGGCACCGCGACCGTCGGCGTATCATCGACATCGGAGTCCGTCTCGCTCGTATCGGCGACCGTGGCGGAATGCGCCGCAACCGGCGCCGTCGCCCGCCCCGCCAAGAACCCGCCGCCTGCCAGCAGGATCGCAGCCAGAGCCGCGCCCAGCGAAAGCCCGGCGCCACCGCGCAGGAAAGTCCGAATGGCTTGAAGAGCACTACCCATTGTTGGTCCCCCAGTACGGAGGATATTTTTAGAGGGCAGTTAACCAAAGTAAAGTGCGGGCTTTCGGCACACGCAGAAGATGCAGGCTAGAGGTCCAGCGATGCGTAGAGCGCGTTCTCCTGGATGAATTCGCGCCGCGGCTCGACGACTTCGCCCATCAGCTTGGCGAACAGATCGTCGGCCTCGTCGGCATGCTCCACCTTCACCCGCAGCAGCGTGCGCGCGTTCTCATCGAGCGTAGTGACGAAAAGCTGCTCGGCGTTCATCTCGCCCAGGCCCTTGTAGCGTTGCAGCGAAAGGCCCTTGCGGCCCCACTCGAACACGACTTCCAGCAATTCGGACGGCGAGCGCACTTCGCGGTCCTCATCCTTGCGGCGCAGATGGCCGGCATTGAGATAGGTCGTCTGCAGATCGGTGGCCATGCGGTCGAGCTTGCGCGCGTCGGCGCTGGCGATCAGCTGGCCGTCGATGGCGACAGCTTCGCGCACGCCGCGCACGTCGCGCCAGAACTTGAGCCCGCCATCGGAGGTCGGCTCGCCATGCCAGCCGCGCTCGGTCTCGTCGCTCAACGTGTCGAGACGGCGGGCGATATAGTTCGCGGCTTCGGCGGCCTTGGCCTGGTCGTTGAGGATGTCCGGATTGAGGGCGCCGGAGATCGCGGCCTGCTCCAGCACGAAGCGGGGATAGTGGATGGGAAAGCCGTCCAGCGCGGATTTTGCGGCGCGTGCTTTCTCGATCAGCGCATCGAGATCGGCGCCGCCGAGCTCTTCGCCGTTGTGCTGGGTGAACACCGCGCCGGTCGAGCCTTCGCTCACCAGATAGTTCTGGAATTCACGTTCGTCCTTCAGATAGCGCTCGGACTTGCCGCGTGTCGCTTTGTAGAGCGGCGGCTGGGCGATGTAGATGTGGCCGCGCTCGATCAGCGCCGGCATCTGGCGGAAGAAGAAGGTGAGCAGCAGGGTTCGGATATGCGCGCCGTCCACGTCGGCGTCGGTCATGATGATGATTTTGGGGTAGCGCAATTTGTCCGGATTGAAGTCCTCCGCGCCGATGCCGGTGCCGAGCGCGGTGATCAACGTCACGATCTCGCCGCTGGACAGCATCTTGTCGAAGCGGGCGCGCTCCACGTTCAGCACCTTGCCGCGCAGGGGCAGCACCGCCTGGTTGTCGCGGTTGCGGCCCTGCTTGGCGCTGCCGCCGGCCGAATTGCCTTCGACGATGAAGATCTCGCACTTGGAGGGATCGCGTTCCTGGCAATCGGCGAGCTTGCCGGGCAGCGACGCACCATCGAGCACGCCCTTGCGGCGCGTCAGTTCGCGGGCCTTGCGCGCCGCTTCGCGGGCGAGGGCGGCTTCCACCACCTTGCCGACGACGGATTTGGCATCGGCGGGATGCTCTTCCAGCCAGTGGCCGAGCTGCTCGATCACGATGCTCTCGACTACGGGTCGCACTTCGGAGGAGACCAGCTTGTCCTTGGTCTGCGAGGAGAATTTCGGATCCGGCACTTTGACGGAGAGCACGCAGGTCAATCCCTCACGGCAATCCTCGCCGGTGAGCGCGACCTTGTCCTTCTTCGCCGACGGCATCTCCTCGGCATATTTCGTCACCACGCGGGTCAGCGCGGCGCGGAAGCCGGCCAGATGCGTGCCGCCGTCCTTCTGCGGGATGTTGTTGGTGAAGCAAAGCATGTTCTCGTGATAGGAGTCGTTCCAGATCAGCGCCACTTCCACCGAGATGTTGTCGCGTTCCGCGGTTAGCAGGATCGGGGCGGAGATCAACCCGCTCTTGGTGCGGTCCAGATAGCGCACGAAGGCGTCCAGGCCGCCCTCGTAATGCAGCGTAGTCTCTTTCTTCTCCACGCCGCGATGGTCAGCCAGCACGATCGTCACGCCGGAATTGAGGAAGGCAAGCTCGCGCAGCCGGTGCTCCAGCGTGCCGTAGTCGAATTCGGTCTTGGTGAAGGTTTGCGACGAGGGCAGGAAGGTCACTTCCGTGCCGCGCAGATCCTTTGGCGCATCGCCCACGATCTTGAGCGGCGCCTCGGAGTCGCCGTGGCGGAAACGCATGTAATGCTCTTTGCCGTCGCGCCAGATGCGCAGGTCCAGCCATTCGCTGAGCGCGTTGACGACGGAAACGCCGACGCCGTGCAACCCGCCGGAAACCTTATAGGCGTTCTGCTCGAACTTCCCGCCCGCATGGAGCTGGGTCATGATGACTTCGGCGGCGGAGATGCCTTCGCCTTCGTGGATGCCCGTTGGAATGCCGCGGCCGTTGTCGCGCACGGTGCAGGAGCCATCGGGATTGAGGATCACGTCGATCCGGTTGGCGTAGCCCGCCAGCGTCTCGTCGATCGCGTTGTCCACGACCTCGTGCACCATGTGGTGCAGGCCAGAGCCGTCGTCGGTGTCGCCGATATACATGCCCGGCCGCTTGCGCACGGCATCGAGGCCCTTCAGCACCTTGATGCTGTCGGCGCCGTAATCGCTGTGATCGGGAAGACCGGGAGAACTCATGCTTGTCACTCTGAAAGGAGGTTGGGCCGCGAATCCGCGACCGCGAAAAGATCGGCTTGGCCCTTGAGCGGCGCGAACATCTCGATGTCCGTGCCGGTCATCCAGGCTTGCGCGCCGAGCGCCAGGACCTCGGCGAATAGGGCCGCGCGGCGAGTGGCGTCCAGATGGGCCGCGATTTCGTCCAGCAACAGGACCGGCGCGCGGCCATGCCTGATATGGGAAAGCTCCCAGGCATGCGCAAGCACGATCGAGATCAGCAGCGCCTTCTGCTCGCCGGTCGAGCATTCCGCCGCGTTGGTCCGCTTGACGGTGTGGCGCACGGAAAGATCGGTCAAATGCGGGCCGAAGGTCGTGCGCCCGGCTTCCGCGTCGCGCACCCGCGCGCGCGCGAAGCGGCTGCGGAACGCGTCCGGCACATCCACTCCGGACAGCAGCGCGTCGGCATCGCCGGCCAGCGCGAGTTGCGCGCTGGGAAACGCGCCGGCTTCTCCACGGGCGGCGAGGGCGCCGTTCAGGCGCTCGACTGCGTGCGCGCGGGACTGGGCGAGCGCGATACCGGTCTCGGTCATCTCGGCTTCGAGGCCATCGAGCCAGGCGGGATCGCGCGGGCCGTATTTCAGCAGGCGCGCCCGTTCGCGCATCGCGGTCTCGTAGCGCGCGGCGTTGCGGGCGTGGCCGGGCTCGAAGCCGAAGACGAGGCGGTCGAGGAACCGGCGGCGCCCGCTGGCGCCTTCGATGAACAGCCGGTCCATCGCGGGCGTGAGCCACGCCATCTGCACGATCTCGGCAAGCTCGGCCGAGCCCTGCGCGGGCGCGTTGTTGAGGCGCACCTGCCGGCGCTCCCCGCCATTGGGCCCGATGGTCAGGCCGGTGCCGATCTCATAGGCCTGCTCGCCTTGCGCGACGGTGGCCGCGACGGCCCACAGCGCGTCGCTTTGCGCGGAGGGTCCGCGGCGCGTGTGCTCGCCGAGCTTGCCGCCGCGCAGCCCGCGGCCGGGCGACAGCAGCGAGATCGCGTCCAGGATGTTTGTCTTGCCCGCGCCGTTCGGCCCTGCGAGCACCACGGGCCGCCCGCTCACCGAGATCTCGCCCTGCGCATAGGACCGGAAATTGGTCAGCAGAAGCCGCGTCACCGCGAGGCGGACAGGCTTCGCCGGATGCGGAATCCCGCCGTCCTGAGCTGCGCTGCCTTGCGCCGCCCCGAAGGAAGGAGCGTTCGTCAAACTCAAACCCGCATCGGCATGAGGACGTAGAGCGTGTGCGTGTCGCCCTCGTCCTCGATGATGGTCGGCGAGCCCGCGTCCGAGAGAAGGAAGCGCACGTTCTTGCCTTCGATCTGGCCGGTGATGTCGAGCAGGTAGCGGGCGTTGAAGCCGATCTCGATCGCCGAGGCGCTGTAGGTGGCGCCGAGCTCTTCCGTCGCCGTGCCGGAATCCGGGTTCACGACCGTGAGCGTCAACTTGTCTTTCGCGATGTTGAGCTTCACTGCGCGCGTCTTGTCGGCCGAGATGGTGGAGACGCGATCGACCGACTGCGCGAAGTCCTTGCTGTCCAGCGAGAGCGACTTGTCGTTGCCGCTGGGGATCACCCGCTGATAATCCGGGAACGTGCCGTCGATCAGCTTGGAGGTGAGCTCCACGCCGTCCGACATGAACTGGATCTTGGTGTCGGACAACGAAACGTCGATGGCGCCTTCCGCGTCGTCAAGCAGGCGGCGCAGTTCGCCGACTGTCTTGCGCGGGATGATGATGCCCGGCATGTCGGATGCGCCATCCGGCAGGTCAAGTTCGAAGCGGGCGAGGCGATGGCCGTCCGTCGCCACGGCGCGCAGGGCCTTGGTCTTACCTTCCTTCGCGGCGTGGACGTAGATGCCGTTGAGGTAGAAGCGCGTTTCCTCCGTCGAGATCGCGAAGCGCGTCTTGTCGATCAGGCGCTTCAGGTCGCCGGACTCGACGCGGAATTTGTGGGGCAGGGCGCCGGCCGCCATCTGGGGGAAGTCTTCCTTGGGCAGGCAGGCGAGCTCGAAACGCACCGCGCCGGCGGAGACGGACAGCCGCCCGCCTTCCTGGGTCAGGAGTTCGACCTGCACCTGCGCGCCGTCCGGCAGCTTGCGCACGATATCGTAGAGCATGTGCGCCGGCGCGGTGGTGGCGCCGTTGCGGATCACGTCGGCAGGGATCGCCTCGACGATCTCGATGTCGAGATCGGTGGCGGTAAGCTTCAGTTTCCCCTTTGCCGCCTCGATCATCACGTTCGACAGGATCGGGATCGTGTTGCGGCGCTCGACGACGCTTTGGACATGGCTGAGCGCCTTCAAAAAGGCGCCACGTTCGACAGTGATTTTCATCGGTTCTGCACCAGCCTCGAATGGCCTTCAAAACCCCCATTCCGGCACGCCCGAGGCGCCCGATAAGTATTTGATTTACTTGAGCTTTATGGAGGCGTTCGACTCAAGTAAGGGAGTATATCAGGCGGGGGGAAAAGGGAACAGGGTTCATTACGGTCAAGCAGCAGGAATCGGGGCCCGAATTTGGCCGCCGATCCCCGCCGAAAATTGGGCAATTACTGCGCCGTCCGCGACAGGACGTTCTTGAGGAAATCGACCTCTTCCTTGAACGCCTTGTCTTCCTCGCACAGTGCCGCGATGCGGCGGCAGGCATGCAGGACGGTCGTGTGATCGCGGCCGCCGAAGCGTTTGCCGATTTCCGGCAGCGAACGCATGGTCAGCTCGCGGGCCAGATACATCGCCACCTGACGCGGACGGGCGACGCGGCGCGAACGTTGCGGCGACTGGAAGTCGCGCAGTTCGAGTTTGTAGAACTCCGCCGTCTTGCGCTGGATGTCCTCGATGGACGTCTTGCGCGTGCCGATAGCACGTTGGCCAAGTGTGTTTTCAACCACCTCCATCGTCACCGGTTGCTTGGTGAGGTCGGCGTAGGTCGCGAGCTTCGTGAACACCCCGATCAGATCGCGCGGGCTGGCG
>DATATK010000177.1:0-30083 GCA_036268825.1 Rhizomicrobium sp. | reverse complement strand
CACCGTGCCGCCGCGCAGGCTCGCGAAGCCGATCGCGCCGGGCTTGCGCGCGCCGTCGCGTGACGTGACGGCGTCGAGCGGTTCGCCGCGGCCTTCGGCGGCGGCCTTGCCGAGCAGCAAGGCGGTGCCCGATGGCGCGTCGACTTTCGTGCGGTGATGCATCTCGACGATCTCGATGTCGAAATCGGGCAGCGCTTTCGCCGCCTGTCTGGCGAGCGCGGCGAGCAGGTTGACGCCGAGGCTCATATTGCCGGACTTGACGATGACGGCGTGGTTCGCCGCCATACGGATCTTCGCCTCGTCTTCCGCCGTGAATCCCGTCGTGCCGATGACGTGCACGATGCGCGCCTGCGCGGCGAGCGCAGCCAGAGCGACGGACGAGGCGGGCGTGGTGAAATCGATCAGCGCTTGTGTGGCCGCGATGGCAGGCAGCGGATCGTCCCCGCGTTTCAGCGCGGCGCCGAGCGCGAAGTCCGTGTTCTGCGCTATGGCGCGGATCAGCGCCTGGCCCATCCGCCCGCCGGCGCCGGCGATCACCGTGTCGATGCTCATGCGCTCACCCATGCGTCCAGTGTTCGACGAAATATCCCGCGATGGCTTGTCCAAACCAGGGCACCGTCACGATGAAGGCCGACGCCGCCACGCGCATCGCCGTGGTCTGGTCGAACGGCCATTCCGGCGCGGCCATGATGCGCGCCTCGTAGGCCAGCAGGCCCTGCAGGCATTGCGCGGCCGATGCGTCCGCGATTGCGGCGTGGCGCACCGCGTCGATCTCGCCGCGCAGGCGCGCGAGTTCTGCCGCCTTGGCGGCGCGGATGCGGCGGTGGACGTGTTCCATCGTGCGCACGAAGATCCAGATGCCCATCGCGGCGCAGGCGAGCAGCAGTGCGATGGTCACCGGCGAAAGATCGCCGCTGATGAATTGCAAGAGCACCACCGCGCTGATGGTGAACCAGATCAGCGCGGTGCGCGCCGAGGAGTGGCCGATGACGGCGAGCTCGTCGATGCGCAAAAGGTCGATCTTGAGCTGGTTGTCGATCATGGCGCGGGTCGCCACGCCGCTGCTGCGCGTCAGCGCCACGCCGCGCGCGAACAACATGCCCAGAAGGATCGTCGCCGCGGCGAACCACAGGAACACTGCCGGCTCGAACGCCTCGCCGCGAAACGCGAACCAGCTGCTGGTCGCGCCGATCAGCGCGCCGATCACGCTGGCAGGGCCGAGGCGGATGCCGCGCGGCGTCAGCTCAGTCGCATTCATCGCATCGCTGTCGCCGCCCTTGAGGATGCGCGACCACGCCGCGAAATCGGCGCGCTCGCGATTGCGCGAGTAGCGCTGCATCCCCAGGATCGTCGCGATCTGCAGCGCGAACCACAGAGCCAGCCGCAGCTGCGGCGCGGGGAGCAGCGTGCCGTCCGGAAAGAGCGCCACGCCACTGATCGCCATTGCGCCCGCGAAGCTTGTCGCAAGGACAGCAAACACCAGCGCCGACGTCACAAACGTGCCGAACGGTGAATAGACGAACAGCCGCTGTTCCCAATAGGCACCGCGGTCGGTGCGCGCCTGGTCCTCGGCAAGATCGGCTGGGATGGAATGGGCCATGGCGCCAGCTTCGCCGTGCTTCGCCGTGCTGTCGAGAGGTCAGGCCGTCGTGTCGAAGCCGTTGCCGCTGGGCGCGTCCATCGCGACCGTGACCATGGCGGGGCGGAGCAGGCGTTCGCCGATGACGTAGCCGGTCTGGACCACGTTGACGACGGTGCCGGGCGGCTTGCCGTTGCCGGGGACCTGGGCGATGGCCTGGTGCAGATGCGGATCGAACTTGGCGCCCTCGGTCTCGATTTTCTTGACGCCGTGGCGTTCCAGCGCGGCCATCAGCTGGCGCTCGGTCGCCTCGACGCCCTCGATCACGGCCTTGATCGCCGGATCGGCGGCTTCCAGCTTTTCGGGGGGGACGGCGGCGAGCGCGCGGGCAAAATTGTCGGCGATGGCGACCATGTCGCGCGCGAAACCGGCAATGGCGTATTGGCTCGCGTCCTGCTTCTCGCGCTCGGCGCGGCGGCGGAAATTCTCGCCCTCGGCCAGCGCGCGGAGCAGCCGGTCTTTCAGATCGGCACTCTCGGCCTGCAGCGCGGTGATGACGGCAAAGCCGTCCGGCTCCGCATTGTCGTTGCGGGGCTCTTCGGGGAGGCGGTCGTCGTTGTCGGTCATCGGTCTTCTCTTCAGGCGAGCAAACGGCTCACCACTTTGGCGGTGTGGTCCACCATGGGAATGATGCGGGCGTAATTGAGGCGGGTCGGTCCCAGGACCGCGATCACGCCCACCACCTTGCCGGCAGCGTTGGCGTAAGGGGCGGCCACGATGGACGAGCCGGAGAGGCTGAACAGCCGGTTCTCCGAACCGATGAAGATGCGCACACCATCGCCCTGGCGCGCCAGTTCGAGCAGACGGATCAGGTCGTTCTTGCGCTCGATATCGTCGAACAAGGTGCGGATGCGCTCGAGGTCGGATTGCGCCTCCATGGTTTCGAGCAGATGCGAGGCGCCGCGCACGATGAGGATCTTCTCCTCCGCCATGCGCGCGTTGTCCGATTGCATCGACAGCGTGGCGAGGCCTTCGGACACGATCTTGGAAGTCAGCGAGTCCAGTTCAGCGCGTTCGCCCTCCAGTTCGCTGGCGATCTCCGCGCGCGCCGAGTCCAGCGTGCGACCGCGCAGCCGCGCGCTCAGATAGTTGGAGGCTTCGATCAGCGCCGACGGCGGCAGGCCGGGCGGGATGTCGATGACGCGGTTCTCGACCTGGCCGTCCTCGCTCACGATCACGACGAGGGCCTTGCCCGGCGAGATGCCGACGAACTCGACATGTTTCAGCGTGCCGTCCTGCTTGGAGGCGACGACGAGGCCGGCGCAGCGCGACAGGCCGGAGAGCATCAGGCTCGCCTGGGTCAGCACATCCTCGATGCCGCGATTCTGGTCGTGTAGCCGGGCGTCGATGGCGGCGCGCTCGTGGGGCGCGAGCTCGCCGATCTCCAGCAGCCCGTCGACGAACAGGCGCAAGCCCTTCTCGGTCGGCACCCGGCCGGCGCTGGTATGGGGGGCGGCAAGCAGGCCCATATGCTCCAGGTCCGCCATCACATTGCGGATCGAGGCAGGAGAGAGCGAATGGGGCAGGCGCTGGGAGATCGTGCGCGATCCCACCGGCTCACCCGAGGCCAGAAACGCGTCCACCAGATGGCGAAAGATTTCGCGCGGACGCTCGCCCAGCTCGGCGGCAAGCAATCGGCCAGGATCGATGGGGGGCGCGCTCATGGTAAGTGCTTGAATATCCTCATATATTTTTTGGCGCGCGGAACTTGCGTTGCACCGCAACCGGGCCAAGGCTAGGTAGCCGCTGCCAATAACGAGTTCAAGGGTTCCAAAGATGCGCCCCAGCGGCCGTGCCAACGATCAAATGCGTTCTGTCAGCCTCGAAATGGGTTTCTCCCGGCATGCCGAGGGCTCCTGTCTGGTCAAGTTCGGCGACACCCATGTGCTGGTCACCGCCAGCCTGGAGGAGACCACGCCCGGCTTCCTGCGCGGCTCGGGCAAGGGCTGGGTGACGGCGGAATACGGCATGCTGCCCCGCTCGACCCACGACCGGATGCGCCGCGAGGCGGCACAGGGCAAGCAGTCCGGCCGCACGCAGGAGATCCAGCGCCTCGTCGGGCGTTCGCTCCGCGCGGTGGTCGATATGGCGGCCCTGGGCGAAAAGCAGATCGTGATCGACTGCGACGTGCTGCAGGCCGATGGCGGCACGCGCACCGCCTCGATCACCGGCGGCTATGTCGCGCTGGCGCAGTGCGTCGCGTTCATGAAGAAGACCGGGATGGTGACCAAGCCGGTGCTCAAGGATCACGTCGCGGCGATTTCGTGCGGTATCTACAAGGGCGTGCCGGTGCTCGACCTCGATTATCCCGAAGACTCCACGGCGGAGACCGATGCCAATTTCGTCCTCACCGGCGGCGGCGGACTCGTGGAGATCCAGGGCACCGCAGAAGGCGCGCCGTTCTCCGACGACGAGTTCGCGCAATTGTTGAAGCTCGCGCGCAAGGGCGTGAGCGAGTTGGTGGAGCTGCAGAAGGCGGCGCTGGGATGAGACCGGGCGCCACGCTGGTCGTTGCCACGCACAACGCGGGCAAGCTGCGCGAAATCCGCGACTTGCTGGCGCCGTTGGGTTTCACTGCGAAAAGCGCCGGCGAACTCGGCCTGCCCGAACCGGAAGAGACCGGCGCGACTTTCGCCGCCAATGCGGAACTCAAGGCGCGCGCCGCCGCCGATGCGAGCGGCCTGCCCGCGCTGGCCGACGATTCCGGCTTGGCGGTGACGGCGCTGGACGGCGCGCCCGGCATCTACTCCGCGCGCTGGGCAGGGGACGCGAAAGATTTCTCCGCCGCGATGGCGCGGATTGAGCGCGAGCTGGCCGCCAAAGGCACGAAGGATTTCTCCGCGAAGTTCGTCTGCGCGCTGGCGCTCGCCGAACCCAAAGGCGGTGTGGAAATCTTCGAAGGCGAAGTCCACGGGCATCTGGAGTTCCCGCCGCGCGGCGCGAGCGGCTTCGGCTACGACCCGATCTTCGTGATGGACGGGATGACGCAAAGCTTCGGCGAGATCGATCCCGCGCTGAAACATTCGCTCAGCCATCGCGCGCGAGCCTTCGCGAAGTTCGTGAAGGCGCTGGGGCGTTGAAGAACGATTTCGCCATCTATGTCCATTGGCCGTTCTGCGCGGCGAAGTGCCCCTATTGCGATTTCAACTCGCATGTCCGCACCGAGATCGACGAGGCGGGATGGCTGGGCGCGATCTTGCGCGAGCTGGAATGGACTGCGGCGCAACAGGGCGCGGACCGCCCGGTGGTGCAATCGGTGTTCTTCGGCGGCGGTACGCCGTCTCTGATGCGCGGTGCATCCACCGCCGCCGTGCTCGACAAGATCGCAGCGCTGTGGCCGGTCGCGAACGACATAGAAGTCACGCTTGAATCCAATCCCGCCAGTGCCGATGCGGCGCGCTTTCGCGATTATCGCGAAGCGGGCGTGAACCGGCTGTCGCTGGGCGTGCAGGCGCTGAACGATGCCGACCTGAAATTCCTCGGCCGCTTGCACGATGTCGCCGAAGCCAAGGCCGCACTCGGCATGGCGATGGCGCGGTTCTCGCGGGTTTCGCTCGATCTCATCTATGCGCGCCCGAACCAGACGGCGCAGGCGTGGCGCGCGGAATTGAAAGAGGCGCTCGCCTTCGGCACCGATCATCTCTCGCTCTACCAGCTCACCATCGAACCGGCGACGCCGTTCGCGGCGCTCGCGCACACCGGCGCGCTCACCATCCCGGACGACGATCACGCCGCCGCGCTCTACGAGATCACGCAGGAATTGACGCAAGCCGCAGGCCGCCCCGCTTACGAGATTTCCAACCACGCCGCGCCGGGCTCGGAATGCCGGCACAATCTGGTTTATTGGCGCTACGGCGATTACGCGGGCGTCGGTCCCGGCGCGCATGGTCGGCTGACAGTGAACGGGCGGCGCATCGCCACCGCCGCGACAAAACTCCCCGAACGCTGGCGTGAGTCCGTCGCCGCGAACGGTCACGGCATCGCGGAGACCAGCGATATCGCGCGCGACGATGGCTCGCACGAGCATCTGTTGATGAACTTGCGCCTGTCGGAAGGAATCGATCTTGCCGCCTATCATGCGCGCTGGGGGATCGCACTCGATCCGGCGCGGATAGCGACGCTGTCACAGGATGATCTGTTGCGCGTCGAGAACGATCATCTGATCGCAACGCCGCGCGGACGGCTGCTGCTCAACGCCGTCATCGCCGCGCTCGCGAATTGACTACGAACCCTGGTGCTGGAACGTCGCGGGGGCCGGGCTCACGGTGGTGAAGCCGCCGGGGTCCACGCCCAGCACGGCCAGACCGCGTTCGGAAGTGCCATCCGCGTTGAAGCGGAAGATGCCGTTGACGCCGGCGAAGCCGTTGGGATCGGCGAGCGCGGTCGCGGTGAAGCGGTGATAGGCGGGGCCCTGCGCCAGGATCGCGGTGAGCGCGACGGCGTCATAGGCCAGCGTCGCCAGTTGCGGCGCACTCGTCAGGAACACGGCTTTGTATTTCGTATCGAACGCGGCGTCCGCCGCGGGCGAGGGCGCGGCGAACCAGCCGCCGGCCAGCGCGCTCTCATGCGCATTGGCCGGATCGTCCCACAATCCGGTGCCGAGCAGTTTGATCTTGTCGCCATCGACGCCGGCCGCCGCCAGTTGCGGCGCGGCGTTGCGCAGCGCAGCGCCGCCTTCGGCCACCAGCAATGCGTCGGGCTTGGTGGCAACCGCGTTGCGCGCGGGCTCGGCCATTCCGTCAGGCGTCGCTATGTAACGTTCGACATCGGTGACCTTGCCGCCGCGGGCGGCGACTTCATCGCGGAACGCCTCGGCGACGCGGTCGCCGTAAGGGGTCTGCGGCACCAGCGCCGCGAAACTCGTGCGGCCTTGCGCAATCGCGAAATCGACGACGCGGCGCACTTCGTTGCCGGGCTGGAAACTGAGCAGGTATACGCCGTCGCCCGCCACGCTCTTGTCGGTGGAGAACGCGATCACCGGCACGCCGCGGTCGCGCGCGATGGGCGCCACGGCGCTCACCGATTGGGCGAAGAGCGGACCGATGATGATCTCGGCGCCTTCGTTCAGAAGCGTGCGCGCGCCATTGGCGGCGGTCTCGGGCGAGCCGCCTTCGTCGGCGGTCATCAGGATGATGTTCTGATTGTGCGCGTCGAACAGTGCGAGCTCGGCGGCCTTCATCATGCTCTGCGCCAGAGCGCGCGTTCCGGCCGAGCCGTTGGAGAAGGGCAACAGGATGCCGACGCGCACGGGCGTGCCCGAAGGCGTGTTGGGCAGGCGCAGGAATTCGGGCTGGTCGCCGGTGACGGGATGGTTCGCGGGCGTGACGGGTCCGGCCACGACAGGCGCCTGCGGCGGGGGCGGCGGCGGCTTGGGCGGCTCGGTCACGCAGCCCGCCAGCGACGCACTCGCCACCAGCGCGGCGATGGCGCAAACTCGGCCCGCGGCGCGCGCCCATGCGGAAGATGAAGCAATCGAAACACGCATCGGACGGCATTCCTGGTTCTCGGCCCGGGGAAATTAGGCCGGGCGGCGCGGAATCGCAAAGCCTGCTCGCGCCGGGGCTGTATGTCACGGCCACCCCCATCGGCCATGCCAAGGATATCAGCCTTCGGGCGTTGGAAGTGCTCAAAGGCTGCGACGCCATCGCGGCGGAGGACACCCGGGTCACCTCCAAGCTGCTGTCGATCTATGGCATCTCCAAGCCGCTCACCGCCTATAACGACCACAACGCCGCCCGCGAACGGCCCAAGCTGCTCAGGCGGCTCATGGGCGGCGCCCGGATCGCGCTGGTCAGCGATGCGGGAACGCCTCTGGTCTCCGACCCCGGCTACAAACTGGTCCGCGAGGCGCTCGGCGAAGGCGTCGCCGTCCACGCCGTGCCCGGCGCCTCGGCGGCGTTGGCGGCGCTCTCCATCGCAGGGCTGCCGACGGATCGCTTCCTGTTCGCGGGCTTCCTGCCGCCCAAGTCCGCCGCGCGGCGCAGCGCGCTAGAGGAACTGAAGGGTCTCAGCGCCACGTTGATCTTCTTTGAATCGCCGCATCGCCTGGCGGAGAGCCTGCGCGATTTCGCCGATGTGCTGGGGGATCGCGAGGCGGCCGTGGCGCGCGAACTGACCAAGCTGCACGAGGAATGCCGCCGCGGGACGCTCGGCGATCTGGCGGCGCATTATGCGGACGCCGCGCTGCCCAAGGGCGAGATCACTTTGGTGGTGGGCCCGCCGAAAGAGGTCGAGCCCGACATGGCGCTGGCGGACAGCCTGCTGGGCAAGGCGCTCGTCTTCATGCCGGTGCGCGCCGCCACCGATCTCGTGGCCGAGGCGACGGGCCTGCCGCGCCACGCGCTCTACGACCGCGCTCTGGCGCGCAAGACCGGAAAATGAGCGGCCGCCGCCAACTCGCCGAGAAACGTGGCCGCCGCGGCGAGAACCGAGCGGTGCTGCTCCTGACCCTGAAGCTCTACCGCATCCTCGGCCGGCGGGTGAAGACACATGCGGGCGAGATCGACCTCGTCGCGCGGGCGCCGTCCGGCCTCATCTGTTTCATCGAGGTGAAAGCGCGCGGCACGGCACAGGCCGCCGCCGAATCCCTGCGGCCGCGCCAGCGCCAGCGCATCGCGCGTGCCGCCGCGCTTTATCTGGCGGCGCGGCCGGGGCTTGCGGCCAAAGGCTTCCGCTTCGACATCGTGACGGTGGCGCAAGGCTGGCCCGCGCATGCGCGCGACGTCTGGCGGCCGGACAAGGCTTGAGTCAGATTGCGGCCATGGACGAAGCGGCGGAATTCCTGGCGAAACTCGGCGAGGCTGGCGACGGCCCGCATGATATCGCCACGGCTGCGTTGATGCTGGCGGCACTGGATCATCCCGGCCGTCCGCTCGCGCATTATCGCGACCATCTCGCCGACATCGCCGAACATGCCAGAAGCGATGCGAAGAGCGCGTTGCACGTCGAGGACGGCGCCAAGGCGCTCGCCGCGCTGATGGTGGGGCGCTACGGCTATGACGGCGACCGGCTGAATTACGACGATCCGCACAATGCGGACTTAATCCGCGTGATCGACCGCCGCCGTGGCCTGCCGGTGTCGCTCGGCATTCTTTACATCCACGCAGCGCGCGCCGCCGGTTTCGAGGCAGCGGGCCTCAACACGCCGGGACATTTCCTGCTGCGGCTCTCGCAACGCGGCCATGAGGCGCCGGTCGATCCGTTCAATGGCGGCGCGGCCGTCGATCGCGAACGGCTGGGTGCGCCACCCGCGATGGGGGCTCCCGACGATCCTGGACTGGCCGAACCGGTGAGCGATGTCGCGGTGCTCCTGCGGCTGCAGAACAATCTCAAGCTGCGCGCACTGCAGAGCGGAGAACGTGGCCGTGCGCTGGAGATCGCGGGGCGCATGGTGTTGATCGCGCCGCGCACCGCCGAACTCTGGGCCGATCTGGCCCGGCTCAACGAAGCCAATGGCGCGCTCGGCGCGGCGCAGAAGGCCTATGAGACCTGCCTCACGCTTGCGAAACCGGGCCGGGGCCTGCACAACGAGGCGGCGCTGGCGCTGGGCGCGCTCAAGCGGCGGCTGAATTAGCCTGGAGCGCGATCCCCCGAAGTGTGAAGCGGTTCGGGTCAGATCGCGCGACAAAAGAAGGAGACTTCCATGGCGCTCAGCGTCGCGATCCAGATGGACCCGATCGAGAAGATCGATATCGGCGGCGATTCCACCTTCGCGCTCGCGCTGGAGGCGCAGGCTCGCGGCCACAAGCTTCTCTATTACTGCCCGCGCGATCTGTCGTTCCGCGACGGCGCCGTCACCGCAAGGCTGCGGCCGCTGCAGGTGCGCGAAGTGAAGGGCGATCATTTCACGCTGGGCGAGGCGGCGGTCCACGACCTGTCCGGGATGGATGTGGTGCTGATGCGCCAGGATCCGCCGTTCGACATGGCCTATATCACCGCGACGCATATATTGGAGCGCATCCATCCCGAGACGCTGGTGGTGAACGATCCGTTTCATGTGAGGAATGCGCCGGAGAAGTTGTTCGTCACGCTGTTCAAGGGGCTGATGCCGCCGACGCTGATCACGTCGGACCGGGCCGAGATCGCGCGCTTCCGCGCCGACCACAAGGACATCATCCTGAAACCGCTCTATGGCAATGGCGGCGCCGGCGTGTTCCGCGTCAAGCCGGACGACGAGAACATGGGCGCGATGCTGGAGATGTTCACCGCCTTCTATCGCGAGCCGGTGATCGTGCAGCGCTATGTGCCGGAAGTGCGCAAGGGCGACAAGCGAATCATACTGGTCGACGGCGAATTCGCCGGTGCGATCAACCGCGTGCCCGCAGCCGGCGAAGCGCGCTCCAACATGCATGTCGGCGGCCGGGCCGAAGCGTGCGGGCTTTCCAAGCGCGAGGAAGAGATCTGCGCCACGCTGGCGCCGGAGCTGAAGGCGCGCGGGCTGATCTTTACCGGCATCGACGTGATCGGCGACTATCTCACCGAGATCAACGTCACCTCGCCGACCGGCATCCGCGAAGTCCAACGCTTCGGCGGCGCCGATATCGCCGCGCTGATCTGGGATGCGATCGAGAAGAAGCGTTATTGATGACGCCATTCGAGGTTCCACCATGTTGACGCTTCGCAAATCCGATGAACGCGGGACGACGACGGCTGCGGGGCTGAGCAGTCGCCATGCCTTCTCGTTCGGCGGCTATCGCGACCCGGAACATGACGGCTTCGGGCCGCTGCGCGCGATCAACGAGGACCGGATCGCGGGCGGCGGCGGCTTCGCGCCGCACGATCACCGCGACATGGAAGTCGTCACCTATGTTCTGGACGGCGTGCTCGGCCATCGCGATTCGCTCGGCAATGACGGCGTGATCCGCGCCGGTGAAATCCAGCGCATGAGCGCGGGTTCGGGCATGAAGTATACGCACTTCAACGCATCCGCCGATGCGCCGGTGCATCTGTTGCACATCTGGATCGCGCCGTCGGAAGATGGGATCACGCCTTCCGTCGAGCAGATGACGATCGATCCGGGCGCGCTGGCGAACCGGCTTTCGCGCATCGCCGCGCCCGAGCCGCGCGCCAATGAACTGCGCCTGACGCAGGACGTCGAAATCTGGGCGGCGAGATTGCCGGCGGACGAGGAAGTGGTCCATCCGCTCGAAGCCGGCCGCCGCGCCTGGATCCAGGTGCTGCGCGGCGAGGTGAGCGTCGGGCCGCATCGCCTCGTAGCGGGCGACGCCGCCGGCATCACCGACGAAACCACCCTGTCCGCGCGGGCGCACGTCCCGTCGGAGATATTGCTGTTCGATATGGCGTAGAGATTATTTGCCGCCGCCGAAGCGGCTCTGGTAGCGCGCGTTCATCGCCCGGACCGGGAAATAGATGAATACATCCGTCGTGCCGAATTGCCGGTCGATCACCGCGCCGTCGCCGATGCTGCAGCCCGCGCGGACGTAACCCTTGATCAACGGCGGCAGCGCGCGCAGCGCTTCCTTGGGGTCGATCGCGTTCTTGGGCATGCGGTTCATGTCGACGAAAAGCTGCGGCTGGGCGCGGACATGCAGATGCTCGGGCATCGCGTGGAAATGGTGCAGATAGGAGAGCGGCAGCGCCATCGCGTCGGGATCGATGCCGGCGAGCGAGGCGCAGCCGAACATCAGCCCGGTCGAGAAGCGCTCGTTGAACACCGAAAGCCCACGCCAGAGAAGCTGCAGGGTCGCGGGCTTGGTGCGGTAGGATTTGAGGACGCAGGAGCGGCCCAGTTCGAGCAGCTTGGTGCCCGGCGCGACGCCGGTGAGGAGGGGCGCTATGTCGAATTCGCCGGTGGTGTAGAAGCCGCCGGCGCGGCGCGCGTCCACGTCGCGCATCATCCGGTAGGTGCCGACCACCTTGGGCTGGCCGTCTTCGTCATGGGCCTCGCGGTCGACGACCAGCATGTGGTCGCAGAAATTGTCGAAATGGTCGAAGTCGCGCTGCTCTTCACGCATCAAAGGCGAGGGCGCCGCGCTCATCTCTTCGTAGAAGACGTGATAGCGCAGGCGCTGCGCCGCCTCGATCTCGGCATCGGTCTCGGCGAGGCGGACTTCCAGCGACCCCCAGCTCGCAAGCGTGGGCCACTGGGCGAAGATCCCCTCGGACGGACCTGGCTCGTGAATATTGACCACTGCGTTCCTCTGGTCCTGGCGGTGCGCTTCGGCGGTCCGAATCGCGTGGCCTTTAGCCCTACGCCGTTCGCATGACAATTCTACCCGAACCGCGCAGGTGCGGCAAACCCGTTGAAATTCATAGATAATGCCGGGCCTACCCGGCTTGAAGGCGCCGCCGCTGGCGGAACTCCAGGAGCAGGAACAGCAGGATTGCAGGAATCCCGATGGCGCCCGCGCCCGCGAAGAAGATCGCATAGGCCCCCATCAACCCATGGGCGGGGGTCAGGCTTTCGACGATGACGCCGGAGAAGCCCTTGGCGATCTTGCCCACCCAGGCATAGGCGGAACTCAGGAGCGCATATTGGGTGGCGGTGTAGCCGAGGCTGGTCAGGCTCGACATATAGGTGACGAGCGCCACGCCGGCGAAGCTGATTCCGAAATTGTCACCGGTCATGACAGCCGCGAACAGCCGCAAATGCGGATCGCCGGTCACGACCTGGAACAGACTGCCTTGCGCGAAGGTGAAGTGCCCTGTCAGCGCGAGCGTCGCGAAGGCCGAGACCGCGAGCGCCTGCAAGATGCCGCCCACGATCAGCGCACTCATATAGCCGAAGCGCAGCGCCCAGAATCCGCCTGCCGCGATACCGGCGAAGGAGGCGATGAGCCCGATGCTGCCGCGCACCGCGCCGACCCAATCCTTGGACAGGCCGATGTCGTGATAGAGCGGATTGGCCATCGGGCCCATGATGAAATCTGGCAGGCGGTAGAGGCTGATCGCCGCCAGCATCAACAGCGCGAAGACGCCATAGGTCTTGAAGAAGACGAGGAACGGCCCGATCACCGCGTCGCCGAAGCCGCGCAAGGTCCAGAGCGGCGCGGCCTGTTCCTTTGCCGCGATGACCGCGTCGGCGCGCAGCGGCTCGCGCGCGACGAAGGTGGCGGCGAGGCCGATGGTCATCAGAACGCCGTAGAAAGCATAGGACACCGGCCAACCCAGATGGTTGGCGGCGACCAGGATCAGTGCGTCGGTCGCGATCAAGGCGACGCGATAGCCCAATTGATAGGCGGACGACAGAAGCCCCAATTCCTCGCCGGTCTGCGCGGATTCGATTCGCCAGGCATCGATGACGATGTCTTGCGTCGCCGAGGCGAAGGCGACAACGAGGGCCGCGGCGCCGAGGACGACGAGGCCGTGCGCCGTGCCCAGCACGGCCATCGCGATGAGCGCGAGGCCGGCCAGGATTTGCGCCAGAGCCATCCAGCCGCGCCGCCGCCCGAGCCAACCAAAGAGCGGCGCATTGGTGCGGTCGATCAAGGGCGCCCAGAGGAATTTCAGGAAGTAGGCGGTGCCGACCCAGGAGAGGAAGCCGATCGCGGCGAGCGATGTACCGTTGTCGCGCAGCCAATAGCCGAGCGTGTTGCCGACCAGGAGGAACGGCAAGCCCGACGAGAAGCCGAGCACCAGCATCACCAGTGTACGCGGCTGAAGATAGGCCCGCCACGTATAGCCGCCTTTGGCGTCGGTCATGCCGCGACGTTGGCGGCGGCGTTGCGGGAATGCGCGGCGAAGATTTTCGCGATCATGGAATCGAGCTCGGCGGGATCGATCGGCTTGGACAAGAAACCATCCATGCCGGCCTCCTGGCAAGCCCGTTTGCCGGTTTCCAGCACATCGGCCGTCAGCGCCACGATGGGCGTGCGCCGTTTGCCGGCGCGCAGTTCGGCGAGGCGAATGCGCTTGGTCGCTTCCACGCCGTCGAGGCCCGGCATATGGATGTCGGTCAGCATCAGGTCGAAGCGCTCCTCGGCCATCACCGTGATGGCGGCCTCGCCGGAGGTGACTTCGCTGATCTGGTGGCCGCGGCGGCGGAGCAGCTCGCGCGTCAGCATCGCGTTGATCGGATTGTCCTCGACCAGAAGAATCTTGAGGCCTTCGATGCGGCCGGTGGTGCGGGCCTCCGCGGCGCGGGCGAGATCTTCACCGATCTCATCGGACACATTGGTCATGCCCGCGATGGCGCCCGTCCTGGTGCGCACGCGCTCGATCATCGAGACCTGCCGCACCGGCTTCACCAGATAGGCGGAGAAGCCCATCGCTTTCAGCTCGGGCAGCTTGCCGCGCGCTTCTGGCACCAGAAGCACCACGGCGCGGCGGGCTTCGTGCGGGATGATGGGAAGGTCCGGCGCGCTGTCGTGGCCCGCATCGACGAGGACGACGTCGATGGCGCCGGCCGCGTCGAGCGCGACGACGTCGCCGCCGGCGGAGCGGATCTGCGCGGTAAGGCCTTCGCGCAGCACGATGTTGCGGGTGACGATGGCGATCTTCTGTCCCGCCAGCCGCTCGGGCTCGTAGAGTGCTTCGCGCGCCACGAAAGCCGGCATGGTGAACCAGAACAGGCTGCCGCCGCCGGGCGCCGCATCGATCCCGATCTCGCCGCCCATCGCGGCGACGAGCCGGCGCGAGATGGCGAGGCCCAATCCCGTGCCGCCGAATTTGCGGGCGTGGCTGGAATCGGCCTGGACGAATTCGTTGAAGATATCCTTGCGCTTTTCCATCGGCACGCCGACGCCGGTGTCGCGCACCTCGAAGCGCAGGAAACGCCGGCCGCGCGTTTCCTCCAGCCCGACATCGACGCGCACGCCGCCTTTCTCGGTGAACTTGATCGCGTTGCCGACGAGATTGGTGAGCACCTGGCGCAGGCGCACGCCATCGGTGCGCACGGCGGCGGGCGTGTCGGGGGCGACGACGGCGACGACTTCGATGCCCTTGCCGTGTGCGCGGGGCGAGAGAAGTTCGACGACACCTTCCACCACGCCGCGCGGTTCGATCTCGTCCTCCTCCAGCGTGACGGTGCCGGATTCGATCTTGGAAAAATCCAGGATGTCCTCGATCAGCGACAGCAGCGACTCGCCCGATTGCTGGATCGCGCCGGCATAAGTGCGCTGCTCCGGCCCCATCTTGGTTTCGAGCAGCAGCCGCGCCATGCCCAAGACGCCGTTCATCGGCGTGCGGATCTCGTGGCTCATCGTCGCGAGGAAGCCGGATTTGGCGCGGCTCGCGGCCTCGGCCTTGTCGCGCGCATCGGTGAGCGCGTCTTCCAGCGCCTTGCGCTCGGTGATATCGCGGCCGACGCTTTGCACTTCGATCAGCCGCCCGTCGGAATCGCGCACCGCGTAGTCTTCCCATGCGATCCAGCGCCAGCCATAGGCGGTGCGCACATGCTGGTCGTATTTGACGCGCGCATGGCCCGTCTCGCGCCCCGCGAAGGAGCCGAAATGGGGCGCGCGGCAATCGGGATGCAGTTCCGGTGCGAAAGGCTGGTTGATGGCGGTTTGCACCGTCAGCCCGAACAGCTTGAAGAACGCGTCGTTGGCGTAGGTGATGCGGCTGTCGGGCGCGCGGCGCACGATGGCATCGCCCTGGCTGTCGACGAGGCCTTTGTAGCGCACCTCGCTTTCATGCAGCCGCGCGTTCATCGCCGAGAGCGTGGTGAGCGAGGCTTCGAGCCGCCCGGCGAGCAGGCGCAGTTCGGATTCGCTGGTCGCCAGGATGCGGGCGCGGCCGCGCGTGTCGACCAGCTCCATCACCAGCAGCACCAGGCCGAGCAGGCCCAGCGCGGCGAGCAGTATGGGCGAGAAAAATCCAAGCGGCTTGTGCAACACGATGTTGACGAGCACGGCTCCGCCGATGGCGAGAACGCCCAGCGCGAATACGATCTTGCCCGCCCGTGCGAACACGGCAGCTCCTGGTAATTTGAGCGTTACTTAACCTTGGATGGCCTTGCGAAACGCTTAACCCGCCCCGCCCCGCCCAGACCCGTCCCGGTATGGCTTTGCCGCCTGGATTGGTTAACATCCGGCCCAGACCCGGGCCTGAAGCGGGTCGTCATCTGGGGAGGATCACCATGAACATCCGCGCAACCGCGCTCGGCTTCGCATTTCTTCTCGCGGCCGGCAGCGCCGCCATGGCCGACGACATGATGGCCGGTACCTACGGCAACACGGTTATGACCAAGAGCGAGAAGACCGGCGGCTCCGCCACGCTCTATTTCAACCCCGACATGACTTACACGGTCAAAGCGATGGACCCGCAGGGCAAGCCCGTCGGCTATGGCGGCACCTGGGCGCTGAAAGACGGCGGCAACACGCTATGCCTGACGCCCCAACTGCCGCCCAATACGCCCGGCGCGGGGACATCGTGCTCGCCGCTGGTCAAGCACGCCGTCGGGGACAGCTGGACCACCACCAACGACATGGGCGAAACCTTCGACGTGTCGCTCAGCGCCGGGCGCTGAACCGGGCCTCATTCGCTAGCGAGAGCCCGCGAGACGCCAAACGCGTCTTGCGGGCTCCTTGCCGCACGCAGCCCGCCAACGCCGTCGGGACGAGATATAAATAAGGCAAATATTTCATCGCCTTAGCAGGCGTCACAAAAGCTTCGCAGAACTGTGATGGTCCTTTGACGGTCCAGCGCCTTTATGCCCCCGGCCGGCGTTGCGAGGGGTGGGGAGCGGGTGCTTCCATACGCTCGAAACGGCCACGGCCAGCCAATCCACGAGAGGTTCTTATGAAGTCCTTTGCAAACCGCCTGATCGCAGTTGTCTGTGGCGCCGCCGCGGGACTGACGGTCATGGCCGCCTCGGCTGCCGACCTGTCGGGCGCCGGCGCCACGTTTCCCTATCCGATTTACGCCAAATGGGCGGAGGCTTATAAGAAGCAGACCGGCATCGGCCTGAACTACCAGGCCATCGGCTCGGGCGGCGGCATCGCCCAGATCAAGGCCAAAACGGTCGATTTCGGCGCCTCCGACAAGCCGCTCGCGCCCGGCGATCTCGAGGCCGCGGGCCTGACGCAATTTCCCACCGTGATCGGCGGCGTCGTTCCGGTCGCGAACGTTCCCGGCATCAAGCCGGGCGAGCTGGTGCTCGACGGCGGCACGCTGGCCAATATCTGCCTCGGCAACGTCAAATATTGGGATGACGCCGCGATCAAGCGGCTCAACCCCACCGCCAATCTTCCGCACCTGGCGATCGTCGGCGTGCACCGCTCCGACGGATCGGGCACCAACTTCATCTTCACGAACTATCTGTCCAAGAAGAGCCCGCAATGGGCGAAACAGGTTGGCGCCGCCACTTCGGTGGAATGGCCGGCCGGCATCGGCGCCAAGGGCAATGAAGGCATCGCGGGCGTCGTCAAGCAGACGCAAGGCGCGCTCGGCTACGTCGAATACGCCTATGCCAAGCAGAACACGCTCACCTATATCCGCATGATCAATCATGACGGCGTGGCGGTCTCGCCGACCGCGGACGCGTTCCAGGCCGCTTCGGCCAAGACCGACTGGGCGCATTCCAAGGACTTCTACGTCGTCCTGACCGACCAGGCCGGGCACGACGCCTGGCCGATCGCGGGCGCCACGTTCATCCTCGTCTACAAGCAGCCCAGCGACCCGGCCAAGACCAAGCAGGTCCTGCAGTTCTTCGACTGGGCCTATGCCAATGGCGACGGCCTGGCCAAGAGCCTGGACTATGTGCCGTTGCCGGCTTCCACCGTCGCGGCCATCAAGAAGAGCTGGCACGACAATATCTCCGCCGCGGCCGTTCCGTAGGCGAAGCATCCGTGAATGTTGTGGGATTGGGGGGCTGAATGCGGCCCCCCAATTCGTCTAGAACCGTCTGGCAGTGCGAGTGACTGACATCGCCGTGACCGAGAACCCTGCAATGGACGCCAGAGCCTCGGCCCTTCGCCGATTCGGCCGCAGCGACGCGATATTCCGCTTCGTCACGCGGGGCGCCGCCCTTCTCATCGTGGTGATCTTCGCCGGCATCCTCGTCACGCTCGTGGCCGGATCGTGGCTGGCGCTATCGACTTATGGCTGGGGCTTCCTGACCGGCAGTTCGTGGAATCCGGTGACGGAGCAGTTCGCCGCCTTCCCCGCCATCTACGGCACGCTGGTCTCCTCCGCGATCGCCATGGTGCTCGCTGTTCCGCTCGGCATCGGCATCGCCATCTTCCTGACCGAAATCTGTCCGCGCAGCCTCAAGCGTCCCATCGGCATCGCGATCGAATTGCTCGCCGGCATTCCCAGCATCATCTACGGCATCTGGGGGCTGTTCATCTTCGCGCCCTATTTCCAGACCAGCATCGAACCCAAGATCATCGATTTCTTCGGCAACGTGCCGGTTCTGCAGGATCTGTTCGCGGGGCCGCCCTATGGCATCGGGTTGTTCACGGCCGGCATGATCCTGGCGATCATGATCCTGCCCTTCATCGCCTCGGTGACCCGCGACGTATTCGAGACCGCGCCACCGATGCTGAAGGAAGCCGCCTATGGAACGGGATGCACCACCTGGGAAGTGATGTGGCGCATCGTGCTGCCCTTCACGCAGTCCGGTGTCGTGGGAGGCGCGATGCTGGCGCTGGGCCGCGCGCTGGGTGAGACCATGGCCGTCACCTTCGTCATCGGCAATTCGCACCGGATTTCCGAATCCATCCTCGCGCCCGCGACCACGATCTCGGCCACCATCGCCAACGAGTTCGCCGAAGCCCTGGGCGAAAAATATCCCTCCTCGCTCATCGCCTGCGGCCTCGTCCTGATGGGCCTCACCTTCACGGTGCTGGCGGCGGCGCAGTTGATGCTGCGCGGCTTTGAGCGCCGCGCCGGAGGCAAGTCCGCATGAACCGCGCACTCTACGCGCGCCGGCGCATCGTCAACCGGCTATTCCTCATCCTGTCGGCGGGGGCGGCCGTCATCGGCATCATCGCGCTCGGCCTGATCCTGGAGGCCTTGCTGGTCAATGGCGTGGCGGCGCTGTCGCCGGATCTGTTCACGCTCAGCCAGCCCGCGCCGGGCTCACGCGGCGGCCTCGCCAATGCCATTGTCGGCAGCCTGATGCTGAACGGCATCGCCGTCCTGATCGGCACGCCCATCGGCATCCTTGGCGGCACCTATCTCGCCGAATATGGCCGCCACACCTGGGTGGCGTTCGTCGTGCGCTTCGCCAACGACATCCTGCTGAGCGCGCCGTCGATCCTGATCGGCCTGTTCATCTACGAGATCCTGGTGGCGCCGTTCCACGGTTTCTCCGCGCTGGCGGGCTCGGCCGCGCTGGCGGTGATCGTCATCCCCGTGGTCGTGCGCACGACGGAGAACATGCTCCTGCTCGTGCCCAACACGCTGCGCGAAGCGGCGGCCTCGGTCGGCGCGCCGCGCGCCATCTCGATCCGCGCGGTGACATGGCGGGCGGCAAGCGCCGGCATGATCACCGGCGTGCTGCTGGCGCTGGCGCGCATCTCCGGCGAGACCGCGCCCTTGCTGTTCACCGCCTTCGGCAATCCCAATATGTCCACCAGCCTGTTCCAGCCGATCGGCAGTCTGCCGCAACTGATCTACAACTTCTTCAACTCCGCCTATGACGATTGGCACCGGCTCGCCTGGGCGGGCGCGCTGGTCATCACCGCGGCCGTGCTGACCCTGAGCGTATTGGCCCGCCTGCTCGAAGCGCGCCGGAGCTAGCGATGAACGACATGACCAAAATCGACCAGAAGGTCCGGATCGACATCCGAAAGCTGAATTTCTTCTATGGCAAGAACCAGGCTCTGAAAGACGTCTCGCTGCCGCTCTACGACCGCAAGGTGACCGCGTTCATCGGGCCGTCGGGTTGCGGGAAGTCGACGCTCCTGCGCGTGCTCAACCGCATCTACGATCTTTATCCCAACCAGCACGCCAAGGGCCAGGTGCTGCTCGACGGCAAGGATATTCTGGCGCCGGGGCAGGATCTCAATCTCCTGCGCGCGCGCATCGGCATGGTGTTCCAGAAGCCGACGCCGTTCCCGATGACGATCTACGACAACATCGCGTTCGGCATCAGGCTTTATGAGCGCCTGCCGCGCTCCGAACTGGATGGCCGCGTGGAACAAGCGCTGACGCGCGCGGCGTTGTGGGGCGAGGTGAAGGACAAACTGCGGGAATCGGGCCTTAGCCTGTCCGGCGGCCAGCAGCAGCGCCTGTGCATCGCGCGCACTGTGGCGACCAAGCCGGAAGTGATCCTGCTCGACGAGCCGTGCTCCGCGCTCGACCCGATCTCGACGGCGAAGATCGAGGGGCTGATCGACGAGCTGTCGCGCGACTACACCATCGTCATCGTCACCCACAACATGCAACAGGCTTCCCGCACGTCCGACTTCACCGGCTTCATGTTCCTGGGCGAACTGATCGAATTCGGCGAAACCGAGCAGGTCTTCACCGCGCCCAAGAACAAGCGCACGGAAGAATACATCACGGGCCGGTTCGGTTAGGCGTAGTCCGCGGCGACAGTGGCATCGATGCGCGGGCTCTTGGCGAATGCGTTGAACACCAGGCTCAGCGCGACGCTCACGGCGATATTCAACACCAGCGACGACAGCGCCGCATAGCATGGCACCGTCACGCCGCCGATATGCAGCGCGTAGACGGATTTGGCGAAGCCCAGCGTCCAGGCCATGTAGGTGCCGGAGGCGATGCCGAACATCCAGCCGATCAGAAGCGCGCGGGGATGCAGCCATCTGGTGTAGAGGCCGAAGACGAGCGCGGGCAGCGTCTGGATGATGATGATGCCGCCCAGCAATTGCAGCTGGATCGCCTGGTCGTGCAGTTCGAGGATGAAGGCGAGCGCCCCCAGCTTCACCACCAGCGAGACGATCTTGGCGACCTGGCTTTCGCGCGCGGGCGCGCAATCGGGCTCGATATATTCGCGCCAGATGTTGCGGGTGAAAAGATTGGCGCAGGCGATGGACATGATCGCGGCGGGGACCAGCGCGCCGATGGCGATGGCGGCGAACGCCACGCCGACGAACCATTTGGGAAACATCGACAGGAACAGCGCCGGCACCGCGAAGTTGGGGCCGTAGGTCTTGAACTCCGCCGCATAGGCCGGATTGGTCTTCACGCCCGCGGCCAGCGCCATGAAGCCGAGCAGCGCGATAAGGCCCAGCGCCAGCGAATAGGCGGGTAGCGCCACGGCGTTGCGCTTGATCGCGACGCCGCTCGACGACGACAGCACGCCGGTGATCGCATGCGGATAGAGCAGCAGCGCCAGCGCCGATCCGATGGCGAGCGTGATGTAGGCGGATTGCGCGCCGAGGTTGGTGGATGTCGGGGCGGCGAGCAGCAGCGCCTTGGCGTCGACATGGGCGAAGATCTTGCCGAAGCCACCGAGCTCGGCGGGGATGATGACGATGGCCGCGATCACCGTGATATAGATCAGCGCGTCCTTCACCATCGCGATCAGCGCGGGCGCGCGCAGGCCGCTCGAATAGGTGTAGACCGCGAGCACCACGAAGGCGATGACGAGCGGCCACTCGCCGTGGATGCCGAGCCCGGCGAGCACGACCTGGATGCCGACCAGTTGCAGCGCGATATAGGGCATGGTCGCGACGATGCCGGTGAGCGCGATGGCGAGGGCGAGGGTGCGGCTGCCGAACCGGCCGCGCACGAAATCCGCCGCGGTGACGTAGCCCTTGGCGCGGCACACCGCCCAGAGCCGCGGGAACACCGCGAACATGATGGGATAGACGAAGATCGTGTAGGGCACGGCGAAGAACCCCGCCGCGCCCGCGCCCATCACCGCCGCGGGAACCGCGACGAAGGTGTAGGCGGTGTAGAGATCGCCGCCCAAGAGGAACCACACGACCCAGCTGCCGAAGCGCCGTCCGCCGAGGCCCCATTCGTGAAGATGGGTGAGATCGCCCCGGCGCCAGCGCGATGCCGCAAAGCCCAGCCCCGTCACCAGCCCGAACAGAGCGATGAAGATCGCGATCGCGGTGAAATCGGGCGCGATCATGGTTTCGGCCCCGCGCGCCGCTCGGCCCAATAGACGGGCAGCAGCAGTACCGCGCCTAGCGGAATCCAGAGGAGCTGGAACCAGTAGAAGAAGGGAATGCCCAAAAAATCGGGCAATGCGCGGTTGTAGAAGGGCGCCCAGATCAGCGCCAGATAGGGCACCAGCAGCAGAAGCCGGATATACCGCAAACCCACCCCCGATGCTTTTCCCCGCGCGATGATTACGGCATAAACACCCGGTCGCCAAGAAGCCTGGGCCAAGGACCGATATGGACCCACTCTATCTCATCGGCTCGGTCGCGGGCATTGCGGTTCTCGTGGGGCTCAACGTGCTCCTGTTCGGGCGCTGCACCGGTGCGCTCGATCTGGCCGCATTGGGCCGCGCGCTTGCGCTCGACCAGCCGGGATTCCGTGCTGGCGACGGCGTGGTGGCGGGTGATGCGGCGCTGGTGGAGAACGCGGCGGACGGCGCGCTTTATCTCGTGCGCGCGGGCGGCGACAAATTCGTCACCCGCAAGCTTTCGCGCGGCAGCGTGCGCGGCCTCTCCCGCGACGGCTCGCGCCTCGATCTGCGCTTTGCCGATTTCACCTTTCCGCGCGCGCGGCTGGCTTTCGCGGACGAGGCATCCGCGGCCGACTGGCAGGCGCGGCTTTCGCGCGCGGCAGGTTGACCATGCCGCATTTCGATCCTGTGCAGCTGGCGACCCCCGCCTTCATCTTCCTCGTCGTCGCCGAGATGCTGTTTGCTTACGCAACCGGCCGCGCCCGGTTCGAGGCGCGCGACACGGCCGCCAGCCTCGCCATGGGCTTCCTCAGCGTGATCGCGGGAACGCTATTGTTCTTCGGCACGGGCGATTTCGCGGTGCGTTATGCGGTGACGTCGATCGCCTGGTCCGTTCCCGCCGTCGTCGCGCTCTTCGTGCTGGACGATCTTCTATATTATTGGTGGCACCGCGCGTCGCACCGCGTACGCTGGCTGTGGGCCGATCATGTGCAGCACCATTCCAGCCAGCACTACAATCTATCGACCGCCTTGCGCCAGCCGCTCACCGGCGCGTTCACGCCGGGCTTCCTGTTCGGCGTGCCGCTCTTCGTGATGGGCTTTCCGGTATCGATGCTCGCTTTCGTGCATGGGCTCAACCTGATCTACCAGTTCTGGATCCACACCGAAGCCATCGGCAAGTGCCCGGCATGGTTCGAGGCGGTGTTCAACACACCGTCGCACCACCGCGCCCATCACGCGACCAACGCGCGCTATCTCGACACCAATTATGCCGGCGTCTTCATCGTCTGGGACCGGCTGTTCGGCACCTTCGTTCCGGAAGAAGAGGCCGATCCGCCGCGCTACGGCATCGTGAAGAACCTGGCGACGTTCAATCCGGTGCGCATCGCCGCGCATGAATGGGTCGGCATCGCGGGCGACCTGAAGCGCGCGCGCAGCTGGCGCGAACGGGGGGGATATGTGTTCGGTCCGCCCGGCTGGTCGCCCGACGGCAGCCGCGAGACTTCCGAGACCATCCGCCGGAACTGGGCGCGTTTTCACACGGCGCCGTCGGCAAGCCCTGCCGAATAGAACGCATCGGTGCGATGCGGTATAAGGCGCTGTCATTTCGCAAGGGGGATTCGATGCGTATTCTGACCGCCGCGCTCTTGGGCGCCATTGCCATGTTCATCTGGTCGGCCATCGCTCATATGGCGACGCCGCTCGCCACGATAGGCTTCCAGCCGCTTGCCCATGAGCAGGCGGTCGTCGCCGCGATGCAACCGGCCGCGACGGACAAGCCGGGGCTTTACATCATGCCCTGGGTCGATCCCAAAGACCCGCAGATGATGCAGAAGACCGCCAGCCTGATGAAAACGGAAGGCGCGGGCATCTTCGTCTACGCGCCGCCCCACGCACCCGGCGGCGATCCCACCAATATGGCGCCCATGCTGGTGGTCGAGTTCGTCAAGCAGCTGGTGCAATGCCTGATCGCTGCCTATCTGGTGTCGATGATGATGGGCACGACGTTCCTGGGCCGCGCAGCCGCGGTTACGCTAATCGGCATATCCGGGGCGATCGTCACGAATGTGTCCTACTGGAACTGGTATCGCTTCCCGCTGAATTACACGCTGGCGCAGATCACGATCGAAGTCGTGGCGGCCGTGGTAGCCGGCATCGCCATCGCATGGTGGCTGGGGCGGCGAACGGCGTGAACCACCCCCCCCTTGCGGGAGGGTGATCTGCTATAGCGAAATCTGCGAGCGCAGCGACAGCGCTTGCAGGTTCTGGCCGACATTGGCGCCGGTGCCGCCGAGGCGGCCGATATCGATCCATTGATAGTCGAGCGCGAAGCGCAGCACGGCGTTGGGATACCAGTTCACGCCCGCCGTCCAGATCTTCTGCTCGCCGCCGCGTATGCCGCCGAATGGCGTCGCGAGCGCGAACGTGCCGGCGTGATCGTTGAGGTCAACGACGCTGTAGCGCCCCGCCAATTCCCACGCGCCCCAGCCGCCGCCGTCCAGCGAGAACGGCACGCTGGGCCTGGGCGAGGTGAACGCCGCGTTGGCGGTGGAATAGCCGCGCTGCTCGCCGGTGAGGATCCAGCTGGCCTGCGCGTACCAGCCGTCGAAATTGAGGTCCGGTTTCTGCGGCGGGGCGGCGACGCGCTGGTTGATCTCGTAGGCGAAGTAGCCGGCTTGCGCGTAGAGGCTGCGCCATTGCGCGCCGGCTTCCGCGCCCCAGAATCTGGCATTGTCGGTGTCGACCGCGCCAGTGGAGACGAGCTTGGTGCCGGTGGAATCCACCGTCAGCTCCGGCGCCACCGCCAAGGTCAGCGAGCGCGGTGCGTTCGGCCCGGCCGCGCTGTCCGGTCCGCGGAACATGTCGGCGCCGGTGGCGCTCAGGACGAGGCGGCTGTCGGCATCGGACCAGATGGAATCCGCGACGCGGCCGAGCACGGCTTCCTGTTCGTCGAACACGGCGCCATCGCCGACCTTGCCGCCGGTATAGGAGAGCGAGGCATAGAACCGGTCACCGGCGTAGATCGCGCTCGCCGCGTCGCGCCCGTCGCCGCCGACCGCGTTGCGCACGATGTCCGACGGCCCTGCGCGCTCCAGGAACAGCGTGTCGGCCGACGCGGTGTTGTCTTCGAGGCCGCCCGCGGGCGGATAGGCGCCGATACGGAAGGCGAGCGGCCCCAGCCCGTCATATTGCACATAGAGCGATTGCACGCGGCCGCCGGTTTCGGTGCCGCTGGAGCCGCCGAATTCGGTGTTGAAGAGATAGGACCAGTCGCCGAACAGTTTGCCCTGGATGCCCAATTGCGCGCGGCGGAAATTGGCGCCGCTCGAAAGGTCCGGGCCGTTCGCGGCCGGCAGGGCCGCGGCGTGTCCGGACTGCATGTAATAGGCGGCATCGAACTGGCCGAGCGCGCGGATCGCGAGGCTGAAACGCCCGTCGCGCGAGGCGATGACGGGGCGGCCGTTGGCGAGGCTCCACGAAGGCGAATCCTGCTTCTCGATGCGGGCCTGGTCCTGCGCTTCGGCGAATGTCCGGGTGAGCTGGTCGATCTGGATCTGCTGGTTGTCGACCTTCGTCTGCACCGATGCGGGCGGCGGCGGCGCGGTGTCCGCCGTTTCGACATGCACGCCCTTCTTGCGGATCGCCGTCTTCAGCGTCCTGATCTCGCCGCTCTGCTGCTGGATCTGCTGCTGCTGGGCCTCGATCATCTTCTGCATCGCATCGAGGCGCTTCTCGACGGACGCGTCGTCGGCAAAGGCGGGCGCGCATAGTGTGGCGAACGCTACGGAGGCGCACAGGATGGTTTTCACACTCATGGTCAGTGCCTCGAAGTGAGATAGATGAAGCCGTCTTTTTTGAAAATGGCGATGGCGGCATCGCTGCCCAGGAAGGCGAGGAAATCGGCTGCGCCCGGTTTGGCATCCTTCGTCAGCCCTACGGGATAGACGATGGGGACATGCGAATCGTCCGGGAATTCGGCGACGATGCGCACTTTGGGTTCGGCCATCGCGTCGGTGGTGTAGACGATGCCGAGCGGCGTTTCGCCCCGCGCCACATAGGCCAGCGCGGCGCGCACGTTCTCGGCCTGGGCCAGATGATTGACGACATCGTTCCACACGCCGAGCGAGGTGAGCGCCTGGCGGCCATATTTGCCGGCGGGCACCGAATCCGGATCGGCGATGGCGAGGCGCCCGCCGCCCAGCGCGGCCAGGATGTCGAAATGCGGCGCGATGGTCACGGCGATCCTGGAATCGGCCGGTGCGATCAGCACCAGATGATTGCCCAGAAGCGTATGCACCGTGTCGTGGCGCATCAGACCCTTGGTGTCGAGATAGATCATCCACGCCTTGTCGGCGGACAGGAACATGTCCGCGCCGGATGAGGATTCGATCTGGTGGGCCAGAACGCTCGATGCCGCGAAGGAGAACACGACGTGCTTGCCGGTCCTGGCCTCATAGGCCTTGCCGATCTCGTTCAGCGCGTCGGTGAGCGAGGCGGCGGCGAACACCGTGACGGCGCCGCTATCGGCGGCCTCTGTGGGCATCGTGGATAGCGACAGGAGCGCCGCGAACAATGCGGCAAGCGCGAGATGAACAGTCTTCATGAAGGCCCCCGGGAAGCGTGATATTCGTCAGGATATCACGTGTGAGGAGGGCTGTCAGCTGCCGGACTGTCTGTCCGCGGGCACATCCTGGCGCAATTCCTCCAGCCGCTTTTCCGGCAGGCGTTCGGACGCCATGAGATCGTTGCGCGCGGCCTTGGTCACGCGGATCAGTTCGTCGAGCTTGGCCTGGAGCGCCGCGCCATCGCGGTTCTGGGTGTTCTGGATCAGGAACACCATCAGGAAGGTGACGATGGTCGTGCCGGTGTTGATGACGAGCTGCCAGGTGTCCGAATAGTGGAACACCGGCCCCGTCAGGCCCCAGACGATGACGGCGGCACAGCACAGCGCGAACGCCGCGGGCCGCCCCGCGGCATGGGCCACGCCGTTGGCGGCGCGCGCGAACAAAGACAGGCTGTCCGACGATTTGGCGCCTGCCGCCGGTGCGGCGACGCGCACGGACTGGGGGGCGCTGGTCACGAGCGGCGGCCCATCACCAGCAGGCCCGCGCCGAGCACCAGCACCACGATGCTGCCGATCAGCGGGATCGAGATATGATGCTCTTCCTGCGAGTTGATCTGGATGGGGCCAGCCTTCAGCACCGGCTTGGTCTCGGTGTAGCTGAACTGATCGAAGGCAATGCCGCCGATCCCCAGAACGATCAGGATAACGCCCAACAATGCCGTGCCACGCATGACAGTCCCTCCCGAAAGGGCCGCCACTTGGCCCGGGAAAGGAACGGGCGCGGGGGCGGAAAGTTCCAATTGTTAAAGCCGCTTGCGATAGGATAATGCCTCGGCGACATGGGCGCGGGCGACGGTCCCGGCGCCCGCGAGGTCCGCGATGGTGCGCGAAACGCGCAGCACGCGGTGATAGCCGCGCGCGGTCAGCCGCATGGTCTCCGCCGCCTCCGCCAGCAGCCTGGTGCCCGCGGGCTCCGGCGTCGCGGCCTGTTCCAGCACTTCGCCTTCGGCTTCGGAATTGGTGCGGATGCCCACCTCTTCGTAACGCTTGCGCTGCACCGCGCGCGCTTTGGCAACGCGGGCGGCAATAGCCTCGGTGCCTTCCGACGGCGGCGGCAGAGCGAGGTCTTGTGCGGAGACCGCCGGCACCTCGACATGGATGTCCATGCGGTCGCTCAGCGGGCCGGAGATGCGCGACTGGTAGTCGCCCGAGCATTTGGGCGCGCGGCCGCAGGCGCGTCCCGGCTCGCTCGCATAGCCGCAGCGGCAAGGATTCATCGCGGCGACGAGCTGGAAGCGTGCGGGGAAACGCAAATGCGCATTGGCGCGCGCGACGACCGCTTCGCCGGTCTCGATAGGCTGGCGCAAGGAATCGAGAACCGGCCGCTGGAATTCAGGAAGCTCGTCGAGGAACAGTACACCGAGATGCGCGAGCGAGACTTCGCCGGGCCGCACGCGCAAGCCGCCGCCGATCAGTGCGGCCATCGAAGCGGAATGATGCGGGCTGCGGAACGGGCGCCGCCGCGAAATCGCGCCTTCGCGCAATTCTCCCGCCAGGCTTTGGACCATTGAGATTTCCAGCGCTTCGCGCGCGTCCAGCGGCGGCAAAAGTCCCGGGAGTCTCGCGGCCAACATCGATTTTCCGGAGCCCGGCGGGCCGATCATCAGCATGTTGTGGCCGCCGGCGGCTGCGATTTCGAGCGCGCGCTTGGCGGTCTCCTGGCCCTTCACGTCTTTCATGTCGGGGAAGATGCCGCGATCTTCGGCGATCTTCGCCGATGGCGGGTTCAGCACCTGCGCGCCCTTCACATGATTGACGAGTGCGATCAGCGACGGCGCCGCGATGATTTCGACACCGCCCGCCCAAGCCGCTTCCGCGCCGCAGGCGGCGGGGCAGATGAGGCCGCGGTGCTGTTCGCTCGCCGCGATGGCCGCCGGCAACACGCCCGCGACCGGGATCAGTTGCGCGTCGAGCGAGAGTTCGCCCAGCGCGACATACCCCGCCATCTCGCTTGCCGGCAGCACGCCCATGACGGCGAGCAGGCCGAGCGCGATGGGTAGATCGTAATGACTGCCCTCCTTGGGCAAATCCGCGGGCGACAGGTTCACCACCACCTGCTTGAACGGCAGCGCGAGGCCGATGGCGGAAAGCGCGGAGCGCACGCGCTCGCGGCTTTCGGCGACGGCCTTGTCCGCGAGGCCCACGATGTTGAAGTGCCCGTTGGGCGCATCGCTCAGATGGACCTGTACGTCCACCTCGCGCGCTTCGATGCCCTGGAAAGCGACTGTGTAGACATGTGCGACCGTCATTATCGATGTCCCCCGAATGGGAGGAAAATGCGCGTTTGACGGCCTTGCGCGCAATGCTGGAGATGTCTCCAACCTGTCGCAGAGTTTGCCCGTCCCGCGCTTTGGCGACGGGCCGCGCTATTTCGCGGCGAGAAAGCCCCAGACGAAATCGTCGCGCACGAATCCTTGCAGCAATTTGGGATCGACCCTGCCGATGGGATGGGCCTGGAGCGCCGCCAAATTCGGCGCGCCGGTTTTGTCGAAGGAGGCGGTGGAATGGCACGCGATGCAGGAGATTTGCGGGATCGGCATGCCGTGATTGATCCGCTCGACGACCGAGTTGCCGAGCAGGGTCGGCTGGCCCGCCATGGTCACGTACAAGGTTTGCGTGCCCTTGAGGCAATAGTTGTTCCAGACCGGATTGGTGACGTGTTCGCTTGCGAACACTGCCGCCAATGCGGGCGTCTTGGCACAGGCGCCGTAGTCGCTGTTGGATGTCTTCGCGGGCGGGACATTCGCCGCGGCGGCGCCGAAATCGTCGTGGCAGCCGATGATGTCGCAGCGGCCCGGGTTGCTGCGATGCTCGAAGGTCATCCACACCCAGTCGTTCGTCTGGCGGCTCTGGATGGAAACGCCGACCAGCGCGTATTCGGTCGTCTGGCCGCCCATGCTTGCGCTGTTGGTGTAATAGGCGCGGCGGATATCGTCCGGCGTCTTGTAAGCGGGCAGCCATTTCAGCATGTCGCCGATAGGCACCCAGTCGGCCTTGGCGATCACGGAATCGGACGGCAATGCGATCGTCTTGCCACTGGCATACGCCTTCACGAGCCCGGCGGTGGTGGTGAGGCCGTTGTCCGCCAGGTAGTCGAAGGCGGGGCGGTTGTGGCGCACTTCCTCGCCGATGCAGGCGCTCGCCGGAAAGTTTCCGGCGGCGGCATCCTGCGGCTTGGCGCAGGCGGACGGCGGCGCCACTTGCGGCAAGACCGGTTTGCTGGTTATGCCGCCGAGGCTGCGCGTCAACAGTTTGGGCGCGTTCGCAACCGGCCATTTGGGCGGGGTGCGGCCATAGAGATCGGCATCCGCGCCCCAAGTCTCGAACTGCACGTCCTTGCGCCCGGGCACCGGCGTGATCATCCGCGCGAAGACCTGCCACGCGGTGCGGTCCGTCGAAGGCCGCCATGCATCTGCCGCGTGCGCTCGCGTGCCGAGCAGCAGGACGAACGGGAGCAGAGCTACGCGCTTCATCGCGTCACTCCAGAACCAGGGACGCCGCGACGGCTGCCACCACGAAACGCGCGAGATAGCCTAGGCAGTGCGCGAAGGTGATGGCGGGGTCGATCCGCACCCACAGCCCGGTGGTGATCGAGACGACCAGGGGTCCCGCGACCCAGGCGGTAACCGCAACCTCCAGCGCGCTTTCGAGGCTGTGCGTGCCGACCATCTCGCACAGCGCGATCACGGCGGCGGCGGCGATGAAGCCGAGGGCGGTGGAATAGAGGATCGGCTTGGTCTCTTCGGCCTGGTTCGCGCGCGGCCACCAGGTCTCAGGATATTTGCCGTAGCGGTCCTTGAACAACACGCCCATGAACAGCCAGTCGGTGAAACTCGAGATCACGCCCGCGGCCAACACCGCAGCGG
>DATATK010000176.1:0-3318 GCA_036268825.1 Rhizomicrobium sp. | reverse complement strand
GGCCCCCCACCCGAAAAATGCTTCGCATTTTTCGACCTCCCCACAAGGGGGAGGTGCAGATATACTCGCGCGTCTCGCTATCGGTGCCACGCCATGACCTACGACAACACCAACATCTTTGCCCGCATCCTGCGCGGGGAGTTGCCGAAGATCGCGATCTATGAGGACGATCTCACCCTGGCGCTGATGGACATCATGCCGTCGACCGAAGGCCATGTTCTGGTCATCACCAGGGAGCCGGCGGAGGGCATACTCGACCTGTCGCCCGAGGGCGCGGCGGCGCTGATCCGGACAACGCAGAAAGTGGCCAAGGCGGTGAAGACGGGGCTCAACGCGCCGGGCATCATGCTGGTGCAGCTCAACGGCGTGGCGGCGGGGCAGAGCATTCCGCATATTCATTTCCACATCCTGCCGCGGGCAGAGGGGCTGGAGCTTGGGCTGCATGGCCGCACCATGCAGAAGCCGGAGGCGCTCGAGGCGGTCGCCGCGAAAATCCGGGCGGCCCTTTAACGGGAGGCTGCGCGTGGCTCGCCCGCCGGATCGTCGCGGCGACGGTCCGATCAAGGCGCGAAGCTGGAGCGGATCTTCACGCCCCAATGGCCGGCTTCGTTCGTCACCACATAGATTGAATCGAATCCGCCGATGACGCTGCCGTCGGCGCGGTAACGGGTGAAGCGGGTGTCGATGTGCACCTTGTCGGCGCCCGCATGGATCACGTCGCGCCGTTCCCACGCCGAATGGTGCCACTCGGCGAGCGCACCGCGCGCGAACATCTCCGGCTTGTGGTCGCCCGCGTTGATGAGGACGAGCTTGTTCGACGCGAGCCGCACCGAGGGGAAATTGAACGTCGCGTCCCACGCCGCCAGGTCGCGCGCGTTGAACGCCGCCATGAAATCGTCCAGCACGGCCATCGCCGCGGCGATGGCGCCCGCGTGCTCGCTCATCGTGGCATGCCTTTGAATTCGGTCAGGCCCGGCGGCACGGGCGCCCAGTGCTGCGCCTCGGCGGTGTTGATCGCGATCGTGGGCTTGAAGAGCGTGGGATCGTCGAGCGAGCCGGCATAGATCGTATGGCTTTGCGCGTTACCAATCTCGCCGCCGAACACCAGCCCGCCGCACACCGCGCAGCTGTTGCGCTCCGCCGAGCGCCCGTTCTTGAGCCGCTTGGAATACATCAGCACCGTGCCGGTGATGCGCACCGCATTGGGCGGGAAACCGATGAACGGGACGAACCCCGAGCCGGACGCCTTGCGGCAATCCTCGCAGAAACAATAGCCCTGAAAGATCGGCTCGCCCTCCGCCTCATAGCGCAGCGCGCCGCAGAGACAGCCGCCGGTGATGGTTTTGCGTGGTTCGGTCATGGGTCGCGCCGCATCGTTGCCGCCAATCATGGCGCAAATGGCGGCGCGGGCGCCAGACCGAATAGTAGTTGACAAGGCAACCATGTATGGTAGTTTCCTTATCAACTACTGGAGTTGACATGGAAAAGACAAGTCCCTTGGACGCGCATCTGGGCTATTGGCTGCGCTTCGTGTCCAACCATGTCAGCCACGCCTTCGCCCGCAAGCTGGAGGCGCGGGGCGTGACCGTCGCCGAATGGGCGCTGCTGCGCGAATTGTTCGAAGAGGACAAAACCGCGCCCAGCGAAATCGCGGCACGCATGGGGATGACGCGCGGCGCCATCTCCAAGCTGACCGACCGGCTCGCCGAAAAGGCGCTGCTGACCCGCGCGGCGGCCGGCGGCGACAAGCGCTACCAGACCCTCGCGCTGACGGCGGCGGGCCGGGCGCTGGTGCCGAAGCTTGCCGCCCTTGCCGACCGCAACGACGCCGAATTCTTCGGCCACCTCAAACCCGCCGAGCGTGCCGCGCTCGAAGCCGCGATGATGGACATCGTCCGCCGTCACGGCCTGAAAACCATTCCCACCGAATAGACAGGAGACAGACATGAACGCCAACGTGAAAGCCGTGATCGAAGAATGCACCCGTGAATCCGATGCGGAGCGGATCACGTTCGGCCAGGTGGTGATGAAACTGATCGAGGCCGGCGTGGAGCGCTATCACGCCGATCTCGTGCGCTCGGAGAAAATCTATTATATGCCGGACGGCGAAAACGTCTCCCTGCCCTGCCACGCGGTGAAGACAGTGCCGGCACGCGAATTCTCCGCGGCAGGCGTCGATGCCGCCGTACGCGCGATCCAGACGGGGAAAATCCAATACCGCGAATTCTGCGAACGCATCGCCGCCTCAGGCTGCGCCGGCTACCTCGTCTCCCTCGCCGGCCGCCGCGCCGTCTACTACGGCCGCACGGGCGAGATGCATGTGGAGATGTTTCCGGGGGCGAAGTGAGGGCGTTCGTTCAACCCTCCCTCAAGGGGAGGGTTGAAGTTCACACATTCTCCTCCGCCTTCGGCTTTTTCGGCGGAGGCAGGGCTTTCGGCTTGATGTCGTCGTCTGTCAGGAATTCGAAGGCGAGTTTGTCCTTCTCGCGGTCGAGCAGGATGCGCACGGTGCCGCCGTGTTTGAGTTTGCCGAACAGGATTTCGTCGGCGAGCGGCTTCTTGATGGTGTCCTGGATGACGCGCGCCAAGGGTCGGGCGCCGAAGGCGTCGTCGTAGCCTTTTTCGCCGAGCCAGCGGGCGGCGTCGGAGGTGAGATCGAAGGTGATGTCGCGGTCGATGAGCTGGGCTTCGAGTTCCAGCACGAACTTCTCCACCACGCGGTCGATCGTGTCGCGGCCGAGCGGCGCGAAGGCGATGGTGGCGTCGAGGCGGTTGCGGAATTCGGGGGTGAAGAGGCGCTTGATCGCTTCTTCGTCCTCGCCCGCGCGCTTGCCGCGGCCGAAGCCGATGGCGTCCTTCGCCGCGTCCGACGCGCCCGCGTTGGTGGTCATGATCAGCACCACGTTGCGGAAGTCGATCTTCTTGCCGTTGTGGTCGGTGAGTTTGCCGTGGTCCATCACCTGCAACAGGATGTTGAACAGGTCGGGATGGGCTTTCTCGATCTCGTCGAGCAGCAGCACGCAATGGGGATGCTGGTCGACACCGTCTGTCAGCAGGCCGCCCTGGTCGAAGCCGACATAGCCGGGCGGCGCGCCGATCAGGCGGCTCACCGTGTGGCGCTCCATATATTCGCTCATGTCGAAGCGGATCAGCTCCACGCCCATGATGGAGGCGAGCTGCTTGGCGACTTCGGTCTTGCCGACGCCGGTGGGACCGGAGAACAGGTAGCAGCCGATCGGTTTCTCCGCCTGGCGCAAGCCGGCGCGCGCCAGCTTGATGGCGCTGGAGAGCTGATGGATCGCGTCGTTCTGGCCGAAG
>DATATK010000175.1:0-17544 GCA_036268825.1 Rhizomicrobium sp. | reverse complement strand
GCGAAGGTTCCGTGATCGGTCTTCAGCACCGGGCCATGCGCGCTGAACAATACGGCGCGATGCACCGTCCAGATCAGCGGCCCGAACAGTTTCACGCGGATGGCCGCGTCGTGCGTCTCGAAATCGCGCCATTTGCCGTCGAGCAGATACTGGTTCTCGTTCGCGGGATTGAGGGTGAGCCTGTAGACGTCCGCCAGGTCGGGATTGTTGACCGTGTTGGCCCAGCCCAGATGCTCGTTGTGCCCGTGCAGCATGAAGGGGCTGCCGGGAAAGAAGCCGCCGGCGACATGCCAGCCTTCGTCGCTCTGCAGCACCGCCTCGTACCACGACACCGGACCGACATAAGGCTGGTGCGAATTGACCAGCAGACGCGTGGCCCCATCCGCCGACCGCGAGGGCGCGACGGCCAATCCGTTCGAGCCGATGGGCAGTTTCGCGGCCGGCTTGGGCTCGGCGGTGATCTGCTTCAGCGTGTTGTCGAGGCCGTAGAAGAACGGCGTCTTGAACACGAATCCGGCGACGACGTCCTTGCCGGTGAGCGGCAGGAAGCCGGGCTTCACTTTGTCGGGATGCAGCGCGCCGTAATAGTTCACGCCGTCGGCATAGGCCTCGACCACGCGGCGCACGTCGGGCGGCAGGTCCTTCTCGTAACGCGCGTTCACGGTCTCCCAGACGCGCATCAAATGGACGAGATAATCCGTTGTCGCGGCGCCGATGCCCTCGGTCGCGGCGAGCGTGCCGCGCGTGGCGAGGGCGACATCCTGGATGGTGGCGAAATCGTCCTCGGAATGGGCGAAACCGATGCCGAAGCCGACATCGGCGTCGCTATGGCCGAAGACATGCGGCACGCCGAAATTGTCGCGCACGATGTGGACGCGATAGTTCGCGGCCTTGGCGATGAGCGTCGCCGGATCGGGGGGCGACGGCTGGGCCATCCGGTCGGCCACGATGATGCCGCCGAGCCCCAGCACGACGACCAGGGCCAGCGCGAGCGCGCCCCATTTCCAATACCGCATCACGTCCTCCCCAACCCATCTTACGCGGCCCGTCTCACGCGGGCGGCGCGACCCTAATGGCTGGCGCAGCGAGCGGCAATTGCCTCGGCGCGGCAGGACCGCCAGAATAGGCGCTCAAGGAGTCCCCATGACCGAACTGCGCAGCATGCTGGCCGATACCGCGGACAAGGTGCTGCGCGCGGACGGCCTGGACTGGACGCGAATTGCCGAGTCGGGCCTATGCAATGTGATGGTGCCCGAAGCGGCGGGCGGTTTCGGCGGCGGGTGGGAAGACGCCCTGCTTGTGCTGCGCCAGCTCGGCGCGACGGCGGCGGCTCTGCCGGTGGCGGAAACGATCGTGGGCAACCGGTTGCTGGCGGCGAGCGGTCTCGCGCTCGACGAGGCGGCGGTCACCTTCGTGACGCAGGCGGATGGCGACGTGCACCAGGAGCGGGATTTCACCGGCGTGCTCACCGACATCCCGTTCGACGACGTCGCCGCGCGCATCGCCGGCCGCGCGCAACGCAGCGGCAGGGCGTTCCTGCTCGTGTTCCGCACGGCAGACGCGGGCGAGCGGACCGCGCGCACCAACCTCGCCGGCGAGCCGCGCGGCGCGCTGGCCTTCGACAAGGCGCCGGTCGAAATGGCGGCATGGCCCGAAAGCGAGCTTCACGGCTTCACCCAGATGGGCGCCCTGGCGCGAACGTGCCAGATTGCGGGCGCGATGGAACATGTGCTGGCGATGAGCGTGGAGCATGCCAAGACGCGCACGCAATTCGGCCGCGCCATCGGCAATTTCCAGGCGATCCAGCAGCAGCTCGCCATCTTCGCCAGCGAGACCGCGGCGGTGGGGGCGGCGGCAGCGGCGGCATGCCGGGCGGCGGATCGCGGCGATGCGAGTTTCGAGATCGCCGCTGCCAAATTGCGCGCCAATCGCGCGGTGGACGTGGCCACCAATGTCGCACACCAGGTGCACGGCGCCATCGGCATCACGCGCGAGCATGCGCTGCACCGCTACACGCAACGCCTGTGGAGCTGGAAGAGCGAATTCGGCAACGACCGTCGCTGGGCCACGGAACTCGGCGCGTCCGTGACGGCGCGGGGAGCCGATACGCTCTGGCGAGACTTGACGGCGCCGAGAGTGGTTTCGGTGTGAACTCACCCCTTATCGTCATGGCCGGGCAAGCCACCCATAACCGCGGTCTCGACGCATTATCTCAGACCGCGTTTATGGGTCCCCGGGACTTGCCCGGGGAAGACGAAGATAATGTGCGCGATTTCAATTCAAGCCGAGCCCAAATCAATACGAGCCCCGCAGAAGCGCGAGCCCCGCGAGCGGGCTGACGACGGAGATCACGGCCCAGAACGGATTCTCCCGGATGCGCACCACGTCGCCCGGCAGGATCTTGACGGTCTCGTCCGCATCGACGCAAACCTCCTTGGTGTCGCCGTTGCGGCGCACGCAGACCGTGCTCTCGACCGCGCGGTCCGTATAGCCGCCGGCCATCGCCACTGCATTGGCGACGCCCATGTCGTTGACGTAGGGATACTGCCCCGGCTTGTTCACCTCGCCGATCACGTAGAACGGGCGATAGGTCGTGACTTCGATATTGACGCGCGGATCGTTGAGATAGCCGGCTGCGAGATCGGCGGTGACTTGCGTTTCGAGCTGATGCGCCGAAAGCCCCGCGGCCTTCACCGATCCGATTAGCGGCAGGCTGACCGTGCCGTTGCTGTCGACCTCGAAGCTGCCGCCCAGATCGTCCTCGCCATAGACGATGACGCGCACCTTGTCGCCGGTGCCGAGCTTGTAATTCTCGGTCGCGCTCTGGGCCATCGCGCCGCCCTGCGACAGCACGAGCGCCGCCACCATCGCGCCGAGGATTGCCTTGAATCTGGTCATCACCACCACCGCTGCCAAACGCGAGTGTCGCAGTTCGGCTTTAAGGTTCCGCTAAGGCGCGACTGTGCCGTTCTGGGGCACGGCCATCGCATCAGCGATGGGAATGCAAGTGTCGGGCTAGGCGGGTTGTGAGGGAGATGGCTTGCCAGGGCCCGCCTTCGCACTGCGTGCTTCGGCGCGGCAGCCTTCGCTCGCTGGCGCTATCTGACGGCGAGGCTGGCTTGCCAAGCCGTAGCTCGCGCCAGCGTGCGAAGGCTGGTGGGCGATGTTGGGATCGAACCAACGACAAGCTGATTAAGAGTCAGCTGCTCTACCAACTGAGCTAATCGCCCGTTCCAGCCTGTGGCCGAAGGGACCGCGCCTATAGCAGAGCATTTCCGGGCTGTCCAATGGGGCGGAAAAGCGTCCACAGGCCTCAGATCAAGCCCGCGGAATGGCGGGGGATTTCGACCTGGCGGTGGACGTGGACGGACATCAGAAGACCGAATCCGACCATCACCGAGAGCATCGCGGTGCCGCCATAGGAGATCAGCGGCATGGGGATGCCGACCACCGGCATCAGGCCCATGACCATCGCCGAGTTGATCATGATGTAGAAGAAGAAGTTCAAGGTCAGTCCCATCGCGACGAGGCGGCCGAACTGGCTGCGCGAGGCCATCGCGATGCGCACGCCGAAGCCGATCACCACCGCGAAGAGCAGCATCAGGCCGACCGTGCCGACGAAGCCGAACTCTTCGCCCACCGCGGGCAGGATGAAGTCGGTCTGTTTCTCGGGCAGGAAGTTGAGCTGGCTCTGCGTGCCCTGCACGAAGCCCTTGCCCATGAAGCCGCCCGAGCCGATGGCGATCTCCGCCTGGCTGATGTTCCAGCCGGCGCCCAGCGCGTCCGACGCGGGATTGAGGAACGTCAGCACGCGCGCCTTCTGGTAGTCGTGCATGAAGCGCCAGGCGATGGGGATGGCGGCGATGATGCCGCTGACCGTGGGCGCGATCCACCACCACGAAAGCCCGGCGAGGAAGAGCAGCGAGCAGCCGTCCAGCGCCAGGATCGTCGCCGTGCCGAGATTGGGCTCGAGCAGCACCAGCACCACCGGCGCGCCGATCATGCCGAGCGGAATGGCGAGGCGCAGCGGCCACGACACTTCCTCCACGCTCTGGCCGTGCAGGTAGCGCGCGAGCGCCAGCACCAGCGCGATCTTCATGATCTCGGACGGCTGGATCTGCAGCGGCCCGAGTTCGAGCCAGCGTTGCGCGCCGAGGCCCGAATGCCCGGCCACCTCCACCACGACGAGGAGCACGAAAGCGAGGGCGTAAAGCGGATAGGCGAGACTCATCCAGACGCGGATATCGACCATCGCGATGCCGACGAGGAGCACAAGGCCGATGGCGAAGCGCAGGATCTGCGGCGTCGCCCAGGGCGACAGATGCCCGCCGGCCACCGAATACATCATCGCGAAACCGAAACACGCGATCACGGTGATCAGGAGCACCAGGCCCCAATTGATCTCCAGCAGCTTCTCGCCGAGGGAGAGCGCGCGGCGCTGGGCGGCATAGGGGCGCGAACTCATCCGTGCGTTTCCCCATCGGCGGCATCGAGCGCGGCGGCTTTCACCGGATAGGCGGTGGGCAGTTTCACCGTGTCGCGCTTCTGCGTGAAGAGCAGGATGTCGCGCGCCATCTGGACCTGCGGATGGCCGAGCGCGCCATGCTCGACGACGACGGCGCAGGCATAGCGCGGGGCCGCGACCGGCGCGAAGGCGATGAAGAGACCGTGGTCGCGCAGCTTCCAGGGCAGCGCACTGTCTTTCTTCACGCCGGTCTCGCGCTCGGCGCTGGTGATGACGCGGACCTGCGCGGTGCCGGTCTTGCCGGCCATCTCGTAGCCCGGATCGGGGATGCGATACGCGTAGGCCGTGCCCGCGGGATCGTTGCAGACGAGGTTCATGCCCTCCTGCACCGTCTGGAACGCCTTGTCGGAGAAATCGAGCCGCTTGAGTTCGGGGCGTTCCTGCACGTCGCGCCCGACCACGCGGGTGATGCGCGGCGACACCGCGTTGCCCGAGGCGATGCGCGCCGCCAGGGTGCAGAGCTGCAGCGGCGTTGTCAGCACGTAGCCCTGGCCGATGCCGGTGTTCAGCGTTTCGCCCTGCTGCCACGGGATGTGATAGCGGCGCATCTTCCATTCCGCGCTGGGGATGACGCCGGCGTTCTCATGCGGCAGCTCGATGCCCGTCTGCTTGCCGAGGCCGAGCTTCAGCGCCGCGTCATGCATGCGGTCGATGCCCAGATGCATGGCGACGGTGTAGAAATAAACGTCGCAGGAATGCTGGATGCCCTGCTTGAGGTCGAGGCGGCCATGGCCGCCTTTCTTCCAGCAATGGAATTCGTGATTGCCCAAAGTGAGCGAGCCGGTGCAGGTGACTTCGAGGCTTTCGAGCCCCGAGTCCATCGCCGCCATCGCCATGGCCGGCTTGAAGGTCGAGCCCGGCGGATAGGCGCCTTGCAGCGCCTTGTTCATCATCGGCTTGTGGTCGTTGGTGTTGAGCGCTTCCCATTGCGTCTTGCCGATGCCGACATTGAACAGGTTGGGATCGAAGCCCGGCGTGGAGGAGAGCGCCAGCACGTCGCCGTTGGAGACGTCCATCACCACGCAGGCGGCGCTCTCGTCGCCGAGGCGCTGGCTGGCGAATTGCTGCACCTGCTGGTCGAGCGTCAGGTAGATGTCGTCGCCCGGCACGCCCGGCTTGAAGCCGAGCTCGCGGATCACGCGGCCATAGGCGTTGACCTCGACGCGGCTGGCGCCCGCGATGCCGCGCAGTTCGGAATCGTAATTCTTCTCGATGCCTTCCTTGCCGATGCGGAAGCCGGGCAGCGCCAGAAGCGGATCGTCATCCTTCGCCATATCGTCGGGCGAGACGGACGCGACGTAGCCCAGGATGTGGGAAAGCTGGTCGCCATAAGGATAATCGCGCGTCTCGCCGACATCGGGCTGCATGCCGGAGAGATAGGGCAGGTGCAGGTTGACGCGGGCGAATTCCTCCCACGACATGTTCTCCGCCACCGTCACGGCGACGAATTTCTTGTTGCCGGCGATGTCGTGCTTGATGCGCTCCCGGTCGTGATCGGTGATGACGATGAGGCGGCTGATCGTATCGAGCGCGGTGTCCACGCCCTGCGCCGCCAGTTCCGGCACCAGCAGCACGCGGTAGTTCTTGCGGTTGGTGGCGAGCTCGGTGCCGAAGCGGTCGACGATGCGGCCACGCAAAGGCGCGATCAGGCGCTGGCTGACGCGGTTGTCTTCCGCGCGCGTCATGTACTCGTCGCCTTCGAGGATCTGCAGCTGGTAGAGACGGCCGGCGAGAACCGCCAGCACCGAGCCGATCGCGCCCGACATCATCAGCGTGCGACGGGTGAAGGTCGCGTAGCGGCTTTTGTCCTTGCGGTCGAACAGCGGCATCTACAGATCGCTCCGCAAGGGACCGACCAGGCGGCGATGGATCACGCCCAGGATCATCACCACCGGAATATAGAACAGCACGCTCATCGCGAACTGCATGCTAAGCGGCGCGAGCGGCGGGAAGCGGCCATAGACGAACGCCGCCACCAGCCAGCCGACCACCGTGGCCGCCAGCATCGCGGCGGCGAAGCCCAATATCGCGCCGACGCCGGAGAGGCCGGCGAACGCGTCTCGCTCGCGATCGACCAGCGCGTAGGTCGCGACGAACGCCAGCGTCCAGGTGCCGGGCGGCGAGCCGGAGAAGAAATCCTCCAGCACGCCCAGCGTGAACACGACGAGCGGCGGCATCAGGTCCGGCCGCACGAGGCACCAGAAATAGATTGGCATCAGCGACAGCATCGGCGGCTTGAGCTCGGTCGGCAGAAGCACGATCGGCGCGTTGGAGATCAGAAGCCCGATCAGCGCGCAGCTGAACGGGATGATCGCGGCAAAGGTCCGCCCGATGGAGATGTCGATCCGGTCGAACATCTCACTGGTCTCCCGGATCGTCGGCGGCGGGATCGGTGGCCGGTTGCGCCGGCGCGGCGGGCGGCTTGTGCGCGGTGATCGCCTGCGGCGAGGCCGGCGTCGCGGCGGTCTGGGTCGCGGGCGTCGTCGCGCCCGGCAAGGTTGTGGGCGGCAGCGCGGTCACCGGCGGCTTGGTCACCAGCGGCGGCAGGCCGGCGGCGACAGCGGGCAGATCGCCGGGCGTGACGGACGGCGCCTGCTCCGGCGGCTGCTTGAGATCGACGATGCGGACATCGTCCGCCGTCGAAGCGTCGGCCAGCAGCGCCACGCGATAGGCCGAGCCGTCCCACACCACCGTGCCGACCGGCACGCCGTTGGGCAGCAGGCCGCCATCGCCGGAGGTGACGACCTGGGCGCCCTCTTTGAGCTGGGCGCCCTGGGACATGGGCTGGAGGGACGGCGCCTCGGAATTGTCGCCCGCCATCATCGCCTGGATGTTGCCCGGCTCGATCACCACCGGCACGCGGCTGTTCAGATCGGTGAGCAGGATCACCCACGCGGTGTGATCGCCGGCGAGGAAGACGCGCCCGATCATGCCGCGCGTGTCGATCACCGCTTCGCCGGGCTTGACGCCGCGGCCCTTGCCCGCGTCGAGGATCAGCGTGTCGAGGAACGGGCGGTTGTCGCGGCCGATGACGCGCGCGCTGATCGCTTCGAGCGCGGGATCGGGCACGGCGTTGAGCAGCAATTGATAGCGCTTGACGCGCGCGTCGAGCACCAGCGCGGCGGACTGCCATTGGCGCAGCTTGGCGTTCTCGGCTTTGAGGCGCGTGTTCTCGCTGTAGACGTCGAAGAAATGATCCATGCCGCCGAACCAGTTCGACACGCCGTCGAACGGGCGGCCGACGGTCTTCAGCGCCGGCGCGATGGCGTCGGAATAATAAACCCGCGCACGATCGAAGAGCGAGGACTGCGCCTTGCCGAGCACGACGAGGCCGATGGCGAGGATCACCACGATGGCAAGCGACAGCTGGGCGCTGGCCTTGCCGCGTGCGATCTTCCAGGTGCCGTTCGCCATAACTCCAACTCGCCCGGACGCGCTCCGTTAGAACGCGGTCGACAAAACGTGACGCATGATCTTGGCGTTCTCCAGCACGCGGCCCGTTCCGAGCGCGACGCAGGAGAGCGGATCGTCGGCGATGGAGATGGGCAGACCCGTCTCCTCGCGCAGGACCTGATCGAGATTGGCGAGCAGCGAGCCGCCGCCGGTGAGCACGATGCCTTTGTCCACGATATCGGCTGCCAGCTCGGGCGGCGTCGCCTCGAGCGCCACTTTCACGGCCTCGACGATGGCGCTGGTGGGCTCCGAAAGTGCTTCTGCGATATGGCGTTGCGTGATCGTGATCTCTTTGGGCACGCCGTTCAAAAGGTCGCGGCCCTTGATCTCCAGCGTGACGCCGTTGCCTTCGAGCGGCGGCGCGGCCGAGCCGATTTCCTTCTTGATGCGTTCGGCGGAGGCTTCGCCGATCAGGAGGTTCTGGTGGCGGCGGATGTAAGCGATGATCGCCTCATCCATCTTGTCGCCGCCGACGCGCACGGAGCGCGAGTAGACGATGCCGCCGAGCGAGAGCACGGCCACTTCCGTCGTGCCGCCGCCGATGTCGACGACCATCGATCCCGTCGGTTCGGAAACGGGAAGACCTGCGCCGATCGCAGCGGCCATCGGCTCTTCGATGAGGAACACGCGACGCGCGCCGGCCGACAATGCCGACTCCTGAATCGCGCGGCGCTCGACGGCGGTCGAGCCGGAGGGCACGCAGACGATGATCATCGGATTGGCGAAGGAGCGGCGATTGTGAACCTTGCGGATGAAATGCTTGATCATCTCTTCGGCGATTTCGAAATCGGCGATGACGCCGTCGCGCATCGGGCGGATCGCTTCGATGTTGCCCGGCGTGCGGCCCAGCATCATCTTCGCGTCGTTGCCAACGGCGCGCACGGTCTTCTTGCCGCCGCGACTCGTCATGGTCGCGACCACGGACGGTTCGTTCAGCACGATGCCGCGCCCCTTGACGTAGACGAGCGTGTTGGCCGTGCCCAAATCGATTGCCATATCGCTCGACAGCATGCCGAGGAGACCGCCGAACATTCCGTGAGTCCTTTCCTGACCGGTGAACTTGCAATACGCATCTGCCGAAGAGCCCGCGAGTGAGCCCTCCGTCAGCGACGTATGTTCGCTTCTTCAGCCAATGTTACGATCGCTAACCTTGACGAAGCGCTACCATGAGCCGCCTTCGACTTCGTCGCGGAAACTTGTAGGACGCTTCGCACTTGCGGCGCAAGTACAAGGCCCTGTTTTTGCGGCCAAAATCCGCCTTAACCGGTGATGGCTCCCGCCACAGGCCGCACCATCCCGGCGGCCCTCTTCGCCCGCTCCCGGGCCTCATCGGTGTCCGCGCCGCGCGCCAGAGCCACCCCCATCCGCCGCTTGGCGAAGGCCTCCGGCTTGCCGAACAGGCGCAGTTCCGTCTGGGGAACCGACAGCGCCTCGGCGATGCCTTCGAAGGCGATCCCTTTTGCGTCCATTCCGCCATAGATCACCGCCGACGCGCCCGGCGATTTGAGCGCCGTGGAGACCGGCAGGCCCAGGATCGCGCGGGCGTGGAGCGCGAATTCGCTCTGGAATTGAGACACCAGGGTGACGAGCCCGGTATCGTGCGGCCGGGGACTGACCTCGGAGAACCAGACTTCGTCGCCCCGCACGAACAGCTCGACCCCGAAGATCCCGAGCCCCCCCAAAGCGCCCGTGACCGCCCCCGCCATGTCCCGCGCCTTGGCCAGCGCAGCCGGGCTCATCGCCTGGGGCTGCCAGGATTCGACATAGTCGCCGTTCACCTGGACATGGCCGATGGGCTCGCAGAAATGCGTCCCGTCCTTGGCCCGGACGGTGAGCAGGGTGATCTCGAAGTCGAAGCGGACCTCGCCCTCCACGATCACCCGCGCCTCCTTCACCCGCCCCGCCGACAGCGCCTTGTCCCAGGCGCCTGCCACGTCGGCCTGGCTCTTCAGCCGCGACTGCCCCTTGCCGGAGGACGACATCACCGGCTTCACGAAACAGGGAAACCCGATCCCGCCATCGATGGCCGCCTGCAACTGGGCCAGAGAGGTCGCGAAGGCATAGGGCGACACCGGCAGCTTCAGCTCCTCGGCGGCCAACCTGCGGATGCGTTCGCGGTTCATGGTGATATGCGCCGCGCGCGCCGTGGGGATCACGGTGGCCACGCCGTCCGCTTCGATGCGGACCAGTTCGTCCGTCGCGATGGCCTCGATCTCCGGCACGATCAGATGCGGCCGCTCTTTCTCCACCAGCGCGCGCAACGCGGCGGCGTCCGTCATGTCGATGACATGGCTGCGATGCGCCACCTGCTGCGCCGGCGCATCCGCATAGCGATCGACCGCGATGGTCTCCACGCCGAGCCGCTGCAGCGCGATCACGACTTCCTTGCCGAGCTCGCCGGAGCCCAGCAGCATCACCTTCGTCGCGGATGGCGAAAGCGGCGTTCCGATGCGCATGATCGTGGTTCTTTCTTTCAAAACACACATGGGTTGAGCGGCCCCATTTCAACCATATTACGGGCCGCTTTTGAACATCGAAAGTTCCAGCCCGCGCCACAGATCATGCGTTACCTCTGGGTCGATTGGGGCATCCGCTTTCCGAATGGAGGGATGCCATGCCGGATTACGAAATCCGCTACTTTCACGCCGACGGTTCGTTGGCCATCGTTCACATCAGCGCCCACGCGTCGCACGAAGATGCGCGCGCGCATGCAAAGTCGAATCTCGGCGATCACGCACATTTCGAAGTGCGCGACGGCAGCGGTGCGCCGCTATCCGACTAGATTTTCGTCTTGTCTCTCAACCACGGCATCATCGCGCGCAGCTTCGCACCCACCGTCTCGATGGGGTGGGCGGCGGCGGCGGCGCGGGCGGCGGTCATTTCGGGGGCGCCGGCCTTGGTGTCCGCCATGAAAGCGCGGGCGAAGCGGCCGGATTGCACGTCTTCGAGCACGCGCTTCATCTCGGCGCGCGAGGCCGTGCCGATGACGCGCGGGCCGGTGACATGCGCGCCGTATTCCGCGGTGTTGGAGATCGCGTCGTACATGCCGGCGATGCCGCGCGTGTGCATCAGATCGACGAGCAATTTGAGCTGATGCAGGCATTCGAAATAAGCGAGCTCCGGCGCATAGCCGGCACCGACCAGCGTGTCGAACGCCGCGCGCGCCAGCTCCGCCGAGCCGCCGCAAAGCACGACCTGCTCGCCGAACAGGTCGGTCTCCGTCTCGTCCTTGAACGTGGTCTCGATCATCCCCGCGCCGCAACCGATCGCAGCGCCGTAGGACAACGCGAGCGCCTTGGCCTGCCCGCTCACATCGGCATGCACCGCGATGAGTCCGATATAGCCGTCGCCGCTGAGGAAGTTGGCGCGCAATGCGGAGCCGGGGCCCGCCGGCGCGACCATGATCACGTCGAGATCGGCGCGCGGTACGATGAAGCCGAAATGCAGCGCGAAGCCGTGGATAAACAGCAGCGCCGCGCCTTTCTTCATGTTGGGCGCCAGATCGCGCGCGTAAATCTCCGGCAACAACTCGTCCGGTGCGCCCATCACCACGACGTCCGCGTCCTTCGCTGCCTCTGCCGCGCTCATCACCGCAAACCCCGCCGCCCTCGCCCGCTCCGCGCTCTCCCCCGGCCGCGCCCCGATCACGACATCGGCCACGCCGCTGTCGCGCAGGTTCAGCGCATGCGCATGGCCCTGGTTGCCGTAACCGACAATGGCGACGCGCTTGCGGCGGATGAGATCGAGATCGGCGTCGTGTGTGTAATAGGTGTTCATGGCACGCTTCCTAGCCCATCCGTTGCCCACGCCCAATCCTTCATCCGGCCCCGGAACCAGGTCATCTGGCGTTTGGCGTATTGCCGTGTGCCGGTCTTGGCCAGGGTCGTGGCGTCCGCCAGCGTCATCGTGCCAGCGCGCACGGCGAGGAGTTCGCGGCGGCCGAGGATCTTGGCGGAGGGCAAGGCAGGATCGAGATCGGCGAGTGCGGCGGCTTCGTCCAGCGCGCCGTCTTTCAGCATCCGGTCGAAGCGCGCTTCGATACGCGCGTGCAACTCGTCACGCGGCGGGGCGATGACGAAGCGGGCGAGCGTGAGCCCGTCCAGCACCGGCGTGCCAGCTTGTGTCTGCCACCAGGCGAGCGGGCGGCCGGTGGCTTCGAAGACTTCGTAGGCGCGCAAGGTGCGTTGCGTGTCGGGCGCGCGCAATCGTGACGCGGTCTCGGGATCGCGCGCGGCGAGTTCGGCGAAGAACGCGTCGGCCCCGAGTTCGGCCCTGCGCGCGGCGGTGGCGGCGCGGATCGCGGGCGGTATGTCGGGCATCTGCGCGATGCCGTCCGTCAGCGCGCCGAAATAAAGGCCCGTGCCGCCCGTAAAGATCGGCGTGCGGCCCAGCGCGCGCGCTTCGGCCAACGCGCGCGCGGCGTCCACAGCGTAGCGGCCCACTGAATAGGCTTCGCGCACGCCGGCATGGCCGTAGAGCAGATGCGGGGCGCGGGCCATGTCGGCATCGGAGGGGCGCGCGGTCAGGATTTGCGGCTCGGCATAGACCTGCATGGAATCGGCGTTGACGATGACGCCGCCGATGCGCCCGGCCAACGCCAGCGCGGCGGCCGACTTGCCGCTTGCGGTAGGCCCTGCGATAAGAACGGCATCGGCACGCACGGTTGTGAAACCCTTGAACGATACCAAAGAGATCGCACGGTTCGAGGCGCTGGCGGAAGAGGCCTATGGCGCGATGTACGACGTGCGCGATACGGGCGTGAAGGATTGCTACGACGATGCACGGTACAATTTCGGCCGCGCCATCGATATCGCGCAGATGCGGGGCCTGGCCATCGACGTGGCGCGGCTGATCGCCCGGCGCGACCATATAGAGGCCGTCTATAACAGCCAGTTCCGGCGGCGCTGACATGCCGCACGGCATCCTGAACGTCATCGGCGAGGACGCGGACGCGGCGTTCCCCACGACCTACCTGCCCAACAACGACGTGCCCACGCTGCTGAAGAAAGGCCATGCCTTCGAGATCGGATTCGACGGCGATTTCGCCAAGGTTCTGGGCGCGGCGCGGGCCTTCAACGTGGGCCGCGGTTTCGACATCAATGTCGTGCCGGCCGAGAACCGGCGCAAGAAGCTGCTCATCGCCGACATGGATTCCACCATCATCGGCTGCGAGTGTCTCGACGAGTTGGCCGGCATGGCGGGGCTGAAGCCGCAGATCTCCGCGATCACCGAACGCGCCATGCGTGGCGAGATCGGCTTCGAGGACGCCCTACGCGCGCGCGTGGCGATGCTGAAGGGCCTGCCGGTCTCGGCGCTGGCGCGCACCTATGCCGAATGTGTCCGCCTCAACCCGGGCGCGAAGGAACTGGTGGCGACAATGAAGGCGCATGGTGCGCGCGCGCTGCTCGTCTCCGGCGGCTTCACCTATTTCACCGCACGCGTTGCCGCCGAAGCCGGTTTCGACGCGCATCAGGCGAACACATTGCTCGACGACGGCGCGGCGCTCACCGGCGAAGTCGCGGAACCCATTCTCGGCCGCGAGGCGAAACTCGCCGCGCTGGAACTGGCCGTCGCCGAAATGGGCATCGGCTATGACGACGTGCTGGCCGTGGGCGACGGCGCCACCGACCTCGCCATGATCGCCCGCGCCGGCCTCGGCGTCGCGTACCACGCCAAACCCATCGTCGCCGAAGCCGCAGCCGCGCGGATCGACCACGCCGACCTCACGGCGCTGCTCCATCTGCAGGGCTACAAAGACAGAGAGGTCGTGCGCTGACTGCACCTCCCCCTTGCGGGGAGGTCGAAACGTCGTAGCGCAGCGAAGGCGTTTCGGGTGGGGGACGGTGCCGACGACGCGAACGGTCCCCCACCCGAAAACGCTTCGCGTTTTCGACCTCCCCACAAGGGGGAGGTGCAAAAGAACTAACCCTCCCCGTCCAGCCGCATCGCGACGTAGGTCGAGTCGCCGTCGCGGTTGATGAGGAGCATTTCGACCTTGTGGCCGGATTTGGTGTCGGCGTCGATGTGGCGGGAGACGTCGTCGGGCGAGCGCACGGGCTGGTTCTGGATCGCGACGATCACGTCGCCGGCGCGGAAGTTCTTGTCGCCGGCCTGGCTGTCGGGATCGACGGCGGTGATCAGCACGCCCTGGATCTCCGGCGCGACGTGATATTTCGCGCGGCTCGCGCCGTCGAGCGTGGAGAGCGAGAAGCCGAGCAGCGTGCCGGCCGGTTTGGCGGGCGCGGGCCTGGCGGGAGGCGCGGCGTCATCGGTCTTGTCGTCGTCTTCGAGCCGCGCGACCATGACATGCGCGGTCTGCTTCTGGCCGCCGCGCACGAAGGCGACGTCCGCGGATTTGCCGATCGGCGTATCGGCGACGACGCGGGGCAGCGCGCGCGAATCCGGGATCGGCTTGCCGTCGAACGCCGTGATCACGTCGCCCTGCTGGAGACCCGCTTTCGCGGCGGGACCGCCGGGCGTGATTTCGGCGATCAACGCGCCGCTCGGCGCCGGCAATCCCATGCCCTGCGCGATATCGTCCGTCACGCTCTGCACGCGCACGCCCAGCCAGCCGCGCCGCGTGGCGCCGAATTTCTCGATCTGGCCGATGACGTCGCGCGCCATGTTGGACGGGATGGCGAAGCCGATGCCGACCGAGCCGCCGCTGGGCGAATAGATCACCGAGTTGATGCCGATGACGGCGCCGTCCATGTCGAACAGAGGCCCGCCGGAATTGCCGCGATTGATCGGCGCGTCGGTCTGGATGAAATCGTCATACGGCCCCGCCTCGATGTCGCGGTTGCGCGCCGAGACGATGCCGGTTGTGACCGTCGAGCCGAGGCCGAACGGATTGCCGATCGCCAGCACCCAATCGCCGACGCGCGGCTTGTTGGAATCGCCGAAATGCGCCGACGCCAGCGGCCTCGGCGGTTTGACCCGCAGCAGCGCGAGGTCGGTCTTCTCGTCGCGGCCGACGACCTTGGCCGGCAGGCTGGTGCCGTCGTTGAGCGTGACGGTGATCTGCTCGGCGCCGTCGATCACATGGTTGTTGGTGACGATCAAGCCCGACGGATCGATGACGAAGCCCGAGCCCAGGGAAACGACGCGGCGCGGCACGTTCTTGTCCTTGTCGAGCAGGCCCTTGAACAATTGCTGCAGCTCGGGATCCGGCGGCAGGTCGGAGAGCTTGTCGCCGCCCTTGGCGTCGGGCTTGAGCGTTTCGGTGGTCGCGATATTGACGACCATGGGCAGCAGCTGGCCCGCGAGATCGGCGAACGAGGCCGGCGCCGGACGCGCCATCGCGCCCGTCGCGGGCAATCCCAACGCCACCACCGCCGCCACCAACACGCGGCGCAAAACCCTCAACATCACGCGCAACCCTCTCAATGCCGGCCTGAGATATAGTATGCATAAGCGACAACAAGGTGCGGTTAATCGGACACAACACGCACAAAAAGAGAACCAAAACGCATTGGGTTTCCCCCGGCCCGCCGCTATAGGAAGGGCCGGAGGACGGCATGGTCGCGCGCGAAGACATCTTGAAGGCGTTGAGCGGGGTCATCGACCCCGTGAGCGGCAAGGACATCGTGGCGGCCGGGCTGGTGCAGGGCCTGGTGGTGCGCGACGGGCTGGTCGGATTTGCCCTCGAAGTCCCCGCCGCCCGCGGCCGCACGGCCGAGCCGCTGCGCAAGGCGGCGGAGGACGCGGTTTCGCCCCTGCCCGGCGTGCTGTCGGTGACGGCCGTGCTCACGGCGCATAGCGAACCGGCTCCGGCCCGCCATGCGCATCCGCCGCAAACCCAGGGCACTGCCGGCATCGAAGGCGTGGGCGCGGTGATCGCGGTGGCGAGCGGCAAAGGCGGCGTCGGCAAATCGACGGTCGCGGTGAACCTGGCGCTGGCGCTCTCCCAGCTCGGCATGAAAGTGGGATTGCTGGACGCAGACATCTACGGCCCGTCCGTGCCGCGCCTGCTCGACATCCGCACCAAGCCGGACAGCGACGGACACAAGCTGAGGCCCATCGAGAAGTTCGGCATCAAGGCGATGTCGATGGGATTCCTGGTGAAGGAAGACGAGCCGATGGTGTGGCGCGGGCCGATGGTGCAGTCGGCGATCACGCAGATGATGAACGACGTCGCGTGGGCGCCACTCGACGTGCTCGTCATCGACATGCCGCCGGGCACGGGCGACGCGCAGCTCACGATTGCCCAACGCGTGCCGCTCAAGGGCGCGGTGATCGTGTCGACGCCGCAGGACATTGCGCTGATCGACGCGCGCAAGGGCATCGCGATGTTTCGCAAGACGCAAGTGCCGATCCTCGGCATCGTCGAGAACATGAGCGTGTTCGTCTGTCCCCATTGCGGCGAAGAGAGTCACATCTTCGGCCATGGTGGCGCGCGCGCAACGGCCGAGGAACTCGGCGCGCCGTTCCTGGGCGAAATTCCGCTGGTTCCCGCGATCCGCGAGACCTCCGATGCGGGAACGCCGATCGTCGCCCACAGGCCGGAGAGCCGCGAGGCGCAGTCCTTCCTTGCAATTGCGCAGCAGGTCGCCGAAAAGATTGCCGCGTCCCAGCGCCGGGCGCCAACGATCGTGATTGAATAATCCATGGCCACGCAGAAGCCCCAAATTCGCAGCACCTTCGCGACGCCCGTCTGCGTGCACTATGTGCCCGTGGCGGCGGAGATGAATCCGGAATTGCGCGCGCAGATCGTGGAGCGCATGCAGGCCAACAACGGCGCCAATGGGACGCACGGCCAGGGCTGGCGCTCCGAACGCGATCTCGATGCGTGGGGCGGCCAGCATTCGCAGACTTTGTTCCGCGTGCTGCGCGAACTCGCCGACAGCCTGACCGGCACGCGCAGCGGCGGCCGCGTCACTCTCGACTGGAAGATCTCCGCCTGCGTCTGCGTCCGCCAGAAAGGCGAATATGTCGAGACCAGCGCGCGCCCCGCCGCGTTCTGGTCCGGCGTCTATATCGTCGACGACGGCTACGCCAAATCCGACGACGCCGCGCTCGGCGGCGAGATCGAACTGGGCGATCCACGCGGCGTGTTGCCCGCGATGGTCGCCCCGCACCTCGCCTTCCGCATCCCCGGCGGCGGCAATGCCGGCCAGACCGAGATCATCCGCCCGCAAGGTGGCATGATCCTGCTGCATCCCTCATGGCAAACGCGCAGCGAGCGCCGCTACGAGGGCGAAGGCCAGCGCGTGACGGTGGAATTCGATCTGGGCGTGCCGATTTAGAATTGGGACGATTGCTTGAGCAAAGAAAAGAAATTTGCCTGGTGTAACTGGGTAGCGGGCTTCGCTATCGGCTTGATGCCGCTCTTGGCGCATCTTCTGCTCTACGTTGCCGCCAAGCCAGCACCCGGGTGGTCGGACCAATGGGCGCCCGATCTTCTTTTCATCACGATTAGCAATTCGGGGTTCGCCGCACTCAGCGTTTTCGTCCGGATGGCGACGGGCGGTCTGGAAATGAGCAAATTTTCTCCGAGGCTGATTATAGTTTGGGTGACGCTGCTTCTGAGTTTTGCCGCCGCCGCGATTCTCTACGGCGTGGACGTC
>DATATK010000174.1:0-26062 GCA_036268825.1 Rhizomicrobium sp. | reverse complement strand
GGGACTTTGTGCCGATGCAGACGCATCTCGGGCTCAAGGTCGTCTGACGATTCGAAATTGAAGTGTCGGCGGACGGGCTATCCCCGTCGCCGCCAATCTCGCGACATGCAAAAGGCGCGAACTCGCGTTCGCGCCCTCGTGCACGCAATCGGCGCAGGCGTTACACCGAGTAGTACATCTTGAACTCCACCGGATGGGGTGTGTGTTCGAAGGTGTAGACCTCGTTCATCTTCAGTTCGATGTAGCTGTCGATGAAGTCGTCGTTGAACACGCCGCCCTTCTTGAGGAAGCCGCGGTCCTTGTCGAGGTTCTCCAGCGCTTCGCGCAGGGAGCCGCAGACCTGCGGGATTTCCTTCAGTTCTTCCGGCGGCAGGGCATAGAGGTCCTTGTCCATCGGGTCGCCCGGATGGATCTTGTTCTCGATGCCGTCGAGGCCGGCCATCAGCATGCTGGCGAAGGCGAGATAGGGGTTCGCGCCCGGATCGGGGAAGCGCACTTCGACGCGCTTGCCCTTGGGCGACGAGGAGAACGGGATGCGGCACGACGCCGAGCGGTTGCGCGACGAATAGGCGAGCAGCACTGGCGCCTCGAAGCCCGGGATCAAACGCTTGTAGCTGTTGGTCAGCGGGTTGGTGAAGGCGTTGAGCGCCTTGGCATGCTTGATGATGCCGCCGATGTAGTAGAGGCAGGTGTCCGACAGGTCGGCATAGCCCGAGCCGGCGAAGAGCGGCTTGCCCGCTTTCCAGATCGACTGGTGCACATGCATGCCCGAGCCGTTGTCGCCGTAGACGGGCTTGGGCATGAACGTCGCAGTTTTGCCGTAGGCCGCCGCGACCTGGTGCACGACATATTTGTAGACCTGCATCGCGTCGCCGGTCTTGGTCAGCGTCTTGAACTTCATGCCGAGCTCATGCTGCGCGCTCGCCACTTCGTGGTGATGCTTTTCCGGCTCGATGCCGAGCTCGCCCATGATCGCGAGCATTTCGCCGCGCATGTCCTGCAGCGAGTCCACTGGCGGCACCGGGAAGTAGCCGCCCTTGACCGGCGGGCGATGGCCGAGGTTGCCCGCTTCGTATTCCCGGCCGGTGTTGTAGGGCCCCTCGATGGAGTCCAGATAATAGTAGCCCTTGTTCATCTCCTGGCCGAAGCGCACGTCGTCGAACACGAAGAATTCCGCTTCCGGCCCGAAATAGACCGTGTCGCCGACGCCGGAGGAATCCGCGTATTTCTCGGCGGCCTTGGCGATGGAGCGCGGGCAGCGGCCGTAGGGCTGGCCGGTCGTCGGCTCGACCACGTCGCAGACGAGCGACATGGTGGTCTGCGCGAAGAACGGATCGATCAGCGCGGTGGAGCAATCGGGCAGCAACGTCATGTCGGATTCGTTGATCGCCTTCCAGCCGGCGATGGACGAACCGTCGAACATCGTGCCTTCGTTCAGCATCTCCTCGTCGACCAGCGACAGGTCGAACGTGACGTGCTGCCACTTGCCGCGCGGATCGGTGAAGCGAAGGTCGACGAACTTGACCTCCTTGTCCTTGATCATCTTGAGGACGGAATGGGCATCTTTGGTCTCAGCCATGGCTTTCAGTCTTTCCCTTCGGATTTTGAAACTTCACCCCAAATTCACGTTCAGATCGCGTCCGCGCCGGACTCGCCGGTGCGGATGCGGATGGCGTTCGCCACGTCGAGCACGAAGATCTTGCCGTCTCCGATGCGACCCGTGCGCGCGGCTTTCTGGATGGCCTCGATGGCCGCATCCAGCCGCTCATCCGGCACCACGATTTCCAGCTTCACCTTCGGCAGGAAATCGACGACGTACTCGGCGCCGCGATAGAGTTCGGTATGGCCCTTCTGCCGGCCGAAGCCCTTGGCCTCGGTGACGGTGATGCCCTGGATCCCGACCTCTTGCAGCGCCTCTTTCACCTCATCCAGCTTGAACGGCTTGATGATCGCTTCGATTTTCTTCATGCGCGCAAACTCCCGCGGCCGCGTGTTGCGGCTCGCTCGACCTTAAGACGAGTTAGCAGGGGTCGTGCCACATCGGCACAGACTATCCACAAGCTATTTCAGCAGGTTAGTGAGGGGTGAGTCATGGGACGTGTGGTGGCCTGCCTAGTTTTTCATCAGTTCGCCCGCGGGTTAGGCAGTTGCCTCTGCACATCTCCCTTGTGGGGAGGTCGAAAAAGCGAAGCTTTTTCGGGTGGGGGGCCGAGCCTCGCCGGCACGTTCCCCCACCCGAAAACCTTCACGCTGGCGCGCGAAGGTTTGTCGACCTCCCCACAAGGGGGAGGTGCAGATCGCGGCCTATTTGACAGTATACTGTCTATTTGACAGTATGCTGCAATCATGGCGGACACGACGAAGACCGGACTGTTGAGCGAGTTGGTGCTGGAGGTATTCCGGCTGAACGGGCGCCTGATCGCCGCCGGCGACGGGCTGGTGGCCGGGATCGGCTTGACCAGCGCGCGCTGGCAGGTGATCGGCGCGATTGCGTTGCAAGCGGAGCCCGCGCCGGTGGCGCATGTCGCGCAGGCGATGGGGCTTGCGCGGCAATCGGTCCAGCGCATTGCCGACGAACTCGAAAAAGCGGGCCTTGTCGCGTTCCGACCCAATCCCCGCCACAAGCGCGCCCATCTCGTCGTGTTGACGGCAAAAGGTATCGCGCTCAGCGAGGCGGCCATGGATCGCCAGCGGCCCTGGGCCAAGGCGCTCGCCGCCGGATTCGATCGCGCCGAGCTGGAAGCCGCGCTCGACCTGTTTGTGCGATTGCGCGCACGTCTCGAAGACATCGCACAGAAGGAAAGCGACAAATGATCTTCCTGCCGCTTGCACTCGCCACGGCCGCCGCTTTCGCAGGCGCCGCGGCCTATATCAATCTGGCGGAGCAACCCGCGCGCTTGCTGCTCGACGATGTCGCGCTGCTCAAGGAGTGGAAGCCGAGCTACGCCAAGGGCCTCCAAATGCAGGCCTCGCTGGCGGTTATCTCAGGTGTGCTCGGATTTGCGGCCTGGTATTTTGGGCATCTGCCCGCCGCCGCGATTGGCGGCGGCCTGATGCTGCTGAACTGGCCGTACACGCTCCTCGTCATCGCACCGACCAATCGAAAGCTTGGCGCGATTGCGGATGACGATGCCGGGCCGCGATCCCGCGCTCTGATCCGCCGGTGGGGCAAGCTCCATGCCGTCCGCACGGCGCTGGGCATCGCGGCGGCATGCGCCTTCGTGTTCGCTAGCGTTTAATCCCGTTCGCCCCTTGCCGGAGCGCACCCCGGTTTGCCAAGCTGCGTCCGATGTCCGCGCTTCGCCCCAACCCCGTCTTCTCGTCGCTGCCCACCACCATCTTCACGGTGATGAGCGCGCTGGCCGTGGAGCACGGCGCGATCAATCTCGGCCAGGGCTTTCCGGACGAGGATGGGCCCGTCTCGATCCGCGGGGTGGCGGCCAAGGTGCTGATCGAGGGGCCGAACCAGTATCCGCCGACGCGCGGGCGCATAGAACTGCGCCGCGCCATCGCCGCCCACGCCAAACGATTCTATGGACTCGATTTCGATCCGGAGACGAACGTCGTCGTCACCTCCGGCGGGACCGAGGCTCTGACGGCCGCGATCATGGGGCTGGTGGGCGAGGGCGGAGAGGCGGTGCTGATCGAGCCCGCCTATGACTCATACCGCCCGATCTGCGAGACCGTGGGCGCGAAGGTGCGCAGCGTTCCGCTCGCCGCGCCCGACTGGCGGCTCAACGAAGCGGCGCTCGCCGCGGCGATCACGCCGGCGACGCGGGCGCTGATCCTGAACTCGCCGCTCAACCCCATCGGCCGCGCCTTCACGCGCGACGAGCTGGAGATGGTGGCGCGCGTCGTGGCGCGGTCGAACGCCGCGGTGATCTGCGATGAGGTCTATGAGCACCTGATCTTCGACGGGCGCGAACACATCCCACTGATCACCTTGCCCGGCATGGTGGAGCGCGTGGTGCGCGTGGGTTCCGCGGGGAAGATGTTCTCGCTCACCGGCTGGAAGATCGGCTGGGTGACGGGCGCGGCGGCGCTGGTCGACACCATCGCCAAGGCGCACCAGTTCATCACCTTCACGACGCCGCCGTCGCTGCAGCTCGGCATCGCGCATGCGCTGGAACACGAGATGGATTTCACGCTGGGCCTGACCAGGACGCTGCAAGCCAATCGCGACGCGCTCGCCGCGGGCCTGGCGCGTCTCGGGTTCAAGCTGCTGCCCTGCGAAGGCAGCTATTTCCTCACCGCCGACATCAGCGGCCTGACCAACGAGCCCGACCGTGCCTTCTGCGAACGGCTGGTGCGCGAGGCGGGCGTGGCGCTGATCCCGCTCAGCGTATTCTTCACCGGCGGCAAGCCGGACAATCTCGTCCGCTTCGCCTTCTGAAAGAAACGCCAGGTGATCGACGAGGCGCTGACGCGGCTCGCAGCCTATTTCAAAACTTGAGGCTTAGAGCGTGGACCACGCCCAGCCGGTGATGCGCCAGCCGCTCGCGCCTTTCGCCGTCGAGAAGGTGAACAGGCCTTTCTCGGAGACTGGCTTGCCTTTGACCTTGTAAGTCAGCGTCGTGGGGACGACGCCGTAGCCGGCGGTCGCGCTCACAGCCTTGAACGATACCGCCGCCGCCGCGATGTGGAAATCGCTGACCGCGTTCGTCTTGAAGGACGTCCCCAGGTCGCCATCCCACGCGGCGAAGGAGTTCCAGATGTGCGGACCGAACTCGTCGATGATGGTGACGGTCGGCGCATAGGTGGCCGCCGCCTTCGCGGTGTCGCCCGCGTTCATCGCGTTGACGAATTGCGAAAACGGCGCCAGTGCCGGCTCGGCGGGCGCGGCTTGCGCCGGAGCCGACAGGACGCAGGCTGCCGCTACGGCAAACAAAATCGATTTCATGGCACACTTCCCCCTTCGCTGACGATCCGGCTACGATAGCGTCATGGACACATTAATCAATCCCCGCACACCCATCCTTGTCGGCTGCGGACAGTTCACGCAGCGTACGGCACGCGGGGATGTGCGCGAGGCCTTGTCGCCGATCGCGATGCTGGCGAAGGCGGCGCGGCTGGCGCTGGCCGATGCCGGGAACGAACAGGACCTGATCGCGGCGCTCGACGCGATCGCGGTGGTGCGCTTCACGGCGGACTCGCCGGGCGACCAGGGGCGGCTGCCCAAGCGCATGTTCCGCAATCCGCCGGGCTCGCTGTCGAAACATCTGGGCGCCGCGCCCCGCCGCGCGCTCTATTCGGCGACGGGCGGGAACACGCCGCAATGGCTGGTCAACCGCACGGCGGAGGAGATCGCGAACGGCGAATGCGACGCGGCGCTGCTCGTGGGCGCGGAATATATCGCGACGCTGCTGGCGGCGATGAAGCAGGGCATCGATCTGGGCTGGGCGAACGAGTCCGATCCCGGCAGCGATCCGGAAGAGATTGGCGACCAGCGCTCCGGCACCACCGAATATGAGCGCGCCTATGGATTGCACTTCCCCGTCAACACCTATCCGCTGTTCGAGAACGCGATCCGCGGGCAGAAGGGACGTGACCCGGAGGCGCATCTGAAATGGCTGGGCGAATTCTTCTCGCCATTCACGAAAGTGGCGTCGGAGAATCCGCATTCCTGGTTCCCGACATTCCGCCCGCCCGCGGAGATTTCCACGCCGACGGAGAAGAACCGTTTCGTCGGTTTCCCTTACACCAAATATCTCAACGCCGTGATCGAGGTGGACATGGCCGCAGCCGTGGTGATGACCAGCGTCGCCAAGGCGCGCGAACTCGCCATCCCGGAATCGAAGTGGGTGTTCCTGCACGGTTGCGGCGACGCCAACGACATCTGGAACGTCAGCGAGCGGGTGAATTTCTATTCCTCGCCCGCGATCCGCACCGTCGGCCGCAAGGCCTTCGCGATGGCGGGCAAGAGCGTAAGCGACCTGTCGTTCATCGATCTCTATTCCTGTTTCCCCAGCGCGGTGGAACTGGGCTGCAAGGAGTTCGGCATCGCGGAGAACGATCCGCGCGGCCTCACGGTGACGGGAGGCTTGCCGTATTTCGGCGGCGCAGGGAATGACTATGTGATGCACTCCATCGTGACGATGATGGAAAAACTGCGCAGCAGCCCCGGCAAGTTCGGCTTGTGCACCGGCAATGGCTGGTACGTGACCAAACATTCCGCCGGCATCTATTCGACGACGCCGACACTGGGGTCGTGGAAGCGCGAGAATCCGAAGACCTACCAGAAAGACATCGACGCCGAGCCGCATCCCACCGTGATCGAGAAGCCGGAGGGCGCGGGGATTGTCGAGACCTATACGGTGGTCACCGACCGCAAGGGCAAACGCTTCGGCATCGTCGTCGGCCGCGACGCCCAGAATCGCCGCTTCCTCGCCAATAGCGCCGACGACGACGCCACGCTGGACCGCATGATGCGCGAGGACATGCTGGGCTGCGCGGGCGCGGTGAGCACTACCACCGCCAACAATCTATTCCGGTTTGCATAGATGACACGCATCTACATGGTTCGTCACGGCCGTGCGGCCGCCGGGTTCGGGGAATCGATGGATCCAGGGCTGGATGAGCTTGGCCGTTCGCAGGCCGAGGCGGTGGCGGAAAAGCTGAAAGCGCTGGGGCCGTTGCCGATCCTGTCGAGCCCGCTGGCGCGCACGCAGCAGACGGCGGTGCCGCTGGCGAAATTGTGGAACGCGACGACCGGGATCGAACCGGCGGTGGCGGAGATTCCGTCGCCGAAAGGCATGACGCTGGAGGGTCGCGTCGCATGGCTGCGCAAATTGATGGCCGGGTCGTGGCGCGATGCATCGCCCGAACTCGCCGCGTGGCGCGAGCACTGTATCGGGGCGGTGACGGGGATCACGCAGGACACGGTGATCTTCTCGCACTATGTCGCGATCAACGTGATCGCGGGCGCGGCGCTCGGTGATGACCGCGTCGTCGTATTCTCGCCGGACAATTGCTCGGTCACGGTGTTCGAGACGGATGGCGAGACGTTGCGGCTGATCGAAAAGGGTCACGAAGCGTCGCTGACGAAGGTGAACTGAACGCGGTTGTCATGGCCCATGAATGCGGGCCACCCAGTTGACGTCTGAGATGCCGTCCGCAGAATGATCGCGAATCGAATTTCGTCACAGCGTTCCATGCCCACCTGGGTGGCCCGCATTCGCGGGCCATGACAATTTTGGGAAGTTAAATGGCCAGCGAACCCCACGAACTCTCCGCATCCGAACTCTCGCGCGCGTTTCACGACGGCGAACTCTCGCCCGTCGAGGTGACGCAGGGCTTCTTGGCGCGGATCGAGGCGCTGGATGCGGGGATCAATGCGTTCTGCCTCGTCGATGCGGATGTGTCGCTGGCGCAGGCGGAGGCGTCCCAGGCAAGGTGGGCCGCGGGCAATCCGCTGTCGCCGCTCGATGGCGTGCCGGTCGCGGTGAAGGATTTGTTGCTGACCAAGGGTTGGCCGACGCGGCGGGGGTCGCTCACCGTCGATCCGAAAGGGCCGTGGGATGAAGATGCGCCGACCGTCGCGCGGCTGCGCGAGGCGGGCGCGGTCTTGATCGGCAAGACGACGACGCCGGAATTCGGCTGGAAAGGCTCGACGGATTCGCCGCTCACCGGCATCACGCGCAATCCGTGGAACCGGAACAAGACGCCGGGCGGGTCTTCCGGCGGATCGTCGGCGGCGGTGGTCGCGCGGTTCGCGCCGCTGTCGCTGGGGACGGACGGCGGCGGATCGATCCGCATCCCGGCGAGTTTCTCCGGCTGCTACGGGCTCAAGCCCAGTTTCGGGCGCGTGGCGGCTTATCCTTTGTCGCCGTTCGGCACCGTGGCGCATGTCGGGCCGATGAGCCGTACCGTTCGTGACAGCACGATGCTGATGAACGTGATCGCCCGGCCCGATCCGCGCGACTGGCATGCGCTGCCTTATGAAGCGACGGACTATGCCGCCGAACTCGAAGTCTCAATGCGCGGCAAACGCATCGCCTACAGTCCGCGTCTCGGTTTCGCGAAGAAAGTGATGCCGGAGGTGGAAGCGCTGGTCGCCTCGGCCGTGAAGCGCTTCGAGGATATGGGCGCGCATGTCGAGCAAATCGATCCACCCGGCGGCGATGTGACCGAGACGTTCCGCAACGTCTGGTGGGCGGGCGCGGGACTTTTGCTCGGCGATCTGCCGCCGGAGAAGAAGGCGCAGCTCGATCCAGGTCTGCGCAAGATGGCGGAGGAGGGCGTCGCCATTCCGCTGCGGACCTATCTGCAGGCCAATGCGGCGCGCGGCGCCTATGGCAGCAAGATGCGCCAGTTCATGGAGGGCTACGACTTTCTCCTCACGCCGTCCGTCGCCACGCCCGCCTTCGATGTCGGCCTGTTGTCGCCGCTGGACGATGACGGCCGCGGCTGGATGCAATGGACGCCGTTCAGCTTCCCCTTCAACCTGACGCAGCAGCCGGCCGCGAGCATCAATTGCGGCTTCACGTCGGACGGCCTGCCCGTGGGCCTGCAGATCGTCGGCCGCATGTTCGACGACATCGGCGTGCTCGCGGCATCGTACGCGTACGAGACGGCCGATCCGCATTTCGAGAAAGTGCCGGAGGGTTTCTGAAACCGCTTGCACACCCCGCATCTTTCCGTATTGTGCGCGCCATGAAAACGACGAATGCAGCCTCGCGACGCCGCCCCCTCTCGGGGCCGTAGGCGTTCGCGCATTTGCGTTTGCTCAAAGCCCCGCCGGATCGCGCGGGGCTTTTGCTTTTGTGCCGTCCGGCCTGATGTGTGGAGGACGGCATGATGATGGACGGTTTGAGCGCCCGCGTCGAGGAGACGTGTCTCAACGCGTGGCCCGCGCTCAAGGAGATTTTCTACGACGGCTGGCTGATCCGCCTGGCCGAAGGCCAGACGCGGCGCACCAATTCCGTCAATGTGATCGGCGCGGGGCGTTACGCGCTGGACGAGAAGATCGCCTATTGCGAGCGCGTCTACCGCGCCCACGGCCAGCCGCCCTATTTCCGCATCCGCTCCGCCGACGATCCGGCGCTGGAGCGTCAGCTCGAAGCGCTGGGCTTCCGCTCGGAGGATTGCACGCGCACTTTGTTCATGGATTTCGCCCGCACGAAGCCGCCCGCGCCCGATCCGCGCGCGGAGATCGCGGAGGGTTTGCCAAGCGCGGAATGGCTCGCCGCGCACGACCGTTTCTCGGGCCGTCCGCCCGCGAAGGACGATATCCGCATGCGCCTGCTCGAGCTGGTCGCGCTGCCGATTGCGTTCGCATCCGTGCGCGACGGGCAGGGCCGGATCGTATCGGTCGCTTACGGCGCGGTGCACGACCGGCTGGTCAGCCTGCAATGGGTGGCGACCGATCCCGCCTGCCGCCGTCAAGGCCTGTCGCGCGCCACGCTGTCGGGCCTGCTGCATTGGGCGCAGAGTTCCGTAGGCGCGGGCGGCGCCTGTCTGCAGGTCGTTGCGGAGAACACGCCGGCGGTTAGACTGTATGAAAGCCTGGGCTTCGACCGGGAGCTATACACCTATCATTATCGGGTCCGATGAGCCGCGAAATCCTCACTGTCGCCGCATGTTACGAAGCGGACAAATACGCCGCCGCGCACGGCACGCCCACGCTCACGCTGATGGAACGTGCCGGCCAGGCGGTGGCGGACGAGATCTGCAAACGCTGGCGGCCGCGCATCGCGACGGTGCTGTGCGGCCCGGGCAACAATGGCGGCGACGGCTTCGTCGTGGCGCGGCTGTTGAAGGAGCGCGGCTGGGACGTGTCGGTCCCGCTGCTGGGTTCGCGCACCGCGCTCAAAGGCGATGCCGCCGCGATGGCGCAGCAATGGAGCGGCGGCGTCGAAGACCTGTCGGTGGACACGCTCGACGATTCGTCGGGACTGATCGTCGACGCGCTGTTCGGCGCGGGCCTGTCGCGACCGCTGGAAGGCGCAGCGAAAGATGTCGCCAGCGCGGTGAACGCGCGCAAGACGCCGGTCGTCTCCATCGACGTACCGAGCGGCGTGCAAGGCGACAGCGGCAAGGTTCTCGGCGAGGTGTGCATCGAGGCCAACCTCACCGTCACCTTCTTCCGCAAGAAGCCGGCCCATGTGCTGATGCCGGGGCGGGACATATGCGGTGAGATCGCCGTGGCCGATATCGGCATTCCCGATGCCGCCGCCGGCACCGCGATGCTGTTCGAGAACGGGCCGGAGCTTTGGGGCAACGTCTTCCGCTGGCCGGACGCCAACGGCTACAAATATACGCGAGGCCACTGCGTCGTGGTCAGCGGTCCGGCGCATGCGACCGGTGCGGCGCGGCTGGCGGCGCGCGGGGCGCTGCGCAGCGGGGCAGGGCTCGTCAGCGTCGCGAGCCCGACAGAGGCCGTCGCCGTCAACGCCGCCACGCTCACCGCCATCATGGTCAAGCCGTTCTCCGGTGCAGGCGGGCTGGCGGAGCTGCTAACCGATTCGCGGTTGAACGCCATCGTCGCGGGGCCAGGCCTTAGCGTAGACGACGAGACGCGCGAACTCGTTGCTGCCGTACTCGCAAGCAAGGCCGCCGTTGTGCTCGATGCCGATGGGCTGACCTCGTTCAAGGCCAGCCCGGACGCGCTGTTCGCCCAGCTGCGCGCGCCCGCGGTTCTCACGCCACATGACGGCGAATTCGGCAGGCTTTTCGGGAGCTTGCTGACCGAAGCTCAGAGCAAGGTGGAGGCGGTGCGCAGCGCTGCCGCCACAGCGAACTGCACCGTGCTGCTCAAGGGCGCGGACACCGTGATCGCCGCGCCGGACGGCCGGGCGGTGGTCAACACCAACGCCCCGCCGTCTCTCGCCACCGCGGGCTCCGGCGACGTGCTGTCGGGGATCATCGGCGGTCTGATGGCGCAGGGGATGGATTCGTTCGACGCGGCCTGCGCCGGCGTATGGCTGCATGGCGAGGCGGCAAACTGCTTTGGAATCGGGCTGATCGCGGAGGACATTCCGGAAACCCTGCCGCAAGTCCTGCGCGCACTGCACGACCGCTATCCGCCTGCCAAATGACTTCGCGTGGTAGCGTTCGCCCGCATCATTGAACCATCGCCGCCATGAGCCAAATCACCATCCGCCGCGCGGAGCAAGCCGATCTGCCCGCGCTGCTTGCGATCTACAATCACTATATCGCGACCACGCCGATCACCTTCGACATCGAGCCGCGCACGCTGGCCCAGCGGCGGGAATGGCTGGATCAATTCTCCACATCTGGAAAATACCAATGCTTCGTCGCCGACGACGGCGGCAAGGCGATCGGCTGGGCCTGCTCGGCGAAGTTCAAGGAGAAGGAGGCGTACGCGACTTCCATCGAGACCAGCGTCTATTGCGCGCCGGACCAGACGGGCAAAGGTCTCGGCCGGCGCCTCTACACCGCGCTGTTCGACGCGCTGGCGGGCCAGGACATCCACCGGGTCTTCGCCGGCGTGACCGTGCCGAACGATGGCTCGGTGGGCGTGCACAAGGCGATGGGCTTCCGCCACATCGGCACCTATGGCGAGATCGGCCGTAAGTTCGGCAAATTCTGGGACGTGGCGCTCTACCTGCGCGACATGACCTGAAGTTCCGGCAACGAACCGCGCGTACGGGCGTTGTGAGGGCAGCGCCGGTGTCCTTAAAACCATTCTAAACTAATTCCTTCGGACTCGCGGTGCGTCTCGTCATGAGTGCAAGGGGTCGAAACATGCCAAAAGCGAAAAAGCCGAAATCTGCCGCGAACAGCAAAGACGCCGATCTGCGGCGTGACACCGTGCCGCCGGGCGATGCCCTGACGAATAACCAGGGCCTCGTCGTCAGCGACGATCAGAACTCGCTGAAGGCAGGCGTGCGCGGCCCCACGCTGCTCGAGGACTTCCATTTCCGCGAGAAGATCCAGCATTTCGACCATGAGCGCATCCCGGAGCGCATTGTCCACGCGCGCGGCGCGGCGGCGCACGGCTACTTCGAATGCACGGTGCCGATGGGCAAGGTGACCGCCGCGTCGTTCCTGTCGGAGAAAGGCAAGCGCACGCCGGTCTTCGTGCGCTTCTCCACCGTCGCCGGCTCGCGCGGCTCCGCCGATACGCCCCGCGACGTGCGCGGCTTCGCGGCCAAGTTCTATACGGACGAGGGTATCTTCGATCTCGTCGGCAACAACATTCCGGTGTTCTTCATCCAGGACGCGATCAAGTTCCCCGACCTGATCCACGCCGTGAAGCCCGAGCCGCACAACGAGATCCCGCAGGCCGCATCCGCCCATGACACGTTCTGGGATTTCATTTCGCTGACGCCGGAGGCGGCGCACATGATGATGTGGGTGATGTCCGACCGTGCGCTGCCGCGCAGCCTTTCCACCATGGAAGGTTTCGGCATCCACACCTATCGCTTCGTCGACGCCAAGGGCAAATCCACCTTCGTGAAGTTCCACTGGAAGCCGTTGAAGGGCGCGCATTCGCTGGTCTGGGACGAGTCGCAGAAGATCTCCGGCAAGGACGCCGATTTCCACCGCCGCGACATGTTCGAGGCGATCGAGAAGGGTGACTTCCCCGAATGGGAGTTCGGCGTGCAGCTCGTGCCGGAGGCGGACGAGTTCAAGTTCGACTTCGACCTGCTCGATCCCACCAAGCTGATCCCGGAGGAACTCGTGCCGGTGCAGCGCATCGGCCGCATGGTGCTGAACCGCAATCCGGACAATTATTTCGCCGAAACCGAACAGGTGGCGTTCCATCCCGGCCATGTCGTGCCGGGCATCGACTTCTCCAACGATCCGCTGCTGCAGGGCCGCCTGTTCTCCTATCTCGACACGCAACTGCGCCGCGTCGGCCCCAACTTCGCGGAGCTGCCGATCAACCGGCCGGTTTGCCCGGTGAGCAACAACCAGCGCGACGCGATGGCCCGCGTCGCGATCAATCCCGGCAAGGTCGCCTATTTCCCCAACTCGCTCGGAGGCGGCTGTCCGATGCACCAGCCCGAAGCCGTCGCCGCGTTCCGCTCCTATGCGGAGAAGATCGACGGCGCGAAGATCCGCCAGCGCAGCGAAAGCTTCGGCGATCATTTCAGCCAGGCGACGCTGTTCTGGAACAGCATGGCCGATTGGGAGAAGGAGCATATCGCCGACGCGTTCTCCTTCGAGCTCAACCAGGTCGAGACTTTGGAGGTGCGCCAGCGCGTGCTGAACGAGGTGCTGGTCAATGTCGCGGACGATCTTGCCAGGCGCGTGTCCCTCAAGACCGGCGTCGCCATCGGCGACAAGGATTATGAGATCACGGCGGAAACGCTGGGCGCGCTCGGCCCGCTGAAATCGCCGCCGAAGAAGCCCGCAGCGAAAACCTCGCCCGCGCTCAGCCTCGCCAAACAGCCGGGCGGCGTGAAGGGCCGCAAGATCGCGATCCTCGCGGCGGACGGCGTCGACGGCAAACAGGTCGCCGCGATCAAGAAGGCGGCGGACAAAGCCGGCGTCACCGCGGAGCTGATCGCCAAATTCGGCGGCACGATCCAGGATGCGTCGGGCAAGGCGATCCCCGTGGATCGACCCGCGCCCAACGCGGCGTCGGTCTTCTACGATGGCGTCATCGTGCCCGGCGGCAAAGCCAGCGCCGATGCCGTCGCCGCCTCGGGCCTCGCGGTGCATTTCGTCTCCGAAGCCTACCGCCACTGCAAGACGGTGGGCGCGATCGGCGAAGGCGCGCAGGTCCTGGAAAAGGCCATGGTCGCGTCCGGCGCCCCCGGCATCGTCGTGGCCAAAAGCGCGAGCGGTTTCCCCGACGCCTTCCTCGAAGCCTTGGCTGAACACCGCCATTATGACCGCGATATCGCCGGGATACCCGCCTGACAACAGCGCCGGGGCGCCCCTTTCGCGAGGCGTCCCGGCAGCCCCTAGCCCCAACCCGGAACCCCTGCTATACGGCCCGCCTTCGCTGGCGCACCCCTATAAAGTGCCGCCACGAAGCCCCTGGCGGGCGTGGCGGAACCGGTAGACGCGCTGGATTTAGGTTCCAGTGACGAAAGTCGTGGGGGTTCAAGTCCCTCCGCCCGCACCAGCCTTCGCTCGCTGCGCGAGCTACGGCTCGGCGGGCCAGGTGGCCGTTGGATTTGAATTGGAAGAAGCAGGACCATCAGATGCAGATCACCGAGACCGTCAATCAGGACCTTCGCCGCGAATACAAGATCGTCGTTCCGATGGGGGACCTCGATCTGAAGCTCGCGGGCAAGATCGAAGAGATCAAGCCGCGCATGCAGCTGAAGGGTTTTCGCCCCGGCAAGGTGCCGACGGCGCATCTGAAGAAGACGTTCGGCAAGCAGATGATGAGCGAGATCGTCGAGCAGACGGTGTCGGAGACCAGCCAGCAGGCGATCAAGGACAACAACCTCAAGCCCGCCTTCCCGCCGCGCGTCGATCTGTCGAGCGAGCTGGAGCAGGTGGTGGACGGCAAGTCCGATCTCGAATTCACCGTGAAGGTGGACCTGATGCCGGACTTCGAAGTCGCGGACGTCTCCAAGCTCAAGGTCGAGAAGCTCGTCGCCGACGTGACGGACGAGGAAGTCGATGAGGCCGTGCTGCGGCTCGCCCAGCAGACGCGCACCTATTCGGATCGCTCCGAAGGCGAGGCCGCGCAGAACGAGGACGTGACCACGATCGATTTCGTCGGCAGCGTGGACGGCGTGGAATTCGCCGGCGGCACGGCGGAGGATTTCAATCTCACCCTCGGCTCGAACCAGCTGATCCCCGGCTTCGAAGACCAGCTGGTCGGCGCCAAGGCCGGCGAGACCGTCGATGTGAAAGTCGTGTTCCCGGCGGATTATCAGGCGGCCGAACTCGCGTCGAAGGACGCGCTGTTCAAGACGACCGTGAAGAAGATCCAGAAGCCCGATCCGGTCGAGGTGAACGACGATCTGGCCAAGAAGATGGGCATGGACAACCTGACCGCGCTGCGCGACCGCGTGCGCGAACAGCTCAAGCAGGATTTCGCCCGCGCCAGCCGCCTGCACCTGAAGCGCCGCGTGCTCGATGCGCTCGACACCGCCCATGCCTTCTCGCTGCCGCCGACGATGGTGGAAGGCGAGTTCGACTCCATCTGGAAGGCCGTGCAGGCCGAGCTCGAACGCGAGGGCAAGAAGCCCGAGGACGAAGCGAAGTCCGAGGAAGACCTCCGCAAGGAATATCACGACATCGCCGAGCGCCGCGTGCGCCTCGGCCTGGTCCTCGCCAAGCTCGGCGAGCAGAACGGCATCACCGTCGCCCCCGATGAAGTGAACCGCGCCATAGCCCAGCGCGCCCGCCAGACCGCGATGCAGATGCGCATGCAGGGCCAGCAGATCGACGAGCAGCAGATCTTCCAGTTCTACGCCCAGAACCCGCAAGCCCAGGCCGAAATCCGCGCGCCGCTGTTCGAAGACAAGGTTGTGGACTTCATCGCGGAACTGGCGGAGGTGACCGAGAAGAAGGTCGATCGCGAGACGCTGTTCATGGACCCGGACGAAGCCGCCGAGAAGATGAAGGAAGAAGCGGCGCCGGCGGAGAAGAAGAGCAAGAAGAAGACAGAAGAGTAATTTTCCTCCCCCGCCGTTGCGGGGGAGGGGGACCGCGAAGCGGTGGAGGGGGTGTGAGGAACGGAGACGATTAGCTCTTGTTCTTCAATTCCTCCGTCACCCCTTCCGTCTGTCGCGCGGGCCGCGCGACATCCACCTTCCCCGCAAAGCGGGGGAGGAAAACATCACACCACATGCGCATCGGCCAGCGCGCAGTCGGCATTGGCGTCGGTTTCGACTTGCAGCGTGGCGTGGGCGATGCCGTAGTGGTGGCGCAGTTCGTCGGCGATGCCGTGCAGCACCGCGTCGCCGGGGTGGCCGTCCAGGATCACCAGATGCGCTGTGAGGGCGGTTTCGGTCGTGCTCATCGGCCAGATGTGCAGGTCGTGGATCGCGCAGACGCCGGGGCATTGCGCGAGGAACGCGCTGACTTTCACCGGGTCGATGCCGGGCGGGACGCCGTGGAGCGTCATGCGCAACGCGTCGCGCAGCAGGTTCCATGTTCCCGCCACGATGGCGAAGCAAACCAGCAGGCTGACGGCCGGATCGATCCAGTTGCGTCCCGTGAAGACGATCGCGACGCCCGCGAGCACCACGCCGGCGGAGACGGCCGCGTCGCCGGCCATGTGCAGGAACGCGCCGCGGATATTGAGGTCGTCGTGCCGGCCGCGCAGAAAGAGCATCGCGGTCGCGGCGTTGATCGCGATGCCGATGGCGGCGACGAGCATCACCAGTCTGCCGGCGACCGGCTGCGGATCGCCGAAGCGGAGGATCGCTTCCAGCGCGATGGCGCCGGTGGCGATGAGCAGGAACACCGCGTTGAACAGCGCGGCGAGGATCGAGGAGCTGCGCAGGCCGTAGGTGAAACGGCTGGAGGGCGCGCGGCGCGCGAGCATCGCGGCGGTCCAGGCGACGGCGAGGCCGAGCACGTCGCCGAGATTGTGTCCGGCGTCCGCGATCAGCGCCATCGAATGGCCGATCACGCCTGCCGTGGCGCCCACGACGACGAAGCCCAGGTTCAGCACGATGCCCACGGCGAACGCTACGCCGAAACTGGCGGGTGCGTGGCTATGGCCGTGGCCATGGTGATCGTGCGCGTGGTCGTGGCTATGCATGGCGCTTCTTATACCCTCCCAAAAGGAGAGGGTAATGAGAAAGACATAACCCCTCGCGCAACGTGGTCGCATTAACGAAATGGTGGTCCTATATAGGCCACGTTGACAGCGCGCTTTGGCGCACCGCAACCTCGTTTCCTCGAATCAGGAGGTCCCATGCAGGACCCGCGCGACGTCTATATGAACACGCTGGTGCCGATGGTGGTCGAACAGACCGCCCGGGGCGAGCGCGCCTACGACATCTATTCCCGCCTCCTCAAGGAGCGGATCATCTTCGTGACCGGCGGGATCGAGGATTACGGCGCCAGCCTGATCACGGCCCAGCTGCTGTTCCTCGAAGCCGAGAACCCGAAAAAAGAAATCCATATGTATATCAACTCGCCGGGCGGCGTGGTTTCGGCCGGCCTGGCGATCTACGACACGATGCAGTACGTCCGCCCCGCGGTGACGACGCTGTGCATCGGCCAGGCGGCCTCGGCGGCCTCGCTGCTGCTGTGCGCCGGCCAGAAGGGCTTCCGCTTCGCCCTGACGAACTCGCGGATCATGGTCCACCAGCCCAGCGCCTCCTATTACGGCCAGGCGGCCGATATCGCCCGCCACGCCCAGGAAATCCTCAAGCTCAAGCGCAGGTTGAACGAGATTTACGCCAGCCACACCGGGCAGAGCGTTGAAACCATTGAAAAAGCGCTGGATCGGGATACCTATATGACTGCCGAGGAAGCCAAGACCTTCGGCTTGATCGACGAGGTCCTGTCCAACCGGCCATCCGCCAGTGAGGCGGCGTGAGCCAGGGAACTCAGCGATTTAAGCAATTCTTGATCCCGGACGGCCTATCGTGGTCGAATAACCGTGCCGAACACCCGATCCGGTTGGCGCGGAACGTGCAGACCGCTGTGAAGGTCGGAATGGGTAGTACAGGTGGGGCCGTCTTCGCGGCCCGTACAGAGGACGGGTGTCGGGAAGACCCCAGGAGCGTCTATGAGTAAGGCGGGCGGCGGCGAGAACAAGAATACGCTCTACTGCTCCTTTTGCGGCAAGAGCCAGCACGAGGTGCGCAAGCTGATCGCGGGCCCGACGGTCTTCATCTGCGACGAATGCGTCGAACTGTGCATGGAGATCATCCGGGAGGAGAACAAAGCCTCCATCCTGAAGAGCCGGGACGGCGTGCCGAGCCCGCAGGAGATTTTCAAGGTCCTCGACGATTACGTCGTCGGCCAGAGCCACGCCAAGAAGGTGCTCTCGGTCGCGGTCCACAACCACTACAAGCGCATCAACACCAGCGGCAAGAACGGCGACGTCGAGCTGGCGAAATCCAACATCATGCTGATTGGCCCCACGGGCTGCGGCAAGACGCTGCTCGCCCAGACGCTGGCGCGCATTCTCGACGTGCCCTTCACCATGGCCGACGCGACGACGCTGACCGAAGCCGGTTACGTAGGCGAGGACGTGGAGAACATCATCCTCAAGCTGCTGCAGAACGCCGACTACAATGTCGAGCGGGCGCAGCGCGGCATCGTCTATATCGACGAGGTCGACAAGATTTCCCGCAAGTCCGATAACCCCTCGATCACCCGCGACGTGTCGGGCGAGGGCGTGCAGCAGGCCTTGCTCAAGATCATGGAAGGCACCGTCGCCTCCGTGCCGCCGCAGGGCGGGCGCAAGCATCCGCAGCAGGAATTCCTGCAGGTCGACACCACCAATATCCTGTTCATCGTCGGCGGTGCGTTCGCCGGGCTGGACAAGATCATCTCCGCGCGCACCCAGGGCTCCTCGATGGGGTTCGGTGCGACCGTCCGCAGCGCGGACGAGCGCGGCACGGGCGAAATCCTGCGCGAAGTCGAGCCGGAAGACCTGCTGAAGTTCGGCCTGATCCCGGAATTCATCGGCCGTTTGCCGATCCTGGCGACGCTCGGCGATCTGTCCGAGCCCGCGCTGATCGAGATTCTGACGCGCCCGAAGAACGCGCTCGCCAAGCAATACCAGCGCATGTTCGAGATGGAAGGCGTCAAGCTGCGCTTCCAGGAAGAGGCGCTGCACTCGATCTCCCGCAAGGCGATCGCGCGCCGCACCGGCGCCCGCGGCCTGCGCTCCATCATGGAAGGCTTCCTGCTGGAGACGATGTTCGAACTGCCCACGCTCAACGGCGTGCAGGAAGTCGTCATCACCGCGGATGTGGTCGAAGGCAAGAGCCGCCCGCTCTACACCTACTCGGACAAAGCCGAGGCGCAGAAGAGCGCGTCTTAAGTCTTTCGCGGCCATTCAACGAATGTGCCATAAGGCCGGCTCACCCGGCGGAATTGACGCATGGCGATCACCGCGCCCGCCTTTCTGATGAAATACAAATGGCCGCGCCGGCGCGCGCGCGATCTGTGGTGCTTCTGGTACCAGGTGACGCGCGGCCGCCTGTTCGTGACCAAACGCATGGGCCGCAGGCTGCTGTTCGATATCGACAACACGGTCGACAAATATCTCCTGGCCTATGGCTTCTACGAACCGGTCCAAAAGCGCATCCTGTTCGCGGCGGCGCGGGAAGCAGCGTCTCGGGGCGGCCGGTGCGTGTTCCTCGATGTCGGCGCGCACTGGGGGATCTATGCGCTTTGGGCGGAGGAGAGTGGTTTGTTCAACCGCGTCGTCGCCGTGGAAGCCGATCCGCGCAACCTGCATCAGCTCTACGCCAATCTTTTCCTCAACGATCTGTCGGACCGGATCGACGTCGTCGGCGCCGCCGCCGCGGGCGCGTCTGGCAGCCTCACCTTCGCGCTTGCCAGTTCGCGCGCGCGCGTGGTGTCCCAGGTGGCTACGCCGGACATGGGCGGCAACTTCACCACCAGGACCGTCACTGCCGTGCGCCTCGACGATCTGGAAACCATGACGGGAGGCGTCATCGTCGCGAAGATCGACGTCGAGGGCTTCGAGGAGGAAGTCCTGAAGGGCATGACGCGCCTGCTCGCGCAAAACCGCTGTGTGCTGCAGGTGGAAGTGTTCGGGCCGTCCCTGGCGCCGTTCACCGAGACGATGCGCGGTTTGGGCTATGAGAAGTTCGCCGAGGCCGCCAATGACCGCTACTACCGCAACTTCTAAAGCGCCGCGTTGGGGCGGCAGAGGCGGCTTACGCTCGACGTCCCGGTCGTATCCGCAATGCTGATCGTTGCAGCAAGCTCATCGGCCGTAACGCGGTAAATTCCGGGCTACGAGAACGTCTTGAAAACGCCCATAACGGGGGCCACTTATCATTTCACTGTCGGCCATAGGGCGACAAAAAATCACGGTTCCGTAAGCCCGGATGGGGTACGGTACCGGCATCACCCCGCTGGATTCGAACCGGCGGGCAGGAGAACAAGATGTCAGATCAAGAGGTTGTGAATACGCCAAAGGAAGCCGGAGGCCAGGTGGCGCCAGTTCTGCCTTTGCGCGACATCGTGGTGTTCCCCCACATGATCGTTCCGCTCTTCGTCGGCCGCGAGAAGTCCGTGCGCGCGCTCGAAGAGGTGATGAACGACGAGAAACAGATCCTGCTGCTGACGCAGAAGAATGCCGCGGATGACGACCCGTCATCCGACGGGCTGCACACCATCGGCACGCTCGCCACCGTGCTGCAGCTCTTGAAGCTGCCCGACCAGACCGTCCGCGTGCTGGTCGAGGGCAAGAGCCGCGCGCGCGTCACCGGCTTCATCCCGCGCAACGATTTCTTCCAGGCCACCATCGAGAAGATTCCCGACGGGACGGGCGACGCGAAGGAAACCGAGGCGCTGATCCGCACGGTGAAGGCGAACTTCGAACAGTACATCAAGCTGAACAAGAAAGTGCCGGCCGAGACGCTGGCCTCGGTCGCGCAGATCGAGGATCCGGCCAAGCTTGCCGACACCGTCGCCTCGCATCTGTCGGTGAAGATCTCCGACCGGCAGGCCCTGCTCGAAACGCTGAGCACGTCCGAGCGGCTGGAGAAGGTCCTGTCGCTGATCGAAGGCGAGATCGGCGTGCTGCAGGTCGAGCGCAAGATCCGTTCACGCGTCAAGCGCCAGATGGAGAAGACGCAGCGCGAGTATTATTTGAACGAACAGCTCAAGGCGATCCAGAAGGAGCTCGGCGAAGGCGAAGAAGGCCGCGACGAGATGAACGAGCTGGAAGAGCGCATCCGCAAGACCAAGCTCTCCAAGGAAGCGCGCGAGAAGGCCGCGGCCGAAGTGAAGAAGCTTCGCTCGATGAGCCCGATGAGCGCGGAAGCGACCGTCGTGCGCAATTATCTCGATTGGATGCTGTCGCTGCCCTGGGGCAAGAAGTCCAAGGTCAAGAAGGACATCAAGCTCGCAGAGGACATCCTCAACGAGGATCATTTCGGCCTCGAAAAGGTCAAGGAACGCATCCTGGAATATCTCGCGGTGCAACAGCGCGCGGGCAAGATGAAGGGGCCGATCCTGTGCCTGGTGGGACCGCCGGGCGTGGGCAAGACCTCGCTCGCCAAGTCCATCGCGCGGGCCACGGGCCGCGAATATGTCCGCATGTCGCTCGGCGGCGTGCGCGACGAGGCGGAGATCCGCGGTCACCGGCGCACCTATATCGGCTCGATGCCCGGCAAGGTCATCCAGTCGATGAAGAAGGCGAAGGCGGCGAACCCGCTGTTCCTGCTGGACGAGATCGACAAGCTGGGCGCGGACTGGCGCGGCGACCCTTCGAGCGCGCTGCTCGAAGTGCTCGACCCCGAGCAGAACCACACCTTCAACGACCACTACCTGGAAGTCGATTTCGATCTTTCGGACGTGATGTTCCTGACCACGGCCAACACGCTGAACATGCCGCAGCCGCTGATGGACCGCATGGAGATCATCCGCATCCCCGGCTACACCGAGGATGAGAAGGTCGAGATCGCCAAGCGCCATCTGATTTCGAAAGAGGTCAAGGCACACGGCCTGAAGGACGGCGAGTGGAAGATCGACGACGAGGCGCTGCACGACCTCATCCGCTACTACACGCGGGAAGCCGGCGTGCGTAATCTCGAGCGCGAGATCGCGAACCTGACCCGCAAGGCGGTGAAGGAGATCGTCTCCGGCAAGAAAACGTCGATCGAGATCACATCGGCCAATCTCGGCGAGTATGCCGGTGTGCGCAAACACCGCTACGGCGAGATCGAGGGCGAGGACCAGGTCGGCGTCGTCACGGGCCTCGCGTGGACGGAAGTCGGCGGCGAAACGCTGCAGATCGAATCCGTCATGCTGCCCGGCAAGGGCCGCATGCAGACCACGGGCAAGCTCGGCGACGTGATGAAGGAATCGATCGACGCGGCGCGCTCCTTCGTGCGCTCCAAGGCGACGAGCTTCGGCATCAAGCCGCCGACTTTCGAGACCAAGGACATCCACGTCCACGTTCCCGAAGGCGCGACGCCCAAGGACGGCCCGTCCGCGGGCCTGGCGATGGCGACGTCGATCATCTCGGTCATCACCGGCATCCCGGTGCGCCGCGACGTGGCGATGACCGGCGAAGTGACGCTTCGCGGCCGCGCGCTGCCGATCGGCGGATTGAAGGAGAAGCTGCTGGCGGCCCTCAGGGCCGGCATCAAGACCGTGATCATTCCGGCGGACAACGAAAAGGATCTCGCCGAGATTCCGGACAACGTGAAGAACGGCATGACCATCGTGCCGGTCAAGACGGTCGAGGACGTGCTGAAGATCGCGCTGGTCCGCCAGCCCGAGGCGATCGACTGGGTCGAACCCGAAATCGCCGCGAGCAAACTGCGCTCCGACGACACGGACTCGGTCCTGACGCATTAAGGACTGTCTGGAATGCAAAGAGAGCCGCTCCGAAAGGGGCGGCTCTTTTGTCTACAGCAGCTCGAACCCCGGCAGGCGCGAGGCGCCGCGGTCGAAGGTCAGTGTGTGGGTGCATCCGGCTTTGGCGCCCAGCGCCTCGATCAGGGCGTCGCCGAATTCGCCCAATCCATTTTTCAGCGCGATCATTGCGGCGAAAACCTGCGGTTCGTTCTGCACGACCAGGCTTTCGATCCGGAGAATGCGCTCAACCGCCAATGTGATGGCACTATCGCTGAATCGATAAAAGCGCTTCAGCGTCCAAACGGTCTCCGCCAGCGCGACGTTGCTTATGAAGCCGGGATTGCCCATCGTCAGTTGCCGCTCTATGAGGGCAACGGCTTTGGGCGACTGGGCAGGGTCGTCCGAGGTCAGATATCTGATGAGGATATTGCTATCCAATCCGATCATGGTTTGCCGCTGCGCAGATAACGCTCGACGGCGCCTTCCTCGATCGCATTGTTCATGTCCTCTATCGTCGCGTGTTTGTCTGTCTTCAACATCCCCCGCAACACCGTGACGGGCAGCATCGGCAGGATCACGACGCTGCCGTCGGGATGCAGGAAGAACTTCACCCTGTCGCCCGGCTTCACGCCGAGATGTTCGCGCGCGGCTTTGGGAATGGTGGTCTGGCCCTTGGCCGTAATCGTGGAATCCATGGCGGCTTCCTTACTTTCTCAGAAAAGTAATACCTCCAATCGTGCCAAAAGACAATGGTTCCCCAAAGAATCCGGGAATTCCGCTGATTTTCAGGCTTGGCGGCGCAACTATTGCGGTCCTAAAGTCCTTCAACCGGGAGATTCGCCCGAAAAGGAGCCGTCTCGTGAACAAGAACGATCTCATCCAGCAGCTGTCCGACCGTTCGGGCCTGGCCAAGCATGACGCGGGCAAAGCCGTGGACGGCGTGTTCGACATCATCACCGAGGCGCTCAAGAAGGGCGACGAAGTGCGGCTCACCGGCTTCGGCGTGTTCGTGGTCGCCACCCGCGCGGGCGGCAAAGGCCGCAATCCGCAGACGGGCGAGGAAATCACCATCAAGCCGTCCAAGCAGCCGCGCTTCCGCGCCGGCAAGCAGCTCAAGGACGCGGTGAACTAAGCAGCGCGATTGCCGCCGCCACGGCGCCACGGTGTGAACCGGGCTGGCCGTGGCGAAGCGCGTTTGGCAACTCTACAACTGATCCGCCCCTCATCCCGGCTTCAGGAAGAACAGCGCCTCGACGGTGCAGTCCAGTGCTTCGGCCAGCGCCAGCGCCAGCGCGGTAGACGGTACGAACACCTCGTTCTCGACGGTGTTGATGGTCTTGCGCGAAACGCCGGCGCGCGCCGCCAGATCGGCCTGGGTGAGGCCCTGCCGCGCGCGCGCTTCCTTGAGCCGGTTGCCCAGACGGCGTTCAGCCATCGCGCCCCGCGCGCCATTGCAGAATGAGGAAATAGAGCCCGGGCAGGATGACCGAAGCGGCGATGGCGCCGGGCATCGCGGCCAAGCCCCATTGCGGACGGATGGTCGCGGCGCCGAGCGCCAGACACATGGCTACGACGGAGAGGACGTAACCGAACATTGCCGCACTGCACTGCATCGCACGGGTCAACTCGTCGTTCAGGATACGGCGGTAGGTGCGGGTGAGAAAGCTCGGGCCGAAGCAGACCTGCAACGCCGCGAAGACCGCGACGCCGGCAAGGTTCATCGCGAACACCGCGGCCGCCGGGTCTATACCCGATGGCATGTGGCGTGCGGCGGGCAGGGCTAGCCAAAGCGAAATGGGGATCGCGTAGGCGACGACGTTGATGAATATGAATACAAAAAGCCAGCGCCAGCGGCGATGCTGGTCGTCGATGGTCCTTCGCAGGATTTCTTCGGAATAGTGGCCTCCTGTCAGTGGAGCAGCGCGCAGGAAACGGAAAACCATCGTGATCCAGATGAGAAGCACGATCAGCGCGGCGATGCTGGCAGTCTCCTTGGGCAGATGGAATTTCAGAATGCCGAGGAAAATCACGGACACGCTCAGAAACATGACCAGAAGCGACCCGAACACTCGTCCCTGGATGCGAATGCTTCTGCGAACCTGGGCGACAAGCTCGTCATCATTGTCCCGTCGGTCGATCATGTTTGCCTCCGCCACGCCTGCGCCGAATATGTAACCTATAGGTGACTTTTGCGCAAGGGCCTTCGGACAGAGGCGTTCTGTACGTCACGGGGCCGGAAGCGCGCTTTGAAATTCTCGCGTGCGATGGCGTGAAGGCAACCTTCCGTCAGCTCAGCGAACGCGGTGTCGCGTTCGTCGCCAGCGAAGCAGAACCTTCGCCGCATTCAAGGATTCCGACGGCAATACGTTCGTGATGGGATCGGATTGAGCAGGGTTTGAGCCCCGACGCCCAATCCGCTAAGAGGCGGCAGGGGCGGTTAGCTCAGTTGGTAGAGCATATCGTTTACACCGATAGGGTCGGCGGTTCGAGCCCGTCACCGCCCACCAGGCTTCGCACCGCGCCAGTGGAGTGAAGCCTGGCCGGCGTAGCCCGAAGGGCGAAGCCTGGGCTCTATCCGCGTAGCTTCGCCCGGCAAGCCGGGCTTTATTCGTGAAGAGCAGCGAACGTTGCCCTCCGCTCTACGAAACCCCGCTGCCGAACTGCGCGTTCAGCGTGACGCTGCCGGTGTTGGTGATCGTGCCGGATTGCCTGTCGGGGATCTCGGTGTACCAGCTGCCGTGCGCGGCGATGGAGTGGGACCTCGGTGCGCCGGTGTCGATGGTGAAGTTGAACGCGCCGGCGCTGTCGGTCGGATTGACGACCTTGAAGTCGCTGCCGCCTTCGGTGTCCTTGTAAACCTTGGTCTGGCTGGGCGCGAGCGTGTCCATGGCGTTCTCCTAGAGTCACTACCCATAACGACGCGCGAGACGTTGAGCCGTGAACGCCGCTCCGCGCCGGACTTGGCCAGGATCATCTACTCGGCGAACTTCACATCCAGCGCCACCGCGCCGATGTTCATGACCGTGGCTTGCTGGCCGTCATCGACTTCGAATGGATCGCTGGCGCCCGGCGCGATGGCGTGCGATTCGGCGGCGGCGCCGTCATCGTTGGAGAGTGTATATTCGCCTGAACCATCGCTTTTGTTCACGACGATCAGGTCGCTGCCGCCGGCAAAGTCCCGGAAGAGTTGCGATTGGCCTGGGTCGAGAGTGGTGGTCGGCATCGTCTGCTCCTGCAATTGGACGTGGGATGGTTCTTTGCCATTCACGCGAGTATGCGGTTATCTTGTGAACGTAGGCGAAATGGCGGCAACCGGATTACGCTGCCGCCGGGCGTCGCCAGCCTAGTCCGTGCTGGGGGGAAATCCTATGCGTCTTTTGCCGATCCTGTTCTGCGCGCTCGCTTTGTCCTGCGCCTCCGCCGCCCTCGCGCAGGATGACGACGAGGCGCCGCCGCCGCGGGCTCCCGTTTCGGACGACGCGAAGTTCGTCGCCTATGCGCAGCCCACGATCGTGTTCACGCATGCCGAGATCGTCGACGGCACGGGCGGGCGGGCGCGGTACGACCAGACGGTGCTGGTTCAGAGCGGGCGTATCGCGGCGATGGGCGCGCATGTCGCCATCCCGGCCGGCGCGGCGGTGATCGATGCCCA
>DATATK010000173.1:0-15317 GCA_036268825.1 Rhizomicrobium sp. | reverse complement strand
GGCCTTGTCGGCCAGCATGAGGCAGCCGGCTTTCTCGCTCAGCATCAGGCAGCCGGCCTTGTCGGCCAGCATAAGACAGCCAGCCGTTTCGGCCTCGGCGACATCCGAGAGCATGAGGCAGCCGGCCTTTTCCGTCAGCATCAGGCAGCCGGCCTTCTCGCTCAGCATCAGGCATCCGGCCTTTTCGCTCAGCATCAGGCAGCCAGCCGTTTCGGTCTGGTCTTCGGTGACGCCCGACAGCATCAGGCAACCCGCCTTCTCCGTCAGCATGAGGCAGCCAGCCTTGTCGGCCTTGTCTTCAACAGGGCCCTTCAACATCAGGCAGCCCAACTTGTTTTCCAACGCATACATGCTGACGCACTCCCGGCGGTTGCTACGGTGCTGTTGGACGGGTATGTGCCTGTTCGGGACGAATTCGTCAATAGATGGTTAAGCTTACCGGTACGAATTAACCTAATTTCTGCAAAAAGAGGCGGCAGCGGGCGGTTTGTTGCAAATATAGCACTCCAAACCGGCGTTTAACCGGCCAACAAGCCAGCGCGACGACCGCCGGCCAGTCCCGCTCCCGGGCACCGCGCAGCATCAGAGCTTAACCGCGGATGCTTCATAGATGTGCATCGCGCCCGGCTCGGCCGCGAGGTCCTGCAAGGTCTTCCAGAAAACCCGCGACGCCTTCACCGCGAAATGCGCCCTCAGCGCCTCCGCACTCTCCCACCGCTCGATGAAGTGAAGCCGGAGCGGATTGTCCGCATCGACGGAGACGTCGTGGCTGATGCAGCCCAGCTCGGCGCGCGAACGGTGGACATGCTCCAGCGCGGCCCGCTTCGCCTCGGCGATGGTCTCAGGCCTGGTGGTGATGGCGCCGGCGACGAGGATCATGGGCGAGCTTCCGTCCGAGCGTTAGCGTCCTTGTAGTCACCCGCCCAATCCCATACTTCGCCCGTCATGGATTCGGCCACGAGCGCGTCGAGGCGATCGCGCACCGCGGGCGCGAGTTGCGGCCGCTGCATCAACCACGCGGCTCTGACGGCTGGAAACAGCATCACGCGTTGCAGGTTTAGAACCGCGGTATCGAGCGATGCCCGATCGAGAAATCCGGCATCGTATTGCCACAGCGCGTCCTCGACCACGGCAACCTGGATCCGCATATAGTAATAGGACTGCAACATTTCCCGCGGTGAAAGTTCGTTGCTGTTGACAATCTTCGTTATGGTGTCGGCGATCTCGGTCTGCATCGAAGTAAGCGCGGCATTGATCACGCGCTCGGTGCGCGCCTGATGCATCAGCGCGCGCTGCGCCTTGTGCGCGTGCCGCACCTGAAGCGCGAGATAGATCAGCGACACCACCACAGCGATGCCACTTACGAAGCTGCCGATGCTGGCAAGGTCTGCGAGGTTCACGGCGCGCGCCTCCTTCAATCTTTCGATTCTGATGGGACTTTAGTGGCTTCACGGCTTTGCCGCCACGCGCCGCCAAAGCTTGCTACGGCTCGCCCAGCATGTCCGGCCGAAAGAGCTTGCGCCATTTGCGGGTTTCGGCCCCGGAGACCATGAACTCGCCGTCGCCGCGATAGTGGATGGTCTTAGGGAATTTCGGCGATGTCGCTGCGCGCGCGGCCACGACCTCGAAGACGAAGAGTTCGTATTTCTTGACGAGGCTGGTATCGATCAGGCGGCATTCGATATTGGCGTAGCATTCCGCGATGAGTGGCGCTGAGACTTTCCTGCCCTTTTCCTTGGTGAGCTTGAATTTCGCGAACTTGTCCACGTCGCGCCCCGAACAATTTCCGATGCGCACGACCGTCGCCGCGAGATCGACGGTGGGAACATTGATGACGCATTCCTTCGATTTGCGGATCAGAGCGTGACTGTGGTTCGCATCCCAGATGTAACAGCCGATAAGCTCGTAACCCATCATCATGTGCCAGCCGCAGGTCATGATGTTGGTCTCGCCTTTGTGGGCGGAACTGATCAGCACGATGGGCCCTGGCTCGAGGAAGCGGCGGACCCTAGAGACAGGAAAAGTGCGTTTTGGGAAGGGCTTCATGGCAAGCAGACGACGATGATCATAGCTGCCTACTCAAAATGTAGAGGGCTTACCGCCGCATAGTTGGACAGCGTGGCGGAACGCAGTATCAAATCGCTTCGCATATTCGAGGTCATCCAAATAGAACGACGCGACAAATGTTTTGTTAGCGCTCGTCGAGTCGTGGTCATGTCCTTTAAGTTTGGGATATACTGCATGAAATTGCTCAGCGATAAGCGGCTTTTGATTTCGCGTTTGAAATTCTATGGTTGCCATATCACAACTCGCAGCATCCGCCACGAGATCACACGATATCCCGCCATATTGCGAACTAGCGCTGTATAATTTTACCGAAGCAGCGTCGACGTCTCCGAGATTAAACTTTTCGACGTAAGAAACGTACATTTCACTGAATAATGGTGCGCTCGGATCGTCTTGCTCATGTAGCGTGATTTCGCAGCCGTCGTATGTAAATGATTCTGTCCGACGCTCGAACAAATTTCCTTTGCTGTAGGTTTCTTTCAATCCGTGACCATAACCCCCGCCAGAAGCACCATGCGAATTATATGTGCTATCCATCCAGTCTAGCGTTTCGGAAAGCGATGATTCGGCAGATTGTGCAGGCCAGACCGGCAGAAGAACGGCAACAGCGAAAAAGTTCAGCAAAACGAATTTTACCTTGCGCATAACGTTCTCCGAACGTTTTGAACCAATCAAAAAGGCATTGTAGCAGATCACATCCTAAACACACCAAACTTCGTCTCGCCCACAGGCGCATTCAAGCACGCGCTCAGCGCCAGCCCCAGCACCCGTCTCGTATCCGCCGGCGCGATGATGCCGTCGTCCCAGAGGCGCGCTGTCGCGAAATAGGGGTTGCCTTCGTCTTCGTATTTTTGGCGGATGGGGGCTTTAAAGGCTTCCATCTGCTCGGGCGTCCATTTGTCGGCGTCGCGGTTGACGGTGGCGAGCACGCTGGCGGCCTGTTCGCCGCCCATCACGCTGATGCGGCTGTTGGGCCAGGAGAACAGGAAGCGCGGGCCGAAAGCGCGGCCGCACATGCCGTAATTGCCGGCGCCGTAGGAGCCGCCGACGATCAGGGTGATCTTGGGCACCGCCGCGCAGGCCACTGCCGTCACCAGCTTGGCGCCGTCCTTGGCGATGCCGCCGGCTTCGTATTTGCGGCCGACCATAAAGCCCGCGATGTTCTGCAGGAATAGCAGCGGCACGCGGCGCTGGCAGCACAGCTCGATGAAATGCGCCGCCTTGAGCGCGGATTCCGAAAAGAGAATGCCGTTGTTGGCGACGATGCCGACCGGCATGCCCTCGATATGCGCGAAGCCGGTGACGATGGTCGTGCCGTAAAATTTCTTGAACTCGTCGAGCTCCGAACCATCGACCAGCCGCGCGATCACTTCGCGCGCGTCATATTGCGTGGCGAGGGATTGCGGCACGATGCCGTCGAGCTCGGCGGTGTCGTAGGCCGGCGGGCGCGGCGCGCGAAGCGGAATGTCGGGCTTCTTCTCATGATTGAGATTGGCCACGATGCGCCGCGCGATGGCGAGCGCGTGGGTGTCGTCATTGGCCAAGTGGTCGGCGACGCCGGAGATTTTCGCGTGCACGTCGGCGCCGCCCAGTTCCTCCGCCGTCACGATCTCCCCGGTTGCGGCCTTCACCAGCGGCGGCCCGGCGAGGAAGATGGTGCCCTGCTCTTTGACGATGATGGTCTCGTCGCTCATCGCCGGGACGTAAGCGCCGCCCGCCGTGCACGAGCCCATCACGGATGCGATCTGCGGGATGCCGGCGGCCGAGAGCGTCGCCTGATTGTAGAAGATGCGGCCGAAATGTTCGCGGTCCGGGAATATCTCCGCCTGGTTCGGCAGGTTGGCGCCGCCACTGTCCACCAGATAGATGCACGGCAGCCGGTTCTCGCGCGCGATCTCCTGCGCCCGCAGATGCTTCTTCACCGTCATCGGATAATAGGTGCCACCCTTGATCGTGGCGTCGTTGCAGACGATCACGCATTCGCGCCCCTCGACGCGCCCGATCCCGGTGATGATCCCCGCGCCATGGATGTCGCCCTCATACATCCCGTTCGCCGCCAGCGGCGACAGCTCCAGAAACGGCGACCCCGGATCGATCAGCCGCTCGACCCGCGCGCGCGGCAGCAGCTTGCCCCGCTCGGTATGCCGCTTGCGCGACCGCTCGTCGCCGCCGAGGGCAGCAGTCGCCAGTCTGGATTTGAGTTCGGATGTGAGCTTGCCCATCGCGGCGGCGTTCGCCTTGAAGGCGGCGCTTGTTGGCGCCACAGAGGACTTTAGCGTGGTCACGACTTGCACCTCCCCCTTGTGGGGAGGTCGAACCGCTGTAGCGAAGCGAAAGCGGTTCGGGTGGGGGCGACGCGGGCGCGCCTTCGCCCCCACCCGAAAAAGCTTCGCTTTTTCGACCTCCCCGCAAGGGGGAGGTTCAGTGCGCGCCCGCTTCTCACAGCAGTTCCACCGCCATCGCCGTCGCTTCGCCGCCGCCGATGCAGAGGCTGGCGATGCCGCGTTTCAAGCCGCGCGTCTTCAGCGCATTGACCAGCGTCACCAGGATGCGCGCGCCGCTGGCGCCGATCGGATGGCCCAGTGCGCAGGCGCCGCCGTTGACGTTGACCTTGGCGTGGTCGAGGCCGAGGTCGCGCATCGCGATCATCGCGACATTGGCGAAGGCTTCGTTGATCTCGAACAGATCGACATCGCCCTTCGTCCAGCCGGCGAGCTTGAGCGCCTTTGTGATCGCGCCGACCGGCGCGGTGGTGAACCAGCGCGGCTCGCCGGCATGGCTCGCCTGCGACACGATGCGGGCCACTGGCGTGAGACCGCGCGCTTGCGCGTAATCGGCGCGCGTCAGCACCAGCGCCGCGGCGCCATCGGAAATTGACGAGGAATTCGCGGCTGTCACCGTTCCATCCTTGGCGAAAGCGGGCTTGAGGGTGGGGATCTTCGCGGGATCGGCCTTGCGCGCCTGCTCGTCGGTGGAGACTTCGGTCTCGCCGCCGCGGCCGGTGAGCTTCATGCTCACGATCTCGTCCTTGAACGCGCCGCTCGCCTGCGCCGCTTTGGCGCGCATCAGCGATTCCACGGCGTAGGCATCCTGGTCCTCGCGGGTAAACTGATAGTGCCGCGCGGCATCTTCGGCATAAGTGCCCATCAGGCGATGCTCATAGGCGTCCTCCAGACCGTCGAGGAACATGTGGTCCTTGATCTCGCCATGGCCGAGGCGATAGCCGCCGCGCGCCTTGGGCAACAGGTAAGGCGCGTTCGTCATGCTCTCCATCCCGCCGGCGACGACGACGTCTGCCCGGCCGAGCGCGAGTTGATCCGCGCCGATCATCACCGCCTTCATGCCCGAGCCGCAGACCTTGTTGATCGTCGTGCACGGCACGCCATCCGGCAGACCGGCGAAACGCGACGCCTGCCGCGCCGGCGCCTGGCCGACGCCGGCCGACAGCACGTTGCCCATCACGGCCTCGCTCACATCCTCCGGCTTGATCCCAGAGCGCGCCACCGCCCCCGCGATGGCGCCCGCGCCAAGCTGCGGCGCCGTGAGCCCCGAAAGCTCACCCTGGAACCCGCCCATGGGCGTGCGAGCGCCGGAAAGAATCACGATGTCGGACATTCTGCATCACCTTGGGTTTGACCCGCCCGGGCCGGTGTCATACAATGTATTACATTTTAGCGGACGCCGCCCATGACCAAGGACGTCACCCTGTCGCTTCGCATCGACCGCAAGCTCTCAAATAAGCTGGAGAAGGAGGCGCGGCAAGCCAAGCGCTCGAAATCCGCCTTTGCAGCCATCGCCATCGAAGGTTTTCTCGAAATCCAGGCGCAAGAGCTTGCGCTGACCAAGCGAGCGCTCGCCCGCTCCAAAGCCGGCGGCCCCTTTATTTCGAACGAGGATATGATGCGCTGGCTCGAAAGCTGGGGAACGGAGAACGAATTGCCGCCGCCCAAAACGACGATCAGGTTCTGATATATGCGCCTTATTTGGGATGAACAGCCGCGAAACGACCTGATACGCATTCGTCGTTATATTGCCAGGGACAACCCGGCCGCCGCAGCGCAAGTGGCGGCAAGAATCCGGACGCGGATTCTCGGCCTTCTCGAATATCCCCTTATGGGCCGTGTGGGACGGACCCCGCGCACCAGGGAACTTGTGATTTCGGGACTGCCATATATTGGAATCTATCGTCTCGATGAGAGCCGGACGACAATTGAGACCCTCCGCATTATGCACAGCGCTCAGCTCTATCCGCCGGACGAACTTTCTTAGCCCGTCTCCTCGAACAATTCCCGCCCGATCAGCCAGCGCCGTATCTCGCTCGTCCCCGCGCCGATCTCGTAGAGCTTGGCGTCGCGCAGGAGGCGGCCGGCGGGGAAGTCGTTGATGTAGCCGTTGCCGCCGAGGACCTGGATGGCTTGCAGCGCCATCCATACGCCCTTCTCGGCGGCGTAGAGGATCGCGCCGGCGGCGTCCTTGCGGGTGGTGCGGCCGCGGTCGCAGGCGCGGGCTACGGCGTAGACATAGGCGCGCGCGGCGGAGAGCGCGACATACATATCGGCGAGCTTGCCCTGCATCAGTTGGAACGAGCCGATCGGCTGGCCGAACTGTTTGCGGTCGTGGACATACGGCACGACCAGATCGAGGCAAGCCTGCATGATGCCGATGGAGCCCGCCGCGAGGATCGCGCGCTCGTAGTCGAGCCCGCTCATCAGGATGCGCACGCCATCGCCCTCGCGGCCCATCACGTTCTCTTGGGGGACTTCGCAGTCCTCGAACACCAGCTCGCTGGTGTCGGAGCCGCGCATGCCGAGCTTGTCGAGCTTCTGCGCGGTGGTGAATCCCTTGAAGCCCTTCTCGATCAGGAAGGCGGTGATGCCGCGCGGACCGGCGCTGGGTTCGGTCTTGGCGTAGACGACCAGCGTGTCGGCCTGCGGGCCGTTGGTGATCCACATCTTGGTGCCGTTCAGCACGTAGCGGTCGCCGCGCTTTTCGGCGCGCAACCGCATGGAGACGACGTCGGAGCCCGAGCCGCTCTCACTCATCGCCAGCGCGCCGACATGTTCGCCAGAGATCAGTCTGGGCAAATAGCGGCGTTTCTGATCATCCGTGCCGTTGCGGCGGATCTGGTTGACGCAGAGATTGGAATGCGCGCCGTAGGAAAGCCCGACCGACGCCGAGCCGCGGCTCACCTCTTCCACGGCGATGCAGTGCTCCAGGTAGCCCAGCCCGATGCCGCCCCACTCTTCCTCCACCGTCACGCCGTGCAGGCCGAGCTCGCCCATTTGCGGCCAGAGGTGGCGGGGAAAGGTGTTGGTCTTGTCGATCTCGTCCGCCAGGGGCGCGATGCGGTCGGACACGAAGCTGCGCACGCTGTCGCGCATCATGTCGGCCGTGTCGCCGAGGTCGAAATCGAGCGTGGGATAGGAATTGGGAATCATGGTCTCAGTCGGACGAAAGCACCGCATCCTAGCGGATGCGAGAGAAATAATCCGGCGAATCGAGCCACGACAAGGCAAAGAAAAAACGAGCCTGCAGAGCCGTTCCACCATGCGTTCGCGCGCAACAGCACACGCTTTACAAGATGTATAGCATAAGCTATATATGCGGGGTGAAAGCCGTTTCGTACAGCCGCACCGCGATCAAAGGGCTAAAAACCCTTTCGGCCAAAGACCGCGACGCGGTTATGGACAAAATCGACGCCTATGCCGCAGGGCTGCCACAGGATGTCGTGGCGCTGAAGGGCTCCGATTTTCTGCGCCTTCGCCACCGGGATTGGCGGGTGGTTTTTGAAGAAACGGCTGAGACGATCGCGGTGCTGGATGTGGCCCATCGCCGTGAAGTATATCGGTAGAACGGAGAAAACGAATGTCGAAAGTGCAGATTATCCGCGACGAGCAAAACGAGCCCGCTTATGCCGTGCTGCCCTGGTCCGAATACAAGAATCTCACCGATGGGCATGTTGAAGATGCAGCCTTGATCGAGCGCGCAATTGCTGCGCGAAATGATGACAAGTTTCCTGCCGCTATCGCGCGTCGCCTTGCAGCGGGGGAAGTGCCACTCAAGGTGATCCGCGAATGGCGGGGCCTTGCGCAGGGTCAACTGGGCGAATTGGCCGACGTCGCCCCGCAATATATATCCCAAATCGAGCGTGCGGCGCGTAACATGGGCGCGGAGACGGCGCGTAAGCTCGCTCCTTTGCTCGGCGTCTCAACCAACGCGTTGTTGGGCGATGAGCAGCAAGAAGTCATGAAATTTTCCGTTGGACAGAAATACCGCGCCAACAGGACTCCATCGCGCACCGCCGAGGTGATGCAACTCGATGCTGAATCAAACGGCTGGAAGGCGTGGGTGGACGTACGAGATCATGGCAAGCTTTTGCAAAGTGACTGGGTCAACTACGCGCAATTCTCTGGGCATTGGACACTGATCTGAGGGACAAAATCCAATACCTTAATGAGCAAACTGGTGCGGTCGAGAAGACTCGAACTTCCACGCCTTGCGGCGCTACCACCTCAAGGTAGTGCGTCTACCAATTCCGCCACGACCGCATCCGAGGGTGGCGGGATGTAGCAAACCGGGCCCGGCTTGGGAAGCGGCCTTTTTCCCGGGTTTCGGGGCGGGGCGACCGCCGCCGGGCGCGGGGAGTGCGGCGCCGTCAGACTCTGCTATGAAGCGGCGACAAACAGGGACTTCCGGACATGGCCGTCTTGCACCTCAAGAAGTGGAATCTCGCCATTGGCGACAGGCAGCCGCTGGTCTGCATCGCGGGGCTCAACGTTCTGGAAAACCTCGAATTGGCGATGGAGACCGCCACGCATCTGAAGGCGGTGACGGCCAGGCTGGGCATGCCGTTCGTGTTCAAAGCGAGCTTCGACAAGGCCAACCGGTCGTCGATCACCTCCTATCGCGGACCCGGCTTGGCCAAGGGCCTCGAGATGCTGGCCGCGGTGAAGGCCAAGCTGGATGTGCCCATCGCGACCGATATCCACGAGATCGACCAAACCGGGCCGGTCGCGGCGGTTGCCGATCTGGTGCAAATTCCCGCCTTCCTGTGCCGCCAGACCGACCTCGTCGTCGCGGCGGCGCGCGCGACGGCGGCGGCCGGCGGCTGGCTTCACGTCAAGAAGGGCCAGTTCCTCGCGCCGTGGGACTGCCGCAACATCGTCTCCAAAATCCACGAGGCGGCGCCAGGCGAGTTCACCATCCTGTGCGAGCGCGGCAACTCGTTCGGCTACAACAACCTGGTCGTGGACATGCTCGGCATCTCCGAGATGAAGCGGCTCGGCGTGCCGGTGACCATCGACGCGACCCACGCCGTCCAACTTCCCGGCGCCGACCCCCGAACTCAGGGCGGTACGACCGGCGGACGGCGCGGGGGCGTGCCGATCATCGCCAAAGCCGCCGTCGCCTCGGGCGCCGATGGCGTGTTCCTCGAATTCCATCCCGATCCGGACAAGGCGTTGTGCGACGGCCCAAGCTGCCTGCCGCTCGATTCGGCCGAGGGCCTGCTGAAATCGCTCCAGGCGATTCGCGCGGCGCTCTGACGCGTCAGATGCCCTCGCCGTCCAGGCCGGTGTGGATGCCGCATTCGTCCTTGTCGAGGCCGGCCCAGCGGCCGTCGCGATAGGCCTCGCCGGTTTGGACACGGCGGGTGCAGGGCATGCAGCCGATGGAGGGGTAGCCGTCTTCCACCAGCGGATGGCGCGGCAGATTGTGCTGCACCATATAGGTTTCGAGATCGGCGAGCGACCATTCGGCGAGCGGGTTGAAGCGGAAGCGGCCTTCGAAGAACTCGACTTTCTCCATCGCGGCGCGCGCATGCGTCTGGAAACGCTTGCGGCCGGTGATCTGGGCGTCGAAGCCTTCCAGCGCGCGGCGCACCGGAACCACCTTGCGGAAATTGCAGCACGCGTCGGTATCGCGCGACCACAGCGTCCCTTCGGGGTCGCGATCCGCGCGATCATTAGGGTTCGGGCCGATGGAGCGCAGATCGGTGAGGCCGATCTCGTCCTGCAGGCGGTCGCGATAGCGCAAGGTTTCGCCGTATAGCTTGCCGGTGTTGAGGAACAGGACCGGCGTCGCCGGATCGATCTGCGCCACCATGTGCAGGAGCACCGCGGACTCCGCGCCGAACGACGACACGACCGCAGCCCGGCCCGCGAATTCCTCGACCAATGCGAGACGCAGGATGCCGATGGCATCGCGATCCTTGAGCGCGTTCTGAAGCTGCGCGAGGCGTGCCTTCGCAATTGGCTCGATGCCGTGAGTGCTCGCGAGATCGAATGCGCGCGGGGCGCCGCGCCGTGTGTCGATGACCGTGACGGCGCTCATGCGAGCCAGTTCCGCTCATCGACGAAGTCGCGCGTCTGCCGCGCGACATCCGCCGGAGCATTGCCTTGCTTGCGCCAGGCTTCGCGGGCCTGCGAGACCTCGCGCAGCCGTCCACTCCATTCCAGGCCCAGGCGCGTCTCCAGCCATTCGCGGATCATCCGCGCCAGGCCGGGCGCGCAACCGCCGGTGGAGACCGTGAGCAGCAGGTCGCCGCGGCGGACGATGGCGGGGACGTGGAAGTCGCACAGCGCCGACACGTCCTCGACATTGACGAGGATGCCCTGCGACCGCGCACGATGCGCGAGGCGGGCGGCGCGCTTGGGCTCCAGCCCGGCCACGAACAGGACGTTCAGGCCTTCCAGCGAGTCGGCTTCGGGCGCCAAGATGATGGGTTCGATGCCGGCTTCGGCCAGCAGAGCCGCCCGCCGCGCCAGGCCTTCGCCGAGGCCCGTCAGGCCGATCTTCAGGGACGCCGGGTCAAGAGAGATGGGCAGCAAGGCGGCCTCCAACGGACCGCCCAAAGGCGGTTCCACAGAGAGATACGCGCCGATCTTCTATATTGCAAGAATAAGCCGTGGAATAAAACATTCCACACTATATGCGCGTTATTGGTAGCCACGCAGGATTTCCGAGATGGAGACGGCGATCTTGTCGCCCTGGATGACGATATCCCCTTTCGCGACCGGCTTGTCGTTGGCCAGGATCATCACGGCGTCGTCCTGTTTGGAGTTCAGTTCGATGACCGCGCCACGCCCCATGCGGAGCAATTGGTGCATCGGAATGACCGACCGGCCCAGGACCACGGAAATCTCGACCTTGACGTTCTCGATATTGGGGGACATTTGCCTATCCAGCTGGTGAGGCGCAAATCCTCGCGCGACTATGCTTTCGGCGGAGTTAATGGCGGACCTGATCGACATCACCAGGAACCGGCCGGACTGGGTGGTCCGGGACGGATTGCTGCCCTATCCGGAGGCCGTCGCCTTCATGGAGGACCGCGCGGCCGCCATTGCCGAGGGCCGGGCGAACGAGATGGTCTGGCTGGTCGAACACCCGCCGATCTACACCGGCGGCACCAGCGCGAAGGAGGCCGACCTGCTGGACGCGCGCTTTCCGGTCTATGCGACCGGGCGCGGCGGGCAGTTCACCTATCATGGCCCGGGCCAGCGTGTGGCATACGCGATGCTCGACCTCAAGCGCCGCAAGGCCGACGTGCGCGGCTATGTGCGCGACCTTGAGGAATGGATGATCCGCGCCCTCGCGCGCTTCGCCGTGAAGGGCGAGCGGCGCGAAGGCCGCGTCGGCATCTGGGTCGCGCGGGGGGCCAAATCTGAAGAGAGGCGCGAGGACAAGATCGCCGCCATCGGCGTGCGCGTGCGCAAATGGGTGACATTTCACGGCATCGCCTTCAACGTCGATCCCGACCTGACGCATTTCGACGGTATCGTGCCCTGCGGCGTGCGGGGCCACGGCGTGACCAGCCTCGCGGATCTCGGCATCCTGGTCTCGATGGCGGATGTCGACGTGGCGCTCAAGGGCGCGTTCGAAGAGTTGTTCGGGCCGGTTCGTTCGGTTTAGGATAACGCATCGCAGTGGGGGGGGGGATCATGCCGCGCGTGTCTGCAGCGTTCTTTGCGTTTGGCGTCATCAGTGTTTTGACTGGCATGTTGTGGGGCATGCATATGGCGGCGACGCACGATTTCGCGGAGGCGGCCGCGCATGCCCATCTCAATCTCGTCGGCTGGGTGACGATGGCGCTCTATGGCACGTTCTACGCGCTGACCGCCGCGACGATGTCGCCGCGCCTGGCGTGGACGAACTTTGTGCTGGGTGCGGTGGGCAGCATCGTGATGGTGACGTCGCTCGGCCTGTTCATCGCGAGCGGCAACGATCCCAAATATGTTCCGTTCATGAGCACGGGCGAAGGCATCACGGCGCTCGGCATGCTGACCTTCGCGATCTCCGTCTTCCGCGAACTGATCCGCAAGCGCGTGTGACTACACGCCCGATCAAACGGAAGGCCGGCGGCGGAAGCCTTTCTCGTCCGGCGGCTCGGCATTGTGCAACTCGACGTCCTTGATGCGCGAGCCTTCCGGGCCGCGCATGCAGGCCGCCACGATGGCTTCGACCGCCTTGGTCTCGCCCGAGACCAGCGCCTCGACCGTCCCGTCGGAGCGGTTGCGGATCCAGCCGTCGATACCGAGCCTTGCGGCCTCCGCGATCACGAAGTTGCGATAACCCACGGCCTGAACGTAACCTTCGATACGCAGGCGCAGGGATGTGAGGTCGGGCGTGTCTTCGCTCATGGCGGAATCCTTGCCTTTCGGCTCCGCCAAAGCAAGCCGAACGGTTGACCGCATTCGATTGAGAGGCAGAGCGCTGGCGAAAACCAACGCCCGGCGCTAGGCGAATTCGAGGATCACGTCGTCGAGCGCGAGGCTGTCGCCCTTTTTGGCGTTGACCTTCTTCACGCGGCCATCGCGTTCGGCGAGGAGGACGTTCTCCATCTTCATCGCCTCGACCACGGCGAGGGACTGACCGGCCTTCACATCCTGGCCGACTTCGGCGTTGATCGAGACGACGAGGCCCGGCATTGGGCAGAGCAGGAATTTCGACGTGTCCGCCGCCGCCTTCACCGGCATCAGCGCGGCGAGCTCGGCCGCGACGGGGCTGCGCACGGTCACAGTGGCCTGCGCGCCGCCCTGGCGTAGCCGGTTGCCGCCGCCTTGCTGGCGCGCGATCTGGATCGCGAATTCGCCGCCGTCTTTTTCCTTCAGGTGCATCACCGGATCGCCCAGATGCCAGTCCGTCGCCGCGCCATAGGCGATGCCGTCGATCCGCGCGAACAGGCGGCCCTCGTGGATATGTGCGTCGGTCACGGCGAAGTTCTTCATGCCCATCGAGGCGGTGAAGTTGCTGGCGGCGCGATGGGCGCCGTTCAAAGTGCCGGAGATTTCGCTGGCGCGGTTAGTGCGCAGCAGCTTGGCGGCGACCGCGGCGCCGATGAAGCGGCGTGTCATCGCGTCGTCGAGCGGGCGGCCGTGGAAGCCGTCGGGATATTCCTCGGCGATGAAGCCGGTGGTGAGGCGGCCCTCGCGAAAGCGCGCGTTGTGCATGATCGCGTCGAGGAAGGCGATGTTGTGATTGATCCCGTCAATCCGGAATTCGTCCAGCGCCGCGCCCATCGCATCGATCGCCGCCGCGCGCGACGGCGCATGCGTGCAGAGCTTGGCGATCATCGGGTCGTAATAGATCGAGATTTCGCCGCCCTCATAGACGCCGGTGTCGTTGCGCACGGTGACGTCGCCGATCGTGCCCTCCGCAGGCGACCGGTAACGGACGAGACGTCCGGTGGACGGCAGGAAGCCGCGATAGGGATCTTCCGCATAGATGCGCGCCTCGACGGCCCAGCCGTCCAGCTTCACGTCGCTTTGCCTGATCGGCAGCTTCTCGCCCGCGGCCGAGCGGATCATCAGCTCGACGAGATCGAGGCCGGTGATCAGCTCCGTCACGGGATGCTCGACCTGCAGGCGCGTGTTCATTTCGAGGAAGTAGAAATTGCGGTCCTTGTCGACAATGAACTCGACCGTGCCGGCGCTGTCGTAGCCCACGGCCTTGGCCAGCGCGACGGCCTGTTCGCCCATCGCCTTTCGCGTTTTCACATCGAGGAACGGCGACGGCGCCTCCTCGATCACTTTCTGGTGGCGGCGCTGGATAGAGCATTCGCGCTCGTTGAGATAAAGCACGTTGCCGTGCTTGTCGCCGATCAGCTGGATCTCGATATGCCGCGGCTCGGTGACGAATTTCTCGACGAACAGCCGGTCGTCGCCGAAGCTCGCCTTGGCCTCGTGCTGCGAGGACTGGATCGCCTGCACCAACTCCTCTTCCTTGTGCACGATGCGCAGGCCCTTGCCGCCGCCGCCGGCGGAGGCTTTCACCATCACCGGATAACCGATCTCTTTCGCGATCTTCCTGGCGTGCTCCGCGCTCGTGATCTCGCCGATGAAACCCGGCACCGTGTTCACCTTGGCGGCGAGCGCGAGCTTCTTGGATTCGATCTTGTCGCCCATCGCCGCGATGGCGTGGTTGTTCGGCCCGATGAACACAACGCCCGCTTTCGCCAGCGCCTCCGCAAACGCCTCGCGCTCCGAAAGAAAGCCGTAACCCGGATGCACCGCCTCGGCGCCGGTCTGTTTGCAGGCGGCGACGATCTTGTCGATCTGCAAGTAGGACTGCGCCGACGGAGCGGGGCCGATATTCACCGCCTCGTCGGCCATCTCCACATGCAGCGCATCCGCATCCGCGTCGGAATAGACCGCGACGGTCCTGATGCCCATCCTGCGGGCCGTCTTGATCACGCGGCAGGCGATCTCGCCCCGGTTCGCGATGAGGATTTTGGAGAACATTAGGAAGCACCTCCCCCTTGTGGGGAGGTCGAAAACGCGAAGCGTTTTCGGGTGGGGGGCCGCTGCGTCAATTCGTGCACGATTCTCGCGACCACGGCGTCGATATCGTCATCCAGTTCCCAATTCCAAAAACGCAGCACTTGATATCCCTGCTCCCCGATCACCTTATCGCGCAACTCATCTCGCGCATGTTCCGCTTTGAGCCCATGCTGGTTGCCGTCGAGTTCGACAATCAGCTTATGGCCGTGCTCGGCGAAATCCGCAATGAACTCGCAAAGCGGCACTTGCCTGCGAAAGTGGTAACCGTTTCGATTGAGCATACGCAATTCCCGCCACAATCTACGTTCATGCCGCGTCGCACCCAAACGGAGGGTTCGGGCGCGATTGGCGGCTCCGGGATTGCGCTGGAACAACGGTCGGTCCCCCACCCGAAAAAGCTTCGCTTTTTCGACCTCCCCACAAGGGGGAGGTGCAATTTGGCTTACTTCTCGCCCTTCATTTCCTTGTCCCGCG
>DATATK010000172.1:0-3687 GCA_036268825.1 Rhizomicrobium sp. | reverse complement strand
CGGCATAGGCCAGGCCGAACAGCGGCCCCGCTTCGATGACGATGGCCGTGCTGCTCGCCCAGTTCGCGTGCGGATTGACGATGTGCGCGCCGCCGAACAGCAGCCCCGAGATCACTATCGCCACGAGCGTGCCGAACATCTCCTCGGGAATGCGGAACAAAGCGCCGCGGAAGATCAGTTCCTCGCACACCGCCGAAACGATCGCGACCGCCACCATCGCGAACGACGGCAATGGCGGCGTGTTGAGCGCGAGCGTCGCCGCGCCCATCAGCCACATCACGCCGATCACCGCGCTGATGATGCCCACACCCAGCAGGAAACCGGCGAGCAGGCCGCCCGGCGCCTTGCGCGGAGCGAGTTCGCCGATGGGAGAGCGCCGTTCCAGGACGTGCACCAGCCACACATACGCCGCGAGGCTTGCCGCGACGCCCAGTCCGTAACCCAGCGCAAGCGACATGTGCGCGTCCAGATGCGCGAACTTCGGCAAAGACCTCTCGCCGAGCTCTTGCGCCACGGCGTAGATGACCATCAGCGTGACGAACAATATCAGCAGGCGCAGCAGGCGGTTGTTGCGCCAGCTTCGCTTGATGGGTGTTGCGGCTGTGTCCGTCATTTCAAGCTCCTACGCCGCCCGGATCCGCAGGCGCAGGCCTTTCCATTCGCCGCGGCGGAAAGTGACGATGGCGAAGACAATGGTCAGCACCGTGCACACGCCCACCGCCACGACGGACGCTTCCGGCCCGAAGCCGCCGCCGGTGATGATGTCGGGGCCCTTCATGGTGGTGACGAACACGCCGTTGATGACTTTGCCGCCGGACACCGACGTCGAGTAGATGCCGCCTTCGGCCAGGTTCCACCCCGCATGCAATCCGATCGGCAGCCACAGCGAGCGCGTCGCGGTGTAGGCGAAGCCGAGCAGGAGGCCCGCCTCAATGGCGATGGCGGTGCTGCTTTCCCATGTCGCGTGCGGATTGAAGATGTGCCCGCCGCCAAAAAGCGCGGCGGAGATAATGAGCGCGACCAATGTGCCGAACATTTCTTCCGTGATGCGGAACAGCGCGCCGCGGAAGATCAGCTCTTCGCAGACGCCGGAAATCGCCGCCACGGCGATCATGATGAACGGCAGCGTCGGCGGCGTGCCGAGCGTGATCACGGCGTCGCCCATGAGCTTTATGACGCCGATCACGGCGCTGATGATGCCGATGCCGATGATCAGCCCTTCGATCAATCCCAGCGGCGCGTCGCTGGCGCGAAGCTCGGCGATGGGCCGGCGGTTCTCCAGCCGATGCACCAGCCAGCTATAGATCCAGAGGGCGAGGATGATGCCCAATCCAACCGTGACGGCGACGGCGGCATCCCTGTCGGCGGCGGGCAACTTCTTGAGCACGATCTGCCCGGCGATCTGCGGCAGCGCGTAAGCCCCCATCAGCGAGGCGAACATGATCAGCACCCGCGCGATGCGGTTCTGTCTCCAGCTCCGCTTCGGTGGCATGGCATCGGTGGTCATCGTCGTATCGGTCATGGATTTCCCCTCAAATCAGATCGCGCAGCGTCACGCTGGCGGTTCTGCCGTCTTTCAATGTGAATTTCATCACGCTTCCCGGCTTGCCGTTGCGCAGGCGATAGCGCAGGTCCGACAGGGTGATGTCTTTCGCGGGCTTGCCGTCCACGGCGACGATGATGTCGTTCGCCTTCAGGCCCGCCGCTTGTGCCGGCGCGCCCTTGTCGGCGAAGATGATTTTGAAACCGGCCGGATCGAGGTTCACCCACATCCCGGCGCGGTCGAAGGTATCGAGATCGTCCATCGCGCGCGACGCGGGCTTAAGATACATCACGCCGTGCCCGTAATCGAAGGTCACGACGAAACGCTTCAGCGCCGCGCTGCCGATATTGCCGGCGATGTTGGGGTTCGCCTCCGAACCTTTCTTGTCGGATGAGAAGCCGACGACCGGATGCGCGATCTCCACCGAGCCGATCATCAGCGGCCCGCCGCGCGTCTCGAATTCGACGGACGGTCCGCCGACGCCATAGCCGCCCACCACGTCCACGCCATGCGGGAATTTGCTGCGCAGGTCGTGCGCCGCGGAAAACGCGGTGTTGAGCGTCAGGTCGCTGCCCGATCCGGTGTCGATCAGGAACGCGCCGGGGATTCCGGCGAAGCTGCCTTTCGCGATCACGTCGTTGTCGTTGAACGTGATCGGAACCGGCGTTCCGGCACCCTTCGGATCGAAATATTTCGGATCGGTCAGGGTCAGCGTCTGGTTCGCATAGTCGATGCGCGTGACGAAGCGGCGGAAAGTTTCGTAGCCCGCCATGCCCAGCATCTGCACGCCGCCGCTGGGGTAAAGATTCTCCAGCGGGAACACATAGAACGCCTTGTCGCGGATCGAGGCTTTGCCGATCTGAAGATCGTTCACCTTCGTCACGCCGCTCTGCACCGTGTTCGCGCCGGTGCCGGAGCCCTGGATATTGCCTTCGCTGGTGAGGCCGAGCGTCCGGGTGACGGTGGGCGTCAACAGGTTCACGCCGCCGGTATCGAACACGAACTGGAACGGGCCTTTGCCGTCCACCATCGCGTCGCCATAGATGTGGTTGCCGATCACTTTTATCGGGATCGTCGTTTCATGCGCGCCGCCCGCGATGCTCGCGTCGATGGTCTCTTTCGGAATCGCGAATGTGGAATCCGGCTGCCTGCTCTCGAACTGCGCGTGCTTCAGTCCGATCAGCGTGTCGAAGCGCGGATCGCCGGTGCTGGTGAGAATGTGATGCGCCAGCACCACGCCCGCTTCCTTGCTGTAACCGGTATAGCCCAGAAGATTGACCACGCCCGCGCGCTTTTCCATGACCCCGATGAGAAGATGCGTCGCGGTGTCGAACCACCCCTCGAACGCCGCGCCGCCTTTGGGCGTCACCACCAGCACATCGAACGTCGCGCCGTCGCGGCCGGGGCGCGTGCCGGCATATCTGATGACCGCGCCATCGAAGCCCGGACGCCACCACAAATTCGCGTCGCGATAACCCTGGTTGACGGCCAGCGCGCGCGAGTCGCCGCCTTCCTGATAGGCGACGGTGCCGGATTGCTCCTTCGACCACGCGCGCGATCCATCGAAACCTTGCGCGCCGGTGATGGGGCCGATGGCGAAATCCTCCATATAGCGCCCGTTCGCCAGATCGATCGTCTCGTGCGATTTGCCCGACAAGTCCTGACCGGAATAATCGTATTCGAGCGAAAGCGTCGCCTTGCCGTCCCACGCGGCGCCGCCGCTGGCGGCCTTGTTGGCGGCAAGAATGGAAGCGGGCGAGGGTGCGGCGAGCGCGGTGCACGAAACACTGGCCGCGAGGAGCGCGGCCGCGGCGAAAATCCGGTACATGAGTCCTCCGACGGCACGTTAGAGATGTAGTGTAGGGACTAGTTGGTCAATATGCGCGCGGGACGGCATCTAGTTGCATTTCTGTCGGGGCTCGCCCTTTGCGGCGTCATGCCCGCGCGCGCTGCGCCGCAGCATGTGGTGTCGGTCAACATCTGCACCGACGAATATGTTTACCGCCTGCTGCCGCGCGGCCGCATCGCGGCGCTTTCCTTCCTCGCCGCCGACCGCCATCCGGTGATCTCCACCATCGTGGACAAGGTTAAAGGCTATCCGCTGGTGCGCGCGAATGCGGAGAGCGTGATCGCGCTGCATCCCG